>NZ_JAXAVV010000100.1:0-443 GCF_033949925.1 Lentzea kristufekii
AACCTCGAAGACGCCTCTGGCCGCTGGCCCGCGTTCACCCGGGCCGCACTCGGCGCCGGGTTCCGCGCGGTGCACGCCGTGCCGATGCGCCTGGCCGGAGACGCTGTCGGCGGTCTCAACGTGTTCTACGCGTCGGTCACCCCGTGGCAGGAGTGGCAGCAACGGCTCGGGCAGGTGCTCGCCGACCTGACGGTGCTGGGCCTGTCGCAGGACGACGATCCCGCGCGCACCCACCGGCTCGCCGAGCAGACCCTGACCACGCTCAACGACCGCGTGATGCTCGCGCACGCCACCGGCATGGTCGCCGGCACCCTCGACACCAGCACCGACGAGGCCCGCCGCCTGCTCTTCGGCTACGCCACTGCGCAGCGAAGCACGGTTCGTGACGTGGCCCATCGGCTCACCAGCGGAAACCTCGAAGCGGCGGCCCTGCAGGACACGGC
>NZ_JAXAVV010000101.1:0-406 GCF_033949925.1 Lentzea kristufekii
ATTTCCGGAGTACAGCTCCATCGTGCCATCGGCCGAAATCGCCGCAACGTCCGCCTTGCCGTCGCCGTTGAAATCACCAGAAGTGATCGCCTTCTGACCCGCCCAATGCCCCGGACCACTCATCGCATTGCTGTAACCCAGACCACCAGCACCATTTCCGGTGTACAGCTCCATCGTGCCGCCGGCCGAAATCGCCGCGACATCCGCCTTACCGTCGCCGTTGAAATCACCAGAAGTGATCGCCTTCTGACCCGCCCAATGCCCCGGACCACTCATCGCATTGCTGTAACCCAGACCACCAGCACCGTTCCCGGTGTACAGCTCCATCGTGCCATCGGCCGAAATCGCCGCGACATCCGTCTTACCGTCACCGTTGAAATCACCAGCCGTGATGAGACGCTGGCCC
>NZ_JAXAVV010000102.1:0-392 GCF_033949925.1 Lentzea kristufekii
TGACGGGGTGGAGCCGCTGCCCGAGGTGGCCGACCTGCCGGTCTGTGCCCCGGCGAAAGGCGAGCTGGCCGCGATGGTGGCCGAGCGGCTGCGGGGCGAGGTCGAGCAGCTGCGACTGGTCGAGGCGTTGTCGAAACGACGACGTGGCCCGCTCGCCGTGGAGCTGAGCGAGATCATCACGAACCTGTACGACACGCTGTCCCGGCACCGGGTCAGCATCAAGCTGGTCGACCGCTGCGCCCCCGAGTTGCCGGAGCTGGCCGAGGTCTGGTTCGGCCAGGGCCGCTCGGGTCTCGTTGTGGTGCTGACCGAGTATCTCCAGCGGCGCAAGGCGTTACGGCTGCCCGGACCGGCGCCGCTGGTCGCTCGCACGATCCTGGAGACCTGCGTGT
>NZ_JAXAVV010000103.1:0-392 GCF_033949925.1 Lentzea kristufekii
CGACGGGGCGGAGCCGCTGCCCGAGGTGGCCGACCTGCCGGTCCGTGCGCCGGCGGAAGGCGAGCTGGCCGCGATGGTGGCCGAGCGGCTGAGGGGCGAGGTCGAGCAGCTGCGACTGGTCGAGGCGTTGTCGAAACGACGACGTGGCCCGCTCGCCGTGGAGCTGAGCGAGATCATCACGAACCTGTACGACACGCTGTCCCGGCACCGGGTCGGCATCAAGCTGGTCGACCGCTGCGCCCCCGAGTTGCCAGAGCTGGCCGAGGTCTGGTTCGGCCAGGGCCGCTCGGGTCTCGTTGTGGTGCTGACCGAGTATCTCCAGCGGCGCAAGGCGTTACGGCTACCCGGACCCGCGCCGCTGGTCGCCCGCACGATTCTGGAGACCTGTGTGC
>NZ_JAXAVV010000104.1:0-376 GCF_033949925.1 Lentzea kristufekii
GGGATCGACGCGGGAATGTTGAGCGTCTGGGTCAAAGACGAGCGGCGCCGGATCGCCGCCGCCGAGGTTCAGGGCGAGAACCCGCTGGAGGCGGCCGAGCGGGCCGAGCTGCAGCGGTTGCGTAAACAGGTCGCCGAGCTGGAGAAGGACAACGCGTTCCTGGTAAAAGCCTCGGCGTACTTTGCCGCGATGCAGAAGAACCGGCCCGGTTCGCTCTGATGGCCAAGTACGCCGGCCCCGATGACATCGCCGGCGTGACCGAGGGCGAGCGGTTCGCGGTCCGGCGCATGGCGCGCCTGCTGAGCGTCTCGGCCTCCGGCTACTACGCGTACCTGAAGCGTTGTGCGGCAGCGGTGTTGACGCCGCGTCAGCAGCG
>NZ_JAXAVV010000105.1:0-330 GCF_033949925.1 Lentzea kristufekii
CCACCGCTTCTGGCAGCCACCGCTTCTGGCAGCCACCGCTTCTGGCAGCCACCGCTGCCCTCGGCGAAGCCTGTGTTCGGTGGCATCGCGCCCTGCTGGCATCGCTGCCCAGCAGGCATCGCTGCCCAGGGCTCGCGCCGGATCAGGCGCTAGAGCAGAAGCACCAGCGACGTAGGCAGCAGCTGCGAGGGTGGAAGACCGGAGTCGCCCGCCAGCTCGCCCAGCAGCCGCCTCTGGCAGCAGCCGCCGCCGGCGAAGCCTGTGTTCGGTGGCACCGCCGCCTTGCTGGCACTGCCGCCTTGCTGGCACTGCCGCCTTGCTGGCACTGCC
>NZ_JAXAVV010000106.1:0-314 GCF_033949925.1 Lentzea kristufekii
GTGGCGTTGGCGGTCTTCACGCCACCACAGATCACGTTGGCGTCGTTGACCTTGATGGCGTTGCCCGAACCGCTCACCTTCACGGTGCCGGTCTGCACGGTCTTCTGGTCGCCGGCGATCTTGTCAGGCGTGATCTGGCCCGGAACGACGTGGTACGTCAGGATCTTCGTCAGCAGCGCGTCGTCGGTCTTGAGCTTCTCGATCGTCGCGGCATCGATCTTCGCGAAGGCCGAGTCGACCGGCGCGAACACCGTGAACTCGGCACCGTTCAGCGTCGAGACCAGGTTCACCTTCGGGTTCAGCTTGCCCGACAC
>NZ_JAXAVV010000011.1:0-306937 GCF_033949925.1 Lentzea kristufekii
CGGACGTCGCCGCGGCCGACCCGTTCCCGACTCGAGGACACCGTCATGACCACAGTCCCCACACCTCCGGTGTTGCACCGGCTCACCGTCCAGCACGTCCGCGACGACGAGTTCATGATCCGGCTCCGTGCCCACGAACTGCACACCGACCAACCGGACACCGATCGCGCGTTGTCTCCGATCGAGCTGTTCGTGGCGTCACTCGCGACGTGCGTCGCTCACTACTCCGGGACGTTCCTACGCCGTCATGAACTGTCGCGAGCCGGTCACACCGTGCACGCCGATTACGCGATGGCGACGGACCGGCCGGCCCGCGTGGCCAGGATCCGCGTGACCGTGCAGGTGACCGCTTCGCTGACACCGCAGGAGAAAGCAGCGCTGCAGGCAGTCGCGAACCACTGCACCGTGCACAACACGCTCCGGCAACCGCCGGAGATCGAGATCCGTGTCGACGAGGAGCCGCCATGACCACCGAGAACGCGCCGATCGTCGTCGGTGTCGACGGGACGCCCGCCTCCGACCAGGCCCTGCGCTGGGCGACGCACGAGGCGACCCTCCGGAACTGCCCGCCAGCAAGCGACGAGACATAGGGAGGCAACGATGACTACCGCCGCCACCGGTTATCCGGTGCACGTGCACGCGCGGCTCGACCCCGGACTGAGCCGGTGGTTGTGGCTGGTGAAGTGGTTCCTCGCGATACCGCACTACGTGGTGCTGGCGTTCCTGTGGCTCGGGTTCGTGGTGTTCAGCGTGGTGGCGTTCTTCGCGATCCTGTTCACCGGCCGCTATCCGCGCGTGCTGTTCGACTTCAACGTCGGCGTGCTGCGCTGGTCGTGGCGCGTCGCCTACTACACCTACGGCGCGCTGGCGACCGACCGCTACCCGCCGTTCAGCCTCGGGGCCGAGCCGGACTACCCGGCGACGCTCGACATCGCTTACCCCGAACACCTCTCTCGCGGACTGGTGCTGGTGAAGTGGTGGCTGCTCGCGATCCCGCACTACCTGATCGTCGGGTTCTTCGTCGGTGGCGGCAGCTATGTCGCCTACCAGACAGGGCAAACCGTCTACAACTCCGGCGGCGGGCTGGTCGGGCTGATGGCGTTGTTCGCAGGCGTGGCGTTGCTGTTCACCGGGCGGTATCCGAAGGGGCTGTTCGACTTCGTGCTCGGCATGGACCGCTGGGCGTTGCGCCTGGCCGCCTATGCCGGACTGATGACGGACACCTATCCGCCGTTCCGGTTCGACTCGGGCGGCGACGAGCCCGGCACCACGACGATCGACCAGGAACCGCCGCCACCCGCTCCTGGACATCAGGGCTGGACTCCTGGACGTGTCATCGCGGTCGTGATCGGCGCGCTGTTGATGATGACCGGTGGCGCTGTCGGTGGCACGGGTGGGGTCGGGCTCTGGGCCGACTCGACGCAACGTGATGTGGCCGGATTCCTGAGCACCGGCTCGGAGTCGTTCCGCAGCGCGGGATACGCGCTGGAGTTCGGCACGCTGGAGCTGCGCTGGACCGACGCGGACTGGGTGCTCGCCGACAACTGGCTCGGCGAGGTCCGGCTGAAGGCGGACGACGACGTGTTCGTCGGCATCGGCAGAACGAACGACGTCACGCGCTATCTGTCCGGTGTGGAGCACGACGAGGTCAGCACGGCCGAATCGCGCGTGACGTACTGGCACCGCGACGGCGGCGCACCGGCCGATCCCGGTGTGCAGACGTTCTGGGCCGCGTCGGGTACCGGCGAGGTGACCTGGCGAGCCGAGCAGGGCAGCTGGACCGCGGTGGTGCTCAACGCCGACCGGTCACGGGTGGTCGACACCAGTCTCGCAGCACAGGCCGAGGTGCCCGTGCTGCGACCGCTGTCGATCGGCCTGATCATCGGTGGTGGCGTCATGTTGTTGCTGGGTCTGGTCGTGATGCTCGTGGCCGCGCTGACGGCTCGTCAGTCCCGGCGCAACGGCACGACTACCTCGGTGAGGTAGTCGTCGGCGCTGCTTGCCGCGTCCGGGCCGGTGAGGTAGAGCTCGCGCGGCGGACCTGCCTGGTGGAGGCCGTGTTCGTGGATCCAGGCGAACACGGCCTCGTACGCGGCGGGGATGGTGTCGTAGCGGCCGCGGTGGAACGTCTGCGCCACCGGTCCCGAGGGCAGGACGACCACGTCGATCGGGCCACGCGCAGCGGGCGTGCCCGAGATCGGCAGGAACAGGTCGAGCTCGAACTCGCCGTCGGTGGGAGGCCCGGGGTAGGCGAGCTGCGGCGGTCCTGCCGGCGTGACCGAGGAGGCCGTCGCGAACTCGTAGAGCTCCTCCAGACCTCGGCCGACGGCGTCGGCGATGTCGGCCGGTGCGGTGCGGACTCGCTGGTGACAGGTGACGGTGGAGGCCAGTTCGGTGAGTTTCACTTCGTAGGTCATGAACCTGAGGATCGGTCGCCGACGGCGAGCGGGGCAGAGTCCAACGTCTCCAGGAGCCGGGCCACTTGACGGTGGGCAACGAAGTGAGGGCGAAACGCCTGTGGTGGAGCAACGGAGGTGGTCAGGATGCGTGCTTTCGACGTGATGTCGTCGCCTGCGGTGACTGTGTCGCCACAGGCGACGGTCGAGGAGGCGGCAGCGCTCGTCGCGGAGCACGGCTTCGCCGCTCTGCCGGTCGTCGGCGGGAACGGCGAGCTGGTCGGCCTGGTGTCGGGGGAGGACCTGCTGCGCGAGCAGCTGCGGGCGAGGAGCTCGGCTCCGCGGGTAGCGGACGCGATGACCCCGCGCGTCGTGGCGGTGGACGCCGACATGCCGGTCGGGGAGGTGGCCCGGCAACTGCTCGGCCACCACTACCGGTCACTGCCCGTCGTGTGGGGTGGTGCGGTGATCGGCGTGGTGAGCCGCGAGGATCTGATGCGAGCACTCATGCCGCAGGACGAAGCCACCGCGGCGAGGGTGAGCAAGTTGTTGTGCGACAACCTCGGCGCGCGCTCGTGGGACGTTGTCGTGCTGGGCGGTGCGGCCACCGTGCTGGGAACCTTCCACGACCGCGGGGAAGAACTGACCGCGACCGCCCTGGCGGGGTCCGTGCCAGGGGTGTGTTCCGTCGTGGTGCAGCCCTGTGCACCCCCGGCTTGACGCGCGCCTGTCAGCGCAAGGGGCGGCTCAGGAGCGCACCGGCGAGAGCGGTGCCGATCGCGGCGGCGGTCGCACCGCCCAGGATCTGTCTGGTCTGGCCGGTGACCAGGTTGAGCAGGTCGTCGACAGTCGGCCGACCAGTACCACCGCGGCCTGCCGGCACACGTACGCGAGCGCCAGCAGCACCGGGGCGGCGATGCCGCCCCGGTGCTGCTGGCGCAAGCGGTCTGTCATGGCTTCGGGTGGTTCGCGACCACTACGGCGCCGAACAGCGCGGTGCCGTTGACGGTCAACACGGGCGCGTCGTCGAGGAGGGCGTGGTCGCTGTTGTCGGTCTTGTCCTCGATGCCGCCCATGAAGGGCAGGCCCCCGACCGACACGCGCCAGCCCTCCGGCACGAGCACGTCGACGCCGCCGAAGAGCGCGAAGGCGTCGATGTCGGCGTCCTCGTCGATGTGCGACTCGCGCAGGTCGAGCGTCGCGCCACCGAAGATGGCCGAGACGTCGGCGTGCCGCAGGTGCTGAGAGCGCTCCCGCGTGGTCGCGCCGCCGAACACCGCGATGGGTGTGCGGGTCCCGTGGTGCCTGCGCAGTCCGACGAGCACGGCGATACCGACCCCGGCGAGCAGAGTGGGCACCAGGAGGTCCCCTGTCGTCCAGTCGAGCGTGCCGGCGAGCAGCACGAGCCCGAGCACGACGAGCACGACGGGCCCGAGCGACACCCGGCGCTGCGAGGCCATCGCGACGACCCCGAGAACCACCACGGCAGCAGGCCACCAGTCCGCGACGACGGGTCCGGCGTGGAGTACGTCGACCGCGTCGAGGATGCCGAACACGCCGAGTGTGACGAGCACCAGCCCGACCCACAGCCGCACGGGTTTCACGGCTGTTCTCCCTGCCGCTCGACCTCGATGGACCAGTCGACCGCGAGCGCGGCGATGGCACCGATGGCCGTCACGACGGGCGCGGCGATCGCGGCCACCACGCCGGCGGTGACCGGGATCTCCATCACGGTGTGTCCCTTGTCGTTCTTGATGATCAGACGCCGGACGTTGCCCTCGTGGATGAGCTGCCTGACCTTGTCGACGAGCGCCTCGCCGCGCAGGCGGGCCTCCGTCTTCTGTTCGATGGACATGGTTGTCTCCCTTCCACGACCACGATGTCCCCAGGCGCGCTCACGGGTCAGTGGCCTTCGGTCCCACGTGGAAGGGTCGTCGGCCACTGCCGCCCTGATGACGTCACGCTGAGGTGGTCGACGACGGCGCGGAGGTCACCGCTTTCCCGCAACACGAGGCGTTGTCTTGCCGCCCCGCCGCCGTGTTTCCTCGGCCAGGCCAGGTGGTGCTCCACGAACCTGAGATCGCCGGCGTCGCGCAGCGTGTCGTGCACGTGCGACACCAAGTGGTCGACCAGGGCCCATCCCGTGCAGGCCCGGCCCGTCACCGCGTCGAGGCAGCGGCCCTCCAGCCCGACCGTGGCGGCTCGTGTACATGCGGCGCGGATGATTGCGTCCGGACGGTTTTCCCTTGGTGTGCAGACCAGTGCGGTGCCGACGAGCGTTCGTGTGAGTGCGGCCTGCAGCAGCGTTTCCTCCACGGTCGTCGCGACGTCTGCGGCCCGTACCTCGACCGTGGGGACGTGCCGGGACGGGCGGACGTGGTAATGGACCATTCCGGCGTCGGCGATGACACCGGCGTCGACCAGCCGCGCGACGAGGTCGTCGTAGTGGGCCGCGCTGTGGAACCGCGGAGGCACACCGCAGACCGGCCAGCGCGACCAGACGGTCGTTCGTCAGCTGGCGTGCCCGGTGTCCCTGCCGTCGAAGAACGGTGAGTTCGCACCGAGCGCGAACAGCGCCGGCAACCAGTGGTGGCGGCACACCGGCCGGGGCGTGCTCGCCCCGGCACTCGTGCATCTCGCGACCAACTTCGGCGGTGTGCTCGTCGCCTGGTACGTCCTCTCAGCGTGATCGCCGCAGGCCCGCGCGGGCAGGGCCGAAGGCCTCGCGGAAAGCAGGACGCTGGGCCGTGGGCGGTGAAGTCCGCTGGTGCTGCACTGAGGAGATGGACCAGCTCAGCCCGTTGGACGCCGCGTTCCTCGAGGTCGAGGACGCTGACCCGCACGCTTCGCTGGCGATCGCCTCGGTGGCGGTCGTCGAGGGACCGGCACCGAGCCAGGACGAGTTCCTCGCACTGATCCGTTCGAAGCTGCACGTGTTGCCTCGTGCCCGGCAGAAGCTCGTGCGCACGCCGCTGGACCTGAGCACACCGCAGTGGCAGGACGATCCGGCGTTCGATCTCACCTATCACCTGCGCCGCACCGCTTTGCCCGCACCGGGCGGCGACGCCGAGCTGTGCGCGCTGATCGCACGGATCATGGGGCAGCGCCTCGACCGTGAACGGCCGTTGTGGGAGTACTGGGTGGTGGAGGGCCTCGCTGACGGGCGATGGGCCGTCCTGGCCAAGGTGCACCACTGCATGGCGGACGGCGTGAGCGGCACCATGATGTACGACGTGATGTACGGCGACGCGCCCGCGCCGGAGCCTCCGGACGACGCCTCGCCTTCGAGCCTGCTTTCGTTGCTGGCCAACGTGGTGCGTGCACCACTTGATCTGGCAGGCGGTCTGCTCTCGCTCGTGTGGTCGTTGCTGCCGGTTCGCCCGTCGACGCTGTTCGGGCAGCTCGGCTCACCCCGGCTCTACCGGCTGGTGCGCACCTCGTTGCCCGAGGTCAAGGAGATCGCGCACACCTTCGGCGTGACGGTGAACGACGTGGTGCTGGCAGCGATCACCCAGGCTTACCGCGCGCTCCTGCTGGAGCGTGGGGAACGGCCGTCACCGCACAGTGTCCGGACCATGGTGCCGGTGTCGGTCCGCGGCGATCGCAAACTGGACAACCAGGTGAGCCTGCGGCTCGCGTTCCTGCCGGTCGACGCGGAGACTGCCGTCGAGGCGCTTGCCCAGGTCCATCGGCGTTTCACCGACGCCAAGCAGGAACACCAGGCCGAGTCCGGTCAGACGCTGGCCCTGCTCGCGCGGCACGAGCCGTTCGCGCCGCTCGCCTGGAGCGTGCGGCTCGGCGCCATGATGCCGCAGCGCAGCATCGTCACGGTGACCACGAACGTGCCAGGTCCGCGCAAACCGTTGAAGGTGCTGGGGCGCCGGATCGTCGAGATCCTGCCGTACGTACCGATCGCCATCCGGATCAGGACCGGCATCGCGGTGCTGTCGTACACCGACAGGGTGGCGATCGGCATCACCGCCGACCGCGACAGCACCCCGGACGTCGACGTGCTGGCCGAGGCGCTGCACAAGGCGATCGCCGAACTGCTCATCGAGTCACGGCGCGACGCAGCGCCCACGCGCCGAGGCTGAACAGCAGGGTCGCAAAGCCCAGCAGCACGCCCAGATGCGGCGCGATGGTGAACAGGTCGCCGCCGCGCCTGGTGAGTGCCGCGAAGCCGTCGCTGGCCCAGCCGTGCGGGGTCGCGAACGCCGCCGTCCGCGACGCGGGGCTGAAGAACTCGACCGGCACCGTGGAGATCGGCGAAGAACCGCAGGTTCTCCCGCCGCAGGTTCCGCCTTCCGCGATCGCGAACCACACGTCGTCCACGGCCCGAACGTCATCGAACCGGCGTCTCAGCCCGGAGCATGAAAGGACCGCCCCGGTGCGCTCCTTCCAACGGCACCACGACGACCGGACAGCGGGAGTTCCTGAGGCAGTACGCCGTGACGGAGCTCATCACGTGCACGCCCGCCCGGTGGTGGCCGTGGTCGCCGACCACCAGGAGGCCGGCGTCCGCCGAACGTTCGACGAGGACCTGACCAGGCTGGCCCTGCGGCACCTCCTGGTCGATCCTCACGCCGTCGACGGCCGTGCCGAGTGCGTCGACCGCGGCCGTGAGCTCGTTGCGGTGTGCACCGGCGGACGCCGGGCTGAGCTGACTGACCGACATCGCCAGCACAGAAGCGTTGGTGCGCTTCGCTTCCTGGACGGCCCACGCCAGGGCGGACTTCGCGGCGGGCGACGGGTCCACGCCGACGACGATGCGGGACTGGGGCTTCATGGCTTCTCCTTGAGTCGTGACGTCAATCCCGTGAGGAACAACCACCGCGCCGAGATCATCGCGGCTGGGCCTTCGCCCTGACGATGCGCAGCGCGACGAAGAGAGCGGCGACGGCGACAGCGCCCGCGGTGGCGACCAGCCGGTTCACGTCGACCGCCGGCTCCCAGCGGACCTTGCCGTCGCTGATGACGTACGCGCCGGCGGGCTTGGCGTTGAGGCCGAAGCCGCCGCCTTCACCTTCCTGGCCCTTCTCGTCGCGTCCGCTGCCACCGCCCGATCCGCCGGACAGGGTCGCGGCGGCGATCACGGTGATCCCGTCCTTCTCGTAGGGCTCGGCGTAGACCTTCTTCGCCTCGAGCGAGTCCTTGGTCCTGGCGATCAGCTCGTCGATCTTCATCACCGCTCCTGGAGGTCGTTTTCCAGATATCAGCGTCGAACGGGAGCGGGGTGGCGAGACAGGGCCTCAGGTCCTCCCGCAACAGGGACCAGGCTCGTTCGCGTTGATGCCTGAAGGCACTCGGGTGGCTGCCTACCGTCGACCCATGGCAGATGTGATCGCCGTGTCCGGCCTGTGCAGGGCGTTCGGCCGGACGACCGCACTCGACGGTCTCGACCTGACCGTCCGCGCCGGTGAGGTGCACGGGTTCCTGGGCCCCAACGGCGCGGGCAAGACCACGACGTTGCGCATCCTGCTCGGGTTGCTGCGCGCGGACTCCGGCTCCCAGGACCAGGGACCCAGGTCCTACCTCGCCCGGCTCCTTCGGACCTGTCGATCGGAGATCGTCATGGGTGAGAGTGCGGGTATCACTTCGATGGAGGTTCTCGATGAAGCACGCAGGCGCGACGGAGATCGGCAACGTCGTGGTCGAGCTCGACGACCGGATCGCGGTAGCCGCGAAGCAGTACGCACACGACAAGATCGCACCGCTGGCGCGCTACGCACCTGAACCGGCCGAGTTCGCCCACGTCCGGCTGATCCAGGCCGGCCCGCGTGCGATCGCGGCGCACGTGAACCTGGACGTCAACGGCACGCAGGTGGTCGCCAAGGCGGAGGCACCGACGTTCACCGAGGCGGTGGACGCCGTTCACGACCAGTTGCGGAGCCTCCTGGTCAAGATGCACAACTGATCGTCAGCCGAGCTCTGCCCGTACGGCGGTGACCAGCTCGGTGACGGCGGCGGCGACGGCGGGACTCAGCCCGGTGCCGAACCGGACGTCCGCCACCTCCACGGCGTAGACCACGAGCTGCTCGGGCCGGCGGTCGAGCGCCTCGGCCAGCTCCACGGCCTCGGGCACGCCGAAGCCGTGCGAGCTGGCGGCCGGAATGGTGTGGGGCAACGTGGTGCGGTGCCACCGGCCGGGTGCTGAAGGCGTGCAGCGGACCGCGTCGACGATCACCACGACCTCGGCGCCGTCCCACGCCTCCATCAGCCGGACCGGGTCGCCGTCGCTGATCTCCGCGCGGACACCGGACGCTGCCAGCGCACGGGCCACGGCCGGGCCGACACCGTCGTCGCGGCGGAACTCGTTGCCGACCCCGATCACCACGGAGGTCATCTGCGTTCCCTGGTGAAGTCGAGGAAGTGGGCAGAGCAGGAGATGCACGGGTCGTGGTTGCGGATCGTCCGCTCGCACAACGACTGCAGCGCGTGGTCGTCGAGGTGCTGGTGCGATCGAACCACCTGCGTCACGTCGGCCTCGATCGCCGACTGGTTCTGAGACGTGGGCGGCACGATGTCGGCACTGAGGATCCGGCCCGACGCGTCGAGCTCGTAGCGGTGGTAGAGCAAGCCGCGCGGTGCCTCCGTGACGCCGTGCCCGGCCCCGGCACGCGGGCTCACATCAACGAACGGCCTGTCCGGGCGCTCGTAGGACTCGATGATCCGCAGCGCCTCCTCGACGGCGTACACGACCTCGACGGCCCGCACGACGATGCTGCGGAACGGGTTGCGGCACACCGGGCCGAGTCCCGCAGCCGCGGCCGCCTCCTGGGCGACAGGGGAGAGGCGGTCGGAGTTGAGGCTGTACCGGGCGAGTGGGCCGACCAGGAACATCCGGTCGTCCAGCCGTGCGTGCAGGGCCGTGGAATGTGGCACTTGGTGCTCCACGACGTGGTCACTGAACTCGGCGACGGGAAAGGCGAGTCCGGTGCTGACGTGCGGCGTGCCGCGGTCGAGCGGGTAGCCGCCGACGTCGCGCAACGCCATCAGATCGTGCGGCACTTCGAGGTCGGGGAAGTCGAACCCGGCCACCCACTCGAGTGTGGCCAGCGCGTCGCGCAGCGCCTGCCGCAGCGTTGTGGCGAGTGGACGCAGTTCGTCGGCTGCCGGCACCCGGTAGAACCCGCCGACGCGCACGTTGACCGGGTGGATCGCGCGCCCGCCGATCACGTCCATGATCTGGTTGCCGGCCTTCTTCAGCGCAAGCCCGCGTTCGACCACCGCCCGGTGAGCACCCGCCATGGCGATGCCGTCCGGGAAGCCGAGGAAGTCCGGAGCGTGCAGCAGGTAGATGTGCAGGGTGTGGCTGGAGATCCACTCGCCGCAGTACAGGAGCCTGCGCAGCGCTCGCAGCTGACCGTCCACCCGCACGCCGCACACGTCCTCGATCGCCAGGCACGCGCTCATCTGGTACGCCACCGGGCAGATGCCGCAGATGCGTGCGGTGATGTCCGGCGGTTCGCGAAAGCTCCTGCCGCGCAGGAACGCTTCGAAGAACCGGGGCGGCTCGTAGATGTTCAGCTCGACGTGGTCCACCTCGCCGTCGACGGTGCGCACGTGGAGCGCGCCTTCGCCTTCCACCCTGGCCAGGCCGGCGACCTGGAGCGTGCGGTTCGCTCGATGGGTCATATCCACTCCGCGTTGGCGTTGAAGGTGCGGAACACCAGGTGCAGCTCCTCGTCGCCCATGCCGCTGCGTCTGAGCAACGGCACCAGCGCGGGCACGTTGGGCCGGTTCATCGGACCGAAGCAGCCGTAGCAGCCGCGGTTGACCGCTGGGCACAGCGCACCGCATCCGGCGTGTGTGACCGGCCCGAGGCACGGGGTGCCGTGCGCGACCATCACGCAGGTGAGGCCGCGGCGCTTGCAGTCGGTGCACACGCTCGTATCAGGCAGATCGGGCGCTCGCCCGGCCAGCAGCGCGGTGAGCACCTCGAGCAGTTGTCCCTTGTCGATGGGGCAGCCGCGCAGTTCGTGGTCCACGGTGACGTGCGCGGAGATGGGTGTCGAGGTACCGAGCGTCGCGATGTGCTCGGGACGGGCGTAGACGATCGAGCGGAACTCTTCGACGTCGGCGAAGTTCCGCAACGCCTGAATGCCGCCCGACGTCGCACACGCGCCGACGACGACCAGCACCGCGGACTGCTCCCTGATCCAGCGGATCCGCTCTGCCTCCTCGGGCGTGCTCACCGATCCCTCGACGATCGAGATGTCGTACGGCCCGGGTTCGCTGACGCTGGTGACCTCGAGGAAGTGCGCGATGTGGACGCGTTCGGTCAACGGCAGCAGCTCGTCCTCGCAGTCCAGCAGGGTGAGCTGGCAACCGTCGCACGAGGTGAACTTCCACACCGCGATCGTGGGCATCACAACTCCTTCGCCAGCAGAAGGGGTTCGGCCACCGGGTAGCCGGTGACCGGACCGTCGCGGCACAACAACAGCGGCCCGAGCTGACAGTGCCCGCACAGACCGATGCCGCACTGCATGTTCCGTTCCAGCGACACCTGGATCCGCGCGGCGGGCACACCCCGGCCGAGCAACGTCCTGGCGCAGAACCTCATCATGGGCTCCGGGCCGCACAGCAGCGCGGTGGTGCGGTCCGGGTCGAGCGGGATCGACGCGAGTGGTTCGGTGACGAAGCCGATGCGGCCGTGCCAGTCGTGGTCGCCGTGGTCGACGGTGAGCACGACGTCCACATCGGACAGTGCTGCCAGTTCGTCCGCGTACAGCAGGTCTTGTGGCGTGCGAGCGCCCGCAACGAGAACCGTTCGTCGGCTGGGGTGGCCGAGCACCGGCCGGAGCGGGGCGAGCCCGATGCCGCCCGCGACCACGAGCAGGTCCTCGACGTCGTCGAGCCGCCAGGCCGTGCCGAAGGGGCCGCGCACTCCGATCACCGTGCCCGGCGCCGCGTCGTGCAGTGCCCGGCTCACCGCACCGACCGCGCGCACGGTGTGCACCAGCGTGCCGTCACCGGGCACACCGCTGATCGAGATCGGCACCTCGCCGATGCCGTGTGCGTAGAGCATGGCGAACTGGCCCGGCCGGAACGTGGGCAACGACTCGGCGACCGGCCGCAGCACCAGGGTCGCCGAGTCGTGTGTCTCGACGGTGCGCGTCACCACGCGGTAGGGCGTCGGTACCCACGTCGTCATGCGGGGTTCCGGTAGAGGTCGAGCAGACGGATCCGGGTGGCCTGCAACCGGTTCAGCAGCGCGTCGAGCAGGATCAGCGACACCTGGTAGCCCAGTGCCGGGTCCTCGTCGGCGAGCGCGCGCAGCGCCCCGGTGTCCACGACGGCTGCTCTGGTCGGGGACACGACGGTCGCGCCGAAGTGCCACCGGTACGGCGGCACCAGCCACGACCATCCGACGAGTTCACCGGGCCCGATGCTCTGCAGGGTGATCCGGCCGCGCGGGGGCACGACCGTGTCGACCATGACGCATCCGGTCAGCACCACCCAGCACTGGTCGGCGAGTCCGCCCTCCTCGAACAGCCGCGTGCCGGGCTCGTAGTTCTCGATCCGGCTGACCCCCGCGATCGCCGCGCGCTGGGTGTGCGACAGGCGCGTGAACAGGGGAAGTGCGTCGAGGTCGGTCATGGGTGTGGTCATGGTCGCTTGCCTCCCGCCAAGGCTGCTGCTTCCTCGGTGATGTCGATCCCTGCCGGGCACCAGGCGATGCACCGTCCACAGCCGACACACCCGGACGTGCCGAACTGGTCGTGCCACGTGCCGAGCTTGTGGGTCATCCACTGGCGGTAGCGGGCGGCGCCGGACGTGCGGACCGCACCGCCGTGGAGGTGGGAGAAGTCGATCTCGAAGCACGATGCCCAGCGCTGCGAGCGTTCCGCGTTCCCGTCGAGATCGGTGGTGTCCTCGACGGAGACGCAGAAGCAGGTCGGGCAGACCATCGTGCAGTTGCCACAGGTGAGGCACCGCTCGGCCACGGTCTCCCAGTGCGCGGAGTCCCGGCTGGAGGCTAGGAGGTCGCGCAGGTCCAGTTCGGGCATCGCCCGGCCCATGCGCCCCCTCGCTGCCTCCACGTCCTGCTCGGCGAGGGTGATGTCGTTCGGCGCCGCAGCGCGGGCGGGTACGCGGGCGAGTGCCGCGGCGCCGTCCTCGGTGCCGGAGGTCGCGAGGAACCGGTGTCCGCCGGAATCGATCCGTTCCGTCAGCGCGATGTCGTAGCCGGCGCCCGCAGCGGGTCCGCAGCCCATCGAGGCGCAGAAGCACACCTCGCCGGGCTCGGTGCACTGAGCGGCGACCACGAACGGGGCTCTACCGCCGACGATCTGGCGCAGCTTGGCGATCGCGGCGAGGTCACACGGCCGCACGCCGAGGAACGCGTAGTCCGGCGCGTCGTCCCCGGCGGAGTGGAATCCTTCGCCGTCGCTGGAAACCAGCGCTCGACGCGGCGGATGCAGGAATCTCTTCCACGACTGCGGTCCGGCCGAATGACCGAAGACCGCGGCGTCCGCCCGCTCACGTACCCGGTAGTGGCCAGGACCTGTCTCGACGCCCCACCCGCTCGGCAGGTCCGTGGCGGAGCTCAGCTCGGCCAACGTGATCGCGTCGTCCCGCAAGACCGGTCCGACGACCGCACGGCCGCCTTCGCGCAGCACGCCGATGAGCGCGTCGAGACCGTCGAGGTCCAGCACGACGTCCATGTCCGCCACCTCCTGAGTTCATCCCTCATCGTCACGGCCCGGCCGGTGCGCTCCCAGTGACCAAGGACCCTCCGGTGAGGCGCTTCGGTCCCTGTGCGGGCTGTGATGCCGGTGGTGGGCAACAGCAAAGGACACGGCGTCGCCGTTCGGACCCCGGCACCCGATGCACATCGGGGACTTCGTCGACGAAGGCGCTCACGTCGTCCGCGCGGAGCTGCCAGACCCGGAAGCCGGACAGCTGCCCCGGATCAGCAGATCCGGGGCAGCTGCTCGCCGACCAGCACGTCGACGACACGCGACGACCCCACCAGCGTGTGCGCCACAACGCGGCCGGGCACTCCGTGCGTCACCTCGCCGATGATCGTGGTCTCCGACCCCTCCGGCAGGGCTCGCATCGCCGCCACCACCGCGTCGGCCGAAGCCTGCGCCACGAACGCGACCAGGCAGCCCTCGTTGGCCACGTGCCACGGATCGAGCCCGAGCAGTTCACACGCGGCGGCGACCAGGGCCGGCACCGGCACGGCCGACTCGACGATCTCCACGCAGACATCGGAAGCCGTGGCGATCTCGTTGAGCGACGTGGCGAGGCCTCCCCGCGTGGGATCGCGCAACACGTGCACGTCCGCGCCCCCTGCCGTGATCATCGCGGCCACCAGGTCGTGCAACGGCTGACTGTCGGACGCGATGTCGGCGTCGAAACCCAGTCCTTCGCGGGCGTTGAGGATCGAGATGCCGTGACTGCCGATCGGCCCGGACACGAGCACGACGTCACCCGGCACAGCGCTCGCCGCCGACGGCCACGCGTCACGAAGCCGGACGCCCACACCGGTCGTGGTGATGTAGAGCCCGTCGGCGGCACCGCGCCCGACCACCTTGGTGTCACCGGTGACGATCGGGACGCCCACCGCGCGGGCGGCGGCTGCGGCGGAGTGCGTGATGTCGCGCAGCTCGGAGATCGGCAGGCCCTCCTCGATGATGTACGCGAGGCTGAGCGCGATCGGCCGGGCGCCGCGCATGGCGAGGTCGTTCACCGTGCCGTGCACGGCGAGTGAACCGATGTCTCCGCCGGGGAAGAACCGCGGCGTCACGACGTAGCTGTCCGTGCTGAACACCTGGTCCAGCCCGATCAGGGCGGCATCCTCCAGCGGGCCGGTGATGCCCAGCGCGGGCGTGATGACCTCGGCGAGCAGCTCGGCCATGAGCTGGCCGCCGGAGCCGTGCCCGAGCAGGACGCGTTCGGTTTCCACGCGGGGGACGGGGCAGGAGAGTGTCATCGGTGCTCCAGGGTTCGGCCGGCGTTGAAGAACGCGGCGCAGGTGCCCTCGCTGGACACCATCGGCGCGCCCAGTGGCGTTCTGGGGGTGCAGGTGCGCCCGTAGGCGGTGCAGTCGGTCGGCACACGGGTGCCGCGCAGGATGTCGCCCGCGATGCAGTCGGGCGATTCGCGCGTCACGAGATCACCGACCGCGAAACGGGTCTCGGCGTCGTAGCGGGCGAACTCGGGGCTGAGCGCGAAGCCGCTCGAGGGAATCGTGCCGATGCCCCGCCACGTCCGGTCGGTCACCTGGAAGACACGTCGCATCGCTTCCTGCGCGGCGGAGTTGCCGGAACGGCGTACCGCGCGGACGTACTGGTTCTCGACCTCCGCGCGGCCCTGTTCGAGCTGCCGCACCGCCATCAGGATTCCTTCGAGCAGGTCGAGCGGCTCGAATCCGGTCACCACGATCGGCACGCCGTACCTCAGCGCGATCGGCTCGTACTCCGTCCAGCCCATGACCGCGCAGACGTGACCCGCCGCGAGGAACGCCTGAACCCGGGTGTCCGGTTCGTCCATGAGCGCCGTGATTGCGGGCGGCACGAGCACGTGGCTGACCAGCGCGCTGAAGTTCGTCACGCCCGCCGAGGCGGCGTGCAGCACCGCCATCGCGTTGGCAGGTGCGGTCGTCTCGAAGCCCACCGCGAGGAACACGACTTCGCGTGCGGGGTTCTCCTGTGCGATGCGCACGGCGTCGAGGGGCGTGTAGACCACCCGCACGTCCGCGCCGCGGGCCTTGAGGGAGAGCAGATCGCCGGACGTACCGGGTACCCGCAGCATGTCGCCGTAACTGGTGAGGATCACCTCCGGTCGCGCGGCGATCGCCAGTGCCCTGTCGATGATCTCCAGCGGTGTCACGCACACCGGGCAGCCGGGGCCGTGGATCATCCGGACGCCGGCCGGGAGCAGCTCGTCGATGCCCTGCCGCACGATCGTGTGCGTCTGGCCACCGCAGACCTCCATGATCGTCCACGGCTGCGTGGCCGTGGCCCGCAGCTCGGCCAGCAGGCGCCGGGCCAGCACGGGATCGCGGTACTCCTGCAGGTGCTTCACGGTCCCAGCTCCGTCTCGATGGCGTCCGGCATCGCGCGCAACACGGCGAGCGTCTTGGCCGCCTCCTCCTCGTCGACCAGCGTGATCGCGAAGCCGACGTGCACGATCACGTAGTCGCCGACCTCGGCCTCGGGCGTGTAGGCGAGACAGACCGGCCGGCGCAGCCCGTCGAAGTCGACGGTCCCCGAGCGGGGCTCGGCGTCGTCCAGCGTCACGATCCGTCCCGGAATCCCCAGACACATCAGCGGTCCCCTCCTGCCAGCAGGGCCGCCGCCACGGCGGCCTGGCCATAGCTGATCCCGCCGTCGTTGACCGGCACGCGCTCGCCGACGAGCACCTGGAAGTCTCCGAGTTCGCGGACGACGGCGTCGACCAGCCTGCGGTTCTGGAACACCCCGCCGCCCAGGCACACGGTGCGGACCCCACCCGCCACCTCGCGCACCAGGGCCGCGGTGACCTCCGCGATCGTGGTGTGGAACCGGGCGGCGGTGACACCGGCCGCGTCGCCGCACGTGACGAGATCGCGAAGGGTCGGTACGGGGTCGTAGACCCACATGCCGTCACGCCGGTGCAGCTTCCAGTCCAGCGCCGGGCCTTCGTGGTTCGAGGCCACGGCCTCCAGCACCACCGCCGCCTCACCCTCGTAGGAGTTCTCCTCGCACAGCCCCAGCAACGCGGCGGCGGCGTCGAACAACCTCCCGGCGCTCGACGCGAGCGGGCTGTTGACCTGCCGCTCGATCATGCGGCGCACGAGATCGCCTTCCGGCGTCGGCCGGACGTCCGGAATGGACGGTGCGCCGAAGTCCTCTGCGCCGTGGAGGTAGCCGAGCGCCATGCGGGACGGCCGGCGCACCGCGACTTCGCCTCCAGGCAGCGGTGCGCGGCCGAACCGGCCGACCCGCCGGTACTCGCCGTACGTGGCCAGAAGGATCTCGCCACCCCACAGGGTGCCGTCGTCACCCAGCCCGAGGCCGTCGTACGCGACACCGATGAACCGGCCCCGCACACCGTGTTCCGCAGCGGTCGCCGCGACGTGCGCGTGGTGGTGTTGAACAGGGATCCGGTGCTTCCGCGCCCACCGTCCGGCGTACCGGGTCGACAGGTAGCGAGGATGAAGGTCGTGTGCGCAGTACTCCGGGACCACGCCCTGCCAACGGCACAGCGCTTCCGCGGTGCGTTCGAACGCGGTGAGCGTCTCGGTGTTCTCCAGGTCGCCGGTGTGCGGTCCGAGAACCGCGCGGTCGCCGATCGCCAGCGCCGTCGTGTGCTTGAGCTGTGCGCCCAGCGCGAGCACCGGTGCGGGCGATGACACCGGCAACGGCATGGACGCCGGCGCGAATCCCCGTGCCCTGCGCACCATTCGCCCGGCGCGCACAACCGAGTCGTCATAGCGCGTGAGAATCGGCCTGTTGTGCGACAGGACGCCGTCCACCAGCGGTCCGAGTGTCGCCTCAGCCTCCTCGTCCGAGATCACGATCGGTTCACCGGACCGGTTGCCGCTGGTCACGACGAGAGGACGCGCGAGGTCGTGCATCAGCAGGTGGTGCAACGGGCTGTGCGGAAGGAAGAGCCCGACGTCCATCACGCCGGCGCGTGCGGGCAGCACGATGATCGGGGCGGAGGGGGAGTGCATCAGCTCGGCTGCTTCTTCGTCCACATCGGACAACTCGCGTGCCGCGGTGAGATCTCGGACCATCACGGCGAGCGGTTTGCGCGGCCGGTGCTTGAGCTTGCGCAGCCGGGCGACGGCGGCCTCGTCCGAGGCATCGCAGACCAGCTGATAGCCGCCGATGCCCTTGACCGCGACGATGCCGCCACGCGCGATCGCCGCGGTGGCGAGTCGCAGGGCCTCACCGCCGGGCACGGCGCCCCAGCGCAGCCGCGGTCCGCAGCCGGGACAGGCCACCGGCTCGGCGTGGAACCTGCGGTCGGCTGGATCGTGGTACTCGGCCGAGCACGAGTCGCACAGGGGAAACCCGCGCATCGTCGTGCGGGACCGGTCGTAGGGCATCGACTCCACGATCGTCGCCCGCGGTCCGCAGTCGGTGCAGTTGATGAACGGGTAGCGGTGGCGCCGGTCACCGGGATCGAACAGCTCCGCCACGCAGGCGTCGCAGGTCGCGAGATCGGGAACGACGGTGCGTGGCCCGGCCGCGAATCCGCTGTCCCGCACGACGAATCCGTTGCGCCTGGAGTCTTCGTGCGGGGTGACGGTGATGTTGTCGATGCGTGCGTGGCGTGGTGCGCGTTCGAGCAGAGCCTGCCGGAACGCGCTGAGCGTGTCCGGCGGCCCGCACGCGGTGATCACGACGTGCCCGCCGACGTTGCGCACATCGCCGTGGATGCCGAGTTCGGTCGCGAGGCGGAAGACGTGCGGCCGGAACCCGACACCCTGCACGGCGCCGTGCACCTCGATGCGTTCGGTCGTGAACACGGTTCTTGCTCCCGCCTCTGGCGATGGCCTGCTCTCGAACCTCGCATCGGCGGCAGCACGGCGTGAGGGGCCTAGGTCCTGCGTGAGCCGGGACCGTTGGGACCCTGACGTGCGAGAAGCACCAGGCCGGCACCTATGAGCAGGGTGAGCAGACCGCTCAACGCGAGTCGCGCAGCACCTGTACCGGTCGCGGCCAGTTCCGGTGTGCCGCCAGGTGGAGCGGTGTCCGGCGGCGGGCCACCGCCCGGCGGTGTGCCTCCGGGCGGAACGGCATCCGGATCGGGCTGATCGGGTCCGGGGCGGACGACCACGTAGTGCGAGGGGTAGCCGTTCTCACCGTCCCGCACGACGAACTCCTCGCCGTAGTAGAGCCGCCACGGGCCGACCACACCGAGGTGGTACGGGCCTGCCGGCACGTTGTAGAACGAGAAAAGGCCGTTGGCATCGGTGACAGCTCGAGCGACGACCTTCTTGTCGATCTGGTCACGCAGGTAGACCTTGATGCCCGGCAACGCCACGCCGTTCGGTGGTCCGAGGATGGGGTCGTGCGTCAGGTTGACGAGACTGCCGGCCACCCGCGGCGCCACGCCACCGGGAACGCGTGCGAGCGCTGTGAGCCCAGGGGTGAGACTGCTGCCGCTGGCGCTGACCATGCAGTACAACCGGATGTAGCCGGTCGAAGCCTCGGCATCGCCGATCGGTGCCGTTGTCACGACGAAGTCGCGTTTCTCACCAGGCCGCAGGGTGGCGCCCCGGCTGCCCGGTGTCAGCTCCCCCTCGTCCGCGCTGTCGCAGTCGGCAACCAGATCGGTGAGGAGCACGGTGCTGGTGTTGTGCAACGACAGGACCGCTCGCGGGATGTCGCCGCGCCGATACGACGCCTGTGGGAAGGCCAACGATGCCTTGAGCCTGTCCTGCGACAGCTCTGGCGTTGCCCGGAGGAGGACGTCGGGGTCGTCCACACCGTCCACCGTCCCGCCCCAGCTGGGCACGTACCACCCGGAGCCGTACCAGTTCACGAACGTGTAGTAGCTGCCGGCGGGCAGATCGCGGAACACGGCCACGCCGTACGCGTCGGTGGTGGTGGTGCGGTCGGTGTGCGGGGAACCACCCGAGATGTGCACGCCGACACCGGCAAGTGCCTCGCCGGGATCCATCACGTGATCGCCGTCGCGGTCCCCGTAGATGGTGCCGCGGAAGCTGCCGCGCGGGATGACGACCGGTACGGACACGGTCACCGTGTTGTCGCCGGGATCGGCGTCCGGTTCACCGTCGAACTGCCGGACGGTCACGACGAGCCGCACCGCCTCCGCGTCCGTCGACAGTCTGCCGTAGGTGGTTCCTTCGACGGTCTGTCCCGGCTCGATCGGCACCCCGTAGAGGTCGAAGGGAGGCCACCAGCTGTTGTCCAGGTTTCCGGTCCAGCTCAGCACGACCTTGTTCGCGGTCGCGGTACCCGCGTTCGTCACGGCCGCGTGGACGAAGATGGTCTCGTCCGCACGGTACGAGGATTTGTCGAACCACACCCGCAGGCGCAGGTCTGCCAGCTCCGCCGCCGGTTCTGCCGGCACGACAGGCGCGACGGGCGCGGAAGACCCGGAGGACGTGGTTGTCGGTTCGGGCGTTCTGGACGAGGTCGGGCCGGGCTCTGCCGGGTCGGTCTCGGTAGGCGCGGTCTCAGTAGGCGCGGTCTCGGTAGGTGCGGTCTCGCTGGGTGCGGTCTCCGGCGGACTGGGCGACACCGTGCCGCTCGGGCCGGTCGGAGCCTGGCCGTCGGCCAGCACTGGTCCGGTGGACATGCCGAGGCACAGCACTGCCGTCAGCAACCCGGCTGCAGCCGATCTGAGCAATCGGGACATCTCTTCCCCCTACGCAGTCGAGTACGGTTCGTCGCGCTCGATCGACGGCGACACCTCGGGCTTCCGCCTGTGTCCCCGGCTCTTCTCCGCCAGCTCGTCGGCGAGGTGTTCCTGACGCTCCTCTCCCCGGTAGCGCGCCAGGACCGTCATCGTGATCGCGTGGGCCAAGGCCAGCAGGAGCAGCACGATCCCGAGCTTGGTCACGAGCTTCTGCAGCTCGCCGTCCACGGGCAGGTCGACGGTGGAGATCAGCGCGACGAGCCCGAGCACGATCAGCGAGAACAACGTGGTCGTGAGCCAGCTGGCGGCCACGCTCATGCCGGGGTGGTCGTCGTCGCCGAGGTACTTGCGCCCGCTGATCGTGATGATCACAGCATCGATCACCACCAGCAGCGTGCTGACGACGAGGAAGGCGATGTAGCTGTCCGTGTCCATGCCCTCAGGGTCGAGGCGGGACGGACAGCGGGACAGGGAACATCGGCCCCGATCCGGTGGGACGTCACGCCCTGTGTGTCCTTCGCCGGTCCGGATGAGATGCAGTCATGACTGTCGCGACAACGGGACTCTCCTCGGCCGAGGCGGCGAGGCGGCTGCACGCCGACGGCCCGAACGCGCTGCCGGCCGCGCGGCGAAGGCATCCGTTGCTGCTCTTGGTGGAGCAGTTGGTGCACTTCTTCGCGCTGATGTTGTGGGGCGCGGCGGTGCTGGCGCTGGTTGCGGGCATGCCCGCGCTGGCGGTCGCGATCGTCGTGGTGGTGGTGCTCAACGGGCTTTTCGCGTTCGCCCAGGAATATCGGGCCGACCGCGCCGCGCAGCGGTTGGGTGATCTGATGCCGTTGCGCGCCACGGTGCGCCGGGACGGACACCTTCGGCAGGTCGACGCGTCCGAACTGGTCGTCGGTGACGAGCTGGTGCTCGAGGCCGGTGCTCGGGTGTGCGCTGACGGCGAGGTGCTGACCGCGGCTGGGCTCGCCGTCGACGAGTCGATGCTGACCGGTGAGAGCGTTCCGGCGAGACCTGAAACGGGACGACACGTCTACGCGGGCACCTACGTCGCGGAAGGTGAAGCATCGGTGCTGGTGACCGCGACTGGCGGGCACACGAAGCTGGCGGGCATCGCCACGTTGACCCAGGAGGCGAAACCGCCGCGCAGCCCGCTCGCGTCCCAGCTGCACAGGGTCGTCGTGGTCGTCGCGGTGATGGCGGTCGTCGTCGGTGCGGTCTTCTTCGGTGTCGCAGTGCTGCTGGGACTCCCGCTCGCCGAAGGTTTCCTCTTCGCCATCGGCGTCACTGTCGCGCTGGTGCCGGAGGGACTGCTGCCGACCGTGACGCTGTCGCTGGCGCGTGCGGCGCAGAACATGGCGGCGAGGAACGCGTTGGTGCGCAAGCTCGACGCGGTCGAGACGTTGGGCGCGACGACGTTCATCTGCACCGACAAGACCGGCACGTTGACCCGCAACGAGATGTCCGTTGTGCAGGTGTGGACGCCTCGTGGCGAGGTGACCGTGCATGGCAACGGATATGAACCCACCGGCACCGTGAACGGTGCCTCCGGCGCGGTCGGCCAGGTGCGTGCGCTGGCGTCGAGCGCCAAGCGGTGTTCACCCGCCGCCCACGTACGCCACCATGACGACAAGTGGCTCCCGGTCGGCGACCCGATGGAGGTCGCCCTGCACGTCCTCGCCGGACGTCTGGGTGTGGACGGCCCGTCGGCGGACGCCGTGCGGTTCCCGTTCGACCCGAGGCGCCGGCGTTCGTCCGTTGTGGACTCAGACGGCGTGCACGTGACCGGCGCACCGGACTCCGTTCTGCCCCTCTGCGGGATGGTGCTCGGTGCGCAGGACGCCCTGGCGGCGCTGGCTCAGCGCGGGCTGCGCGTCCTGGCTGTGGCACGCAGGCCCACACGGCCGGGAGACGAGGAGTCCTGGCGGCACGCCGAACAGGATCTCGAGCTGCTGGGTCTGGTGGGCCTGCAGGACCCGCCGCGGGACGACGTCGCCGAGGCCATCGTGTCGTGCCGGTTGGCGGACATCCGCATCGCCATGATCACCGGTGACCATCCCGCCACGGCGCGGGCCATCGCCGAGCAGGTGGGTCTGCTGGGTCCCGACGGCCTGGTGCTGGAGGGCAGGGAGCTGCCGGCCGACCAGGACGAGCTGGGCTCGTTGCTGGACCGGGACGGCGTCGTGGTCGCCCGCGTCACGCCGGAGGACAAGCTGCGCATCGCGACAGCGTTGCAGCGCAGGGGACACGTCGTCGCGATGACCGGCGACGGAGTAAACGACGGCCCGGCACTGCGCGCGGCCGACATCGGCGTCGCGATGGGTGCCTCGGGCACCGACGTGGCGCGCGAGGCGGCGGACCTCGTGCTCCTCGACGACCACTTCGGCACCATCGTCGCCGCGGTCGAGCTGGGCCGTGCGACGTTCGCGAACATCCGCCGCTTCCTCACCTACCACCTCACCGACAACGTCGCCGAACTCACGCCGTTCGTGGTGTGGGCGCTGTCCGGTGGCTCGATCCCGCTCGCGATCACCGTGCTCCAGGTGCTCGCGCTGGACATCGGCACGGACCTGCTGCCCGCGCTCGCGCTGGGTGCGGAGCCGCCGAACAAGCGGACCATGCGTGGACGCCTGCGTTCCGGGGCGCTCATCGACGGAGGCCTGGTGCGCCGAGCTTTCCTCGTGCTCGGCCCTGCGGAGGCAGCGATGTCGATGGTGGCGTTCCTCTCGGTGCTGTTCGTGGGTGGCTGGCACTTCGGCGAGACCCCGGATGCGGCGTTGCTCGCGACGGCGTCCGGCACCGCGTTCGCCGCGATCGTGCTCGGTCAGCTCGCGAACGCCTACGCGTGCCGCAGCGTGATCCGGCCGGTGCCGCAGGTGGGTCTGCGCGGCAACAGGTTGCTGCTCTGGGCGGTCGCGTTCGAACTCGCCGTGCTCGCGGTGTTCCTGTTCCTGCCACCGCTGCCTGACCTGCTGGGTGGGCACGCACCCTCGGCGCTCGGCTGGGGACTGGCGCTGGCGACGGTTCCCGTCGTAGTGCTGGCCGATGCTCTCGCAAAGGCGTTTCTCATCCGCAACGCCCACTTCACACGGCCAGAGCGGCCCCTTACGCCGTAACGACGCCACCTGGCCGAGTTCTGGGTTCGGCATGGCGACGGCACGACGAGGCAGGGGCACGCCCGAGAGGTGGCCGACTCCTGATCGCTTGGCGGACCGCGCGGAAGCTTCGGCACGCACCGAGCGGTGTTGCTTCACCCCGGTCAGGTGAAGCAACAACACCGACACAGGGCATTCCACCTGACGACGGAGGAAGACGTGCACACCTTCGACAGCTTTGATCGCGCGATCCACCTGCCGGCACCTGTTTGCTCGAACTGCGGATGTCAGGTGGCTGGGCACGGCGCCGAGAACGACGACGGGCGACCGAGGTGGGAACGTCAGGTGCGCGAGACCGCGTGTGCACCTGCTGCGGTTGCCCGGCGGACGGGAACGATGACCTCCGTCAGGTAATCCTCCGGACACCTCGTGTCGGCCGGACCGGTCAGGTACACCTCGGTCGGTTGACCCGCGACCTCGTAGCCCGCCCGATGAACCCAGATGTACAGCGCGTCGTAGGCGCCGGTGATGTCCTCGTGCGGGCCCTTGTGATGGACGTGCGCGACCTCTCCGCCAGTCCGGCGGACCACACCGCCGGCGAGCTGCCGGGTGTCCGGTGCCACCGGGAGACTCACCTCGACCTGCACCGCGGCACTGCGGCGAGGCTCGCTCAGGTAGCAGACCTCCGGAGGCCCGGAGGTCTTGAGACCGACCAGTTCAGCACCTTCGGCAAGTCCTGCCTGCGTGCGTCGCACGGCCTCCACGACCCGGCCGGTGGGGGCGGTCATCCGGACGCACAGTGCTGTGCTCGGTTCAAGTTGCTTGACGTGGACTGCGTAGCGCATGGCTGTCCTCCTTGCCCGCGTCGGACGGGAACGGCGATCTCGGCGAGGTGATCACGTGGGTCGAGGCCTTGCTCCGGTGTGCAGAGGTGGACCACGGTGAGCGGTCCGGCGGGCTGGTAGCCGCGGCTGGCGACCCAGGCGAACAGCACCTCGCAGGTGGTCGCCAGATCGCCGGCTCCGGGATCGAGGAACATGCGGGCGACAGTTCCTCCTGGCCTGAGCCAGAGGCTGCTGAGCACGCCCGCGGTGGGGACGCCGGTGACGGGAATGCGAACCTCGACCTGTGTGCACCTCCTGGGTGGCCCGAGCACGGCCACCTCTGTGGGGCCGGCACATCGCATCGAGGCACGGCCTGCGGCGATCACCAGCATTTCCTCCGTGCTTCTCACGGCATCGCTCATGCGCGCCGCCGGGGCGGTGAGCCGCGTCCGCAACACCGTGAGCGGCTCCCACGAGTCGAGGTGGACTACTTCGGTTACGAGCACCATGCGCACACCTTCCGGCGCGACTGGGCTACTTCGCTTCACTCGGACCAGGTGACCGGTCCGGAGCGCACCTGGACGCCGAGCTCCTCGAAGTGCCGGAGGCGACAGGATTGCCGTTCCTGTTCTCTCTCGAAGAGGAGTTCGTTGGGTGGTGCGGCATGTCCGGAGAGGCGAAGGTCCCTCTCCGATGCGCACCAAGGACTGTTCCGCGTGTCCAGCGGTCACGAACAGACTCGATCGTGGTCCGAGAACAGGACGAGCACTCAGAGCCAGCTCAACGCATCGACGGAGGCGCGGCCGCGGGACGACTTGGTTCCGCGTGGCGCAGCACGCAATCGTAGGAGGACAGGATGAAGGTGCTCGTCGGTTTCGCAACAGCCGCCGGATCGACCGAAGGCGTTGCGCAGCGGATCGCCGGGACAATGCGGGGACACGGCCACGAGGTGGAGACACGCAACGTGGACGAGGTGTCCGACGTGCACGGCTACGACGCGTTCGTGCTGGGCAGTGCGGTGCACAACCAGGCCTGGTTGCCCAACGCAGCCGGTTTCCTGTCGCGGGAACGCCAGGCGCTGGCTCGCAAGCCGGTGTGGTTGTTCAGCGTTGGATTGCCCGGTGCCTTGCGTGGTCCCGTGAGGAAGTGGGCGGGCATGGAGGAGTCGGACATTCTCGCGGGTCTCGCGGATGACGTGCGTCCACTGGGACACCAGCTGTTCACCGGCGTCGTCACCCCGAGAGCTTTCGGCAGGGGCGGCGCGGTGGTGTTCCGACTCATGGGTGGCCGGTTCGGCGACTTCCGCGACTGGGCGGCGATCGACGTCTGGGCGAATCAGATCGCGGAGGACCTGACCGACACCGAAACGCTCGGCTGAGACAGCGCGGAGGCGGTACTCGGTGGATGCGTCGTGTTCAAGCCCTCATGTCCCGCCGTTCGAACGCCATGGCCGCAGCTACCACGAGCACGCCGGTGAGCACGACCAGCCCGGCCAGGCCGAGCCAGCTCGGGTCACCGGTCAGCGCGTTGTTCACCGCGGCGTGGTGGAACGGTGAGAGCACCCGCCACGGGCGCAATTCCTCTGACAGCGCGGACAAGGCATCGAGCAGGTAGGTGAGCAGACCGACACCCACAGGGATCGCGACCGCCAGACCAGGCCTGCCCGTGAGCGCACCGACGAGCAGCGCCAGCGCACCGAACGGCAGCGCCACCACAGCACTCGCCTTGACCGCGAAGACCAGGTCCAGCCACGGCACTCCGAGGCCGGCCACGCTGCTGCCCACCACGAGCACGACTCCGAAAGCCACCGTGACGATCGCGAGCGACGCGAGCACCGCAAGGGCCTTGTCCAGGAGCAGGCGGGTGCGGGAGGCCGGGCCGGCAAGCAGCAGGTCCATCGTGTGCGCCTTCTCCTCGCCCGCGGTGGCCCTGGCCGCCTGGCCGATCACGACACCGAGCAGCACCAGCGGCGCGAGGAACCCGAACACCTCGCCCTGCAGGTAGCCCACGCCGCTGGCGAGCGACTGCTGGACGTTGAACAGCGCCTTGAACGCCTCCGGATACGAGTCGAGCACCTTCTCGAACTCGCCTGCGGCGTCGCGCACCGCCGGGTACACGGCGAGCTGCAGCATCACGCTCGCCACCAGGGCGATTCCCCAGCCGATGGTGCTGCCGCGGTTGTCCCGCAACGACTTGGTCACCAGTTCAGTCGTCATCGCCGTGCTCCTCGGTGTAGTGGACGAAGATGTCCTCGAGGTCGGGCTCGTGACTCGTGACGTTCAGCAGCGGGAACCTGGCCGCTGTGCGCACGAGTTCGCCGACCGCGCCTGTCGCCCGGCACCGGACCTCGGTGCCGCTCACCTGAACCGCCGCCTGCACACCGGGGATGTCGCCGAAGGAGGCGGCCGGGACTTCCTCACCGAAGGTGAAGGTGAGCTCCCGCATCGCGTTGGCCTTCAACGACATGACCGTGTCCTCGACGACGAGGCTGCCGGCGAGCAGGATGCCCACGCGGTCCGCGACCTGCTCGACCTCCGACAACACGTGCGAGGAGAACAGCACCGTGCCGCCGCCGTCGGCGTATTCACGCACGTAGGAGTGAAACTCCCTCTGTGCCAGCGGATCGAGGCCGCTCGCGGGTTCGTCCAGGATCACGAGCTCGGGCCGGTGCCCGAACGCCTGCACGATGCCCAGTTTCTGCCGGTTGCCTTTGGAGAGCTCACCCGCGGGCCGGTCGAGGTCCAGGTCCAGACGCTTGGCCAGCCGGAAGGCCTCGGAGAGGTCCGGATGTGCGCGCACCGCCCCGCAGAAGCGCAGGTAGTCGGCGCCGGTCAGGCGGTCGTAGAGCACGAGGTCGCCGGGCAGGTAACCGATGCGGCCGCGCAGCCGTGGGGACATCTTCGAGCCGAACAGCGTGATGCTGCCGCGGGTCGGCCTGATGACGTCGATCAACAGGCGCAGTGTGGTGGTCTTGCCGGCGCCGTTCGGGCCGAGCAGCCCGTACACCTCGCCAGGGCGCACCTCGAGGTTCAGATCGTGCAAGGCGGCGATCTTCCCGTAGGACTTGCCGAGCTGACGGGTGCTGATGACGTTCATCGCACACCGCCAGAGTCCGCGGAGCGCTTGACGGTGCGCCGGACCGCGCGGCTGACCTCACACCGTGGTGCGAACCGGTCTGCGAGGAGCGGGAAGGTAAGGGAAGCCACGGTGTTCCTCCTGAACGGGTCGATGCACCACGAGCACGGGGCAAGGCGCGTGGTGGAGCGCGGCCCTGGTCACGGCGCCGCACGAGCGGGTCTCGCCGGGCCCGACGACGATCAGGTCGGTGTCGGTGCAACGGCTGATCGCCTCGTGCGGCTGCTTGCGCACGAGGACGGCGGTGTGCGGGAACCCGGCGAGCAGCTCGGTCGAGCGCTCCAGGACCCAGCTGTGGTCCTCGTCCAGGTCTTCACGCACCACGGACGGCGGCGCGGCGTGCAGCACCCGCAAGGTGGCACCTCGGCTCTGTGCGAAGACTGCGGCACGAGCGAGGACACGAGCGTCGTCCGCGCCTCCGCTGACCAGGGCGGTGATGCGTCCGTGCAACCCGTGCCGCGCGTCCGGCGTGCCGCGTACTACCACCGCGTCGCAACCCGCGGCGCACACAACGGACAGGACGTGGCTGCCGAGGCCGAGCGGAGAGCCGGTCCTGCCCTGACAACCGACCACCACGAGCTGGGCGTGGAAGTCGTCTCCCAGCTGGTGCGTCTCGACCCAGGCATCGACGAGCTTCGCGTGGGCGGTTGCCCACTGCAGGGCCTCCTCGGTCCACGGGGAGCCGTCTGCGATCACCACGACAGGTTCCATACGTCCACGGTCGCCCTGTGCGGCAGCGGTACCCAGAGCGGAGGGTGACCACCTGAGCGGGACGAAAGTCCTGATGCCGCCGGGCCTCGTGCCGCTGTGCCCGCAGGTGGCCGGAGAAGGACCGTGTGGTCTCCAGCACGAGGAGGCACGACGATGAGCACGCTGACGTTCCTAGGTGGCACGGGCACGGTCACCGGAAGCAAGTTCCTGTTCGACACCGGCGGCTCGCAGGTGCTGGTGGACTGCGGTCTGTTCCAGGGACTGGCGCCGTTGCGGCGGCGCAACTGGCAGCAGCCCCCGCTCGACCTGGGCCGGCTGGACGCGGTCGTGCTCACCCACGCTCACCTGGACCACTGCGGCTATCTCCCGGTGCTGGTGCGGCACGGATGGCGCGGGCCGGTCTTCACCACCGAGGGGACCGCGAACCTGGCCGGGATCGTGCTGGCCGACAGCGCGCACCTGATGATGGAGGAGGCTCGTCAAGCCAACGAGTCGGGCTGGTCCAAGCACCGGCCCGCTCTGCCGCTGTACGACGCGGACGACGCGGAGCGCGCCACCAGGCTGTTCCGGCCGATCGACTTCGACGCGGCACGCTCCATCGCGCACGGCGTCGACCTCGAGTTCGGGCGGGCCGGGCACATCCTCGGCTCGGCCTGGGCACATCTGGCCCTGGGCGACCGCAGTGTCGTGGTGAGCGGTGATCTGGGCAGGCCGGCGCACCGGGTGCTGCTGCCTCCCCAGCCGAGGCCCGCCTGCGACGCCTTGCTCATCGAGTCGACCTACGGCGACCGCCCGCACGACGACGCCGCTGCCACCGCGTTGTTCGCGGAGACCATCCGGCGCACTGCCGCGCGTGGCGGAAGCGTGCTGATCCCCGCGTTCGCGGTGGATCGCACCGAGGTGATCCTGATCGAACTCGCCAAGCTGGTACGGGCAGGGGAGATCCCGGACCTGCCGGTGTTCGTCGACAGCCCGATGGCGCTGGCGTCACTGCGGGTCTACCGGCAGGCGGTCGCGAAGAGCTGGCCGGAGATCCGTCCCGAACTGATGGACGGCGACGACGCGTTCGACCCCGGCCACCTGGCGGAGCTGCACACGGCCTCCCAGTCGATGCGGGCCAACGACCCGAGGGAGCCTTCGATCATCATCTCCGCGTCCGGCATGGCCACCGGCGGCCGGGTACTGCACCACCTGAAGCACATGCTGCCCAACAACAGGCACACGATCGTCATCGTCGGCTACGCCGCGGTCGGCACACGGGCCCGCTCACTCGTCGCCGGAGCCCGAGAGATCAAGATCCACGGCCGGTACGTACCGGTGAAGGCCGAGGTGCAGGTGCTCGACGCGTTCAGCGCCCATGCCGATGCCGGCGAACTGCTGGCGTGGGCGACCACTGGACCCGCTCCGGCCACCACCTACGTCGTGCACGGTGAACCGGAGAGTGCCGCGACGCTGGCAGACCGGCTCAACACCGAGCACGGGTGGACTGCCGTGGTGCCGAGGGATGGCGAGCGGGTCCTGGTGTGACCCCGGTCAGCCGCTGGAGCTCATGGGTTCCATCAGGAGTTCGGTGACCGGTCGCCGCGGCGTCGCGGGGACCGGCGTGCTGAACCCGATGCGCAGCACGGTCTGGGGCACGAGCATGCCCCCGAGGGCGCGTCGCAACTCCTCGCGCACTGCGGGCACCTCCACCGGCTGGGACATGAACGACGCGGACAGGCCATGAGTGGTCGCTGTCAGCAGCACCCGCTGCATCGCCTGGCCCGCCTGGATCTCGCCGAGCTGCCCGTCGTAGAAGGAACAGACGACCGCGACCAGCGGATTGGACTCGTAGTCCTTTCCGGACGGACGTTCGTGGCCGTGCTCGGGGTCGAGATCGCGGAACATCCACTCGTCCTGCGCTTCGGGTCGGAAACCGGCGGACGCGGGCGGCACGCCGTCCACGGCGTCCGGCCGGTGCCCGGTGAGGCTCTCGAGCTCGGAAGCGACAGCGGGATTCTCCAGCTGGATCCGGTGGGCACGTCGCACGAAGTCCTTCATCCTGGCGACCTCCTCACGCACGCCGACGATGTGCAGCCAGGACCGTTCCAGCTCAGCGGCTCGCACGAGAGCGTGACGCTGCCGTGCGTCCACACCCGACTCGAAGAACGGGCGGCGGTTGGTCCGGCGCGTGGGCACGGCCTTGAGCAGCGCCCGCATCTCTTCGTCCTGGGTGATCACACCGCCGCGGCGGACCGTCGCCAGCGCGCCGGGCGCCACGTGACCGGGTAGCAAGCTCACCAGCGGCCGGACGCCGAACCCCTGCAAGGCCATGCGGAGATTGAACAACGCGGCACCACAGGACAGACGCAGTTCGCGGTCGTCGGGATCGGTGGCCGGAAGCCTGCGATCGAGGTCGGGGTGCAACTCGATGCGGTCGGGCAGCACCCGGAACCGCCACGGCTGGCTGTTGTGCACGGACGGCGCCAGCGACGCGGACCTCAGCACCGTTTCCACCTCTTCCGGTGCCAACCCCAACGCTGCGATCATCTCCACCGTCCGTCACCCCGTTGCCTGGCTTGCTGTGTCTGGATTCATCACTGTCACCTGATCCCGATGCGGACCCCACTGCCGAACGGCCCTATCTGGCCGGGATCGCTAGGCGTCGCAACGACCGCGTGCCAGGCTCGGGTCATGACGGTGCGGGAAGAACACCAGCCGCGCAGTCTCCTCGGTGGGTTGAGGCTCGACGACTTGCTCGACGAGATGCGTGAGCGGCTGTCCGAGATCGGTTCGACGCGCGACAAGATGCAGGGCCTGCTCGACGCCGTGATGGCCGTCGGTGCCGGCCTGGAACTCGACTCGACCCTGCAGCGCATCGTCCAGGCGGCCGTGGAACTGGTGGGGGCTCGTCACGGGGCGCTGGGCGTGCTCGGCCAGCACGACAACCTGTCCCAGTTCGTCTACGTCGGGATCGATCCGGAGACGCGGTCGAAGATGGGACATCTGCCAGAGGGCAAGGGCCTGCTCGGCCTGTTGATCAAGGATCCGCGGGCGATCCGGCTGCACGACCTGAGCGAGCACGCCGCCTCGGTCGGCTTCCCACCCGACCATCCGCCGATGCACAGCTTCCTCGGTGTACCCGTGCGCGTGCGCGACGAGATCTTCGGCAACCTCTACATGACCGAGAAGACGGGTGGCACCGACTTCACCCCGGACGACGAGGTGGTGCTGGAGGCACTGGCGGCCGCTGCCGGTGTGGCGGTGGAGAACGCGCGGTTGTTCGAACGGTCCCGGCTGCGCGAGCGGTGGCTGGAGGCGAACGCCGAGATCAACGCGCAGCTCCTGGGCGGTGCCTCGGCTGACGAGGCGCTCCAGCTCATCGTTCACCGAGCCGTGGAGCTCGCGGCGGCCGGCAGCGTGGCCGTCCTGCTCGCTGGAGATCAGGATCAACGGCTGCACGCCGCCGCGCAGGCAGGAGGGCCTCTTGTCGAAGGGGCTCTCGACACCGAGGAGACCGTTCTCGCCGAGGTCCTGGAGTCAGGCGCGCCGATGCTGGTCGAGGATCTGGAGGGGTTGTTCGGTTCGCAGGGGACCGGGCTGGGTGCCTGCGTCATCGTGCCGATGCGCGCGGGCACGAAGGTGATCGGGATGCTGGTGACCGTGCGGGAGAAGGGAGCGGCGTCGTTCGGGCACGACCTCATGCCGCTGCTCGCGTCGCTGGCGGACCAGGCGGTGGTGGCGCTGGAGTTCGCCGAGAACCAGAGCGCCAGACGCCTGGTCGACGTGCTGGAGGACCGCGACCGCATCGCCCGAGACCTGCACGACCACGTGATCCAACGCCTGTTCGCGACCGGTATGAGCCTGCAGGGCGCGTTGACCTGGGTGAACCACCCGGAGGCGAAGCGCAGGGTGCAGAAGGCAGTGAACCAGCTCGACCAGACCGTACTGGAAATCCGCACGTCGATCTTCGACCTGCAGGCCGACTCCGGTGACACCGGGTTGCGGCGCAGGCTGCTCGACATCGTCGCCGAGCTCACCGAAGGGGAAACGGTGACACCGGCGGTGCGGATGAGCGGCACGATCGACAACCTCGTGCCCGACTACATCGGTGAGCACGCCCAGGCCGTGGTCAGAGAGCTGACCAGCAATGCGCTGCGGCACGCCCGCGCGACCGAACTGACCCTCACCGTCGAGGCGGGCGACACGCTGATCATCAGCATGGTGGACAACGGCGTCGGCATGCCTCCGCAGGTGGCTCGCAGCGGACTGCGCAACCTGGAGCAGCGCGCGGCCGGCTACGGCGGGTCCTGCGCCGTCGCGGAAGAACCCGGCGGCGGTACGCGTGTGACGTGGCAGGTGCCCCTGGACTAGCCGTCCTCTCGCGGGGCAGGTGCGACACGTAGTTCTCCACCGTCTTCTCGGCGAGGTGCATCTTGGTCGCGATCTGCCGGTTCGTCAGGCCTTCGTCGATCCCGACGCGGACCACCTCGTGGTCGTCCACCAGGAAGACTCGCGCGGCCACCTCATCGCTCAACGACGTCGAATCGAACGATCCTGCACACGGGCGAGCCGCGACCGAGACCAAAGGCCTGAAACCTTCTCGTCCGAGGGATCCAGCGTCGAACGCCACCCGTGCCGGTTCGCAGAGTCGAACGGCCCGCGCAGAGCGAGACGCTCCGCCCTGTCCGGTGGACCACCGCCGGCCGATCGTCGAAGCATGCGCTGGAGTGCCGCCGAAGCGGCGGAGATCGTGGAAGCAGCCAGGAAGGCGCCCGTGTACAGCGCGGGCAAGCCCTGGGTGCTGGAACTGCACAACCGGTCGGTCTACCTCTACGAGGTCGCGCACAGGTCGCTGCACGACCCGCTGGGAATGGACCGGCTGCTGACCTGTGGTGCCGCTCTGGAGCACATCGTGCTCGCGGTGCGGAGCATCGGCTGGCACGCCAAAGTCGTGTTCCCCGCTGACCACGCCAACCCGGACCTGATAGCGGTCGTGCGCGCCGATCGGCGGCAACCACCGGACGAACAGGAGCTGAACCAGCACCGGGCCACGCTGCTCGCAGAAGGCACGCGCGACGGCGAGGCGAAGGACCTCGTGTCCGCCAACCACTGGGCGGGCACCGAACTGCACCCCGTTGACGACGACACGCTGGTCGTGGTCACCGTCGGCGACAGGCGCCCGGATCACGTGCGCGGAGGCGCCGCGTTGCAGGCGGCCGTCCTCGCAGCGCGAGTCGCGGGGCTGCGCGTCCGTCCGGTGATCCACTTGATGCATCGGCGGGAATGGCGCGCCGGTCTGATCGAACGTCACGAACTCGCGGGTTATCCGCAGGCGCTGCTGGTCGTGGGTGCCAAGGACCCGGATGGAGCGGGACCAACGGCCGCGTCCGCCGGCGCGCCTCGTTCCTAGCGTCGAGAGCGGAAGGGAGAAGCCATGCGTGCTCGCGAAATCATGACCAGTCCGGCCATCACGATGACACCCGAGGTGCCCGTCCGCGGAGCAGCGGCGTTGCTCGTGTCGCACGGGTTCACCGCGTTGCCGGTGGTGGACCACGACAAGCGGCTCGTCGGAATCGTCACCGAGGCGGACCTGCTGCGCAACGGCTACGTCGACGAGTCGAGCGGCAAGACCGTGGGCGAGGTGATGACTTCTCCCGCCGTGGCGATGGATGTCGGCGCACAGGGAAGCAAGATCGCCCGCGTGCTGGTGGACGACCGCATCCGGTGTCTGCCGATCGTCGACGGCTCGCAGGTCGTCGGAGTCGTCACCCGGCGAGACCTCGTGCGCGTCCTCGCCCGCACCGACACGACCGTGGCCGCCGAAGCGCAACGCGTGCTCGACCTCTACGGCGGTGGTCGCAAGTGGACGGTCGTCGTCCAGGAGGGTGAGGCCGTTGTCGGTGCGGACAACGCCGACGAGGAGACCGAACGCGTCCTGGCTGCGCTCGCCGGGTCCGTTCCCGGTGTGCTGCGCGTCCGCGTTCTGACCGGAGGAGAACGATGAACGGACCCGACGCCCCGGTCGTGGCCGGTGTCGACGGTTCGTCGTCGGCTCTGGCCGCGGTGAAGTGGGCCGCCGAAGAGTGCGCCCGCCACCACACGCCCTTGCGGCTGGTGCACGGGTATTCGTTGCCGGTCAGGGGTTATCCGGAAGTCATCTTGACGGGCAACGAGATCCGGCAGGCCATCGAGGACCAGGCACACGGGTGGCTGACCGAAGCGGTTGCCGCAGCCCGCGCGGCGGCGCCCGGCGTCGAGGTGACCACCGAGGTCTCCAACGACAACGGGACGCATCTGCTGATCCAGCAGTCGCACGACGCCCGGCTGATGGTCCTGGGCTCGCAGGGCCTCGGCAACGTCACCGGCCTGCTGGTCGGCTCGACCGCGATCGCTCTGGCCGCACACGGCAAGTGCCCGCTGGTCGTCGTCCGCGGGACCGCGGTGCCCGATGGTCCGGTCGTGGTGGGTGTGGACGGTTCCCCGACGAGCGAAGCCGCGCTGGCGTTCGCCTTCGAGGCCGCGTCGATGCGTGGCCGTTCGTTGACCGCGGTCATGTGCTGGCAGGACTTCATGGTGGAGAGCGCTGACAGCGCTACGAGGCTCACCGTGGACTGGGGCCAGGTCGAGGCGGAGGAACAGCGGCTGCTGGCGCAACGCCTGGCCGGGAGGCAGGAGAAGTATCCGGACGTCCAGGTGCATCGCGTGGTGCTGCGGGACCGTCCTGTGCGCGCTCTCATGCGGTATGGCGCGGAGGCGCAGCTTCTGGTCGTGGGCAGTCACGGGCGCGGCGGGTTCACCGGCATGTTGCTCGGGTCGACGAGTCAGGCACTCGTCTACAACGCGCCGTGCCCGCTCGCGATCATCCGTCCTTCCGGGTGAGTTCTGCTTTTCAGGAGTTCTGCGAGGGCAGAACGAGTAACGGCCGCACAGTTTTACTTGCGGAACCGTCCATGCCGGCGCAGCAGGCGTAACGCCTGGATGCAGGAGCATTGCAGGGCGATGTTCCGCCTGATCCAGCTCACGTGCCGCATACCCCCGGGGGTAGTTGTCGTCTTGCGGTCGGACGGCGTACGGTGAAAGACGAGATACCCCCGGGGGTACCTCCGCCGGGTCTCCTGGCGAATCTCGGACCGTGCGAGTGAGGGGAATGATCATGTCGTTGATAGTCGAGGTCGTCGCGACCTCGTCCCTGGGTGACCGCAGCTACCTGGCGCACGACGGGTGGGTGGCGGTCGTGGTGGACCCGCAGCGGGACGTCGAACGCGTCGTGGAGCTGGCAGGCCGGCTCGGGGTGAAGATCACGCATGTCGTGGAAACGCATCTGCACAACGACTACGTGTCCGGCGGGCTCGCGCTCGCCAAGCTGACCGGTGCGGTGTACGCCGTCGCCGCGGCGGACGACGTGGCGTTCGAGCGGTTGCCGGTGCGCGATGGCGACGAGATCGTGGTGTCCGACCGCATGCGGCTGACCGTGCTGGCCACACCGGGCCACACCTTCCACCACGTGTCCTACGTCCTGCACGGCTCAGGCGGGCCGGCAGGTGTCTTCACCGGCGGGTCGCTGTTGTTCGGCACGACCGGTCGCACGGACCTGCTGGGCAAGCAGCACGCGGATGTCCTCGCCCACCACCAGCACTCCTCCGTGCGCCGGTTGGCCGACCTGCTGCCGGATGGCGCCGAGGTGTGGCCGACGCACGGGTTCGGCAGTTTCTGCTCGGCCACGCAGTCCGACGCGCCGTCGTCCACGATCGGCCGGGAGAAGGCGGCGAACTCCGCGTTGCGGCTGGAGGCGGACGACTTCGTCGCTCAGATGCTCGCCGGACTGGACGCCTATCCCGCCTACTACGCGCACATGGGAGTGCGCAACGCACAGGGTGCCGAACTGATCGACCTGACGCCCGTGCGGATCGCCGATCCCGCCGAGCTGCGAAGCCGGATCGACTCCCAGGAGTGGGTGGTGGACCTGCGCTCGCGCAAGGCGTTCGCTCACCAGCACCTGGTCGGCACGCTGAGCTTCGGGCTGGACGGGCCGATGTCCACCTGGCTGGGCTGGATGGCGCCGTGGGGCGCGCCGATCACGTTGCTCGGCGAGTCGGCGGAGCAGGTGGCGCAGGCGCAGCGGGAGTTGGCGCGGATCGGGATCGATCGTCCCGCGGCCGCCGCGACCGGCACACCGGAGCAGTGGGCTGACGAGGAGAGCCGCTTGGGCGAGCTGGCCGTGGCCACGTTCGCGGATCTGGCCGCCGCCCGGGCAGGGCGACCTCCACACGGGCTGCCGGCCGTGGATGTGGTGCTGGACGTGCGGCTGATCGGCGAGTGGCGGCAGGGTCACGTCGACGGTGCTGTGCACATCCCGTTGCCCGAGTTGCCGCGACGAGTGGCGGACGTGCCCGGCGGTGTCGTGTGGGTGCACTGCCAGTCCGGCTACCGGGCCTCCATCGCCGCGAGCGTGCTGGCTGCGGCGGGTCGTCACGTCGTGCACGTGGACGACGGCTTCGACACTGCGCGCGATGCAGGCCTCGACGTGGTGGAGGACCCGGCGTGAGCACTCCGACGAAACTCGACGTAGCGCAGCTCCGGCGGCAGGTGGAGTCCGGCGCCGGGCCGCGTTTGATCGACGTGCGCACGCCCGCCGAGTTCGAGACCGCGCACATCCCCGGCTCCTACAACGTGCCGCTGGACCTGCTGCGTGAGCACCGCGACGAACTGCGCGCACACCTGGACGAGCAGGTCGTGCTGATCTGCCGGACCGGCAGGCGGGCGGTGGAGGCCGAGCAGGCACTGGCAGCCGCCGGACTGCCCAACCTCCGGCTGCTCGACGGCGGCATCGTCGCGTGGCAGGCGGCCGGTGGAGAGGTACGGCACGGCGAACCGCGCTGGGAGCTCGAACGTCAGGTCCGGCTGGTGGCCGGTGCGATCGTGCTGACCGCCGTCCTCGTGGGCGTGCTGGTGCCGCCGGTCACCTGGCTCGCGGGCCTGGTCGGCGCCGGGCTGGTCGTGGCGTCGCTGACCGACACCTGCCTCATGGGCATGCTGCTGGCCAAGCTGCCCTGCAACCGTGGCCCGCGCACTACCTTCCCGGCCGTGGTCGCCGCGCTGAGCGATGGGAGCGGGTGAGCGGGATGCTGGTGCTCACGCTGCTCGCCGCGGTGCTCGTGGGACTCGCGCTGGGTGTGCTCGGTGGTGGCGGGTCGATCCTGACCGTGCCGATCCTGGTCTACATCGCCGGGCAGGAGCCCAAGCAGGCGATCGCGATGTCGTTGTTCGTCGTGGGTGTCACCAGTGCTGTGGGCGCCATGTCGCACGCACGGGCTGGACGAGTGCGTTGGCGTACTGGGCTGGTGTTCGGCGCCGCCGGCATGGCGGGGGCGTACGGCGGTGGCCGCCTCGCGGAGCTCATCCCCGGCACCTGGCTGCTGGTGGGCTTCGCGGTGATGATGATCGCGACCGCGGCGGCGATGATCCGCGGTCGCCGCGACGGCGCCCCGGTGCAGCCGCACGGGGAGCTGCCGGTCGGCCGGGTGGTCGTGGAAGGCCTCGCGGTCGGTGCGGTCACCGGCCTGGTCGGCGCCGGTGGCGGCTTCCTCGTGGTGCCCGCGCTGGCGTTGCTGGGTGGGCTGCCCATGGCGATCGCCGTGGGCACATCGCTGGTCGTGATCGCGATGAAGTCGTTCGCCGGACTGGCGGGGTACCTCGCGACCGTCCACATCGACTGGAAGCTCGCCGTGATGGTCACCGTCGCCGCGGTGATCGGCAGCCTGATCGGTGGCAGGTTGACCGGACTGATCCCGGAGGCGTTGCTGCGCAGAGGTTTCGGCTGGTTCGTGCTCGTGATGGGCGGCTTCGTCCTCTCCCAGCAGCTGCCAATGGTGGCCTGGATCGTCGAGGCTCTGCTCGCAGCCGGTGTGGGCGGCGCATGGCTCGTCCTCCGCAAGCGTCGCAAGGTCACGGCGGGTGGCGGCCCTGAGTGATGCACCGCTTGACGCTCCTTTGCTCAGGTACCCTGGGGGGTACTGAAGGAGGTAACGGGTGGAGCTGAACGAAGACGTACTCGCGGACGTGGTCAAGCGGCTGCGACGCGTCCAGGGGCAGGTCGGCGGGCTCGTGCAGATGATCGAGTCCGGGCGGGACTGCAAGGACGTGATCACGCAGCTGGCGGCCGCGTCCCGTGCGCTGGACCGGGCCGGTTTCAAGCTGATCGCCAGCGGACTGGAGCAGTGCATCTCCGACGGCTCCGAGCAGTCGGTGGCCGACCGGGCTCAGCTGGAGAAGCTCTTCCTGGCGCTGGCCTGACCGAGCAGGCACACCGGCGGCAGGACGAACCAGCGCAACGCCTCGAAGTCCTCCGGCAGTCCGGTGGGTCCGTCGTCGATCAGGTCGGCACGAGCGGCGAGCAGCCACCGGGCATCGTCCAGCTGGGTGGCCAGCACCGCTTCGCCGGCACGGGCTGAGTGGCCGTGTGCGTTCGTGGTCGCGGCTGAACGCAGGTCCGGGAGTCCCGGCGGGAGAGTCGCCGTGGCGCGGTGTGTCCACAGCCCGGTGTGCGGGTCGAAGACGTAGTCGGGCAACAGCCGGTGGCCGTACCGGGCGATCAGTCGCACGGCCTCGACCAGGTAGTCGCGAACGGCGTCGGTGATGAAGTAGTTGAAGTTCAGCCGCACCCAGCCCGGTTTGACGCCGCTGCAGCCGACCTCGACCTCGTGGTCGTAGCCGTACGAGTGCTCGGTGTCGATGGCGAGCAGACGATGTCCGTACGGTCCGGCGCACGAGCACCCTCCACGCGACTGGACACCGAACATGTCGTTGAGCACGGCGACGACGAAGTCGTGGTGCAGGAAGCGCTCACCGGACCGGAGGCGGAACGACACGATCGACAACCTGGCGGCGCGGTGGCTGCCGAGGATCTCGATTCCGGGTTCTTCCTCCCACCTGGCCAGGGCGTACCGCCACAGACGTTCTTCACGGGCCTGGATCAGCCGGGTGCCGACGGCGTCCTTGAGCGCGAACACCAGACCGGCCCGGATGGACTCGACGATGGCGGGTGTGCCGCCTTCCTCACGCGCGACGGGGTCGTCGAGATAGCGGTGGCCGTCGGGGCGGACGAACGCCACCGTGCCACCGCCCGGCACGGTCGGCACCGCGTTGGTGAGCAGCTCCCGCCGGACCACGAGCACGCCGGGGGTCTGCGGGCCACCGACGAACTTGTGCGGCGACAGGAACACGGCGTCCTTGTGGTCGCCGCGGCCAGGCCCGCTTTCCCGCACGCGGATGGGCACGTACGGGCCGGCCGCGGCGTAGTCCCAGAAGGACAACGCGCCGTGGTCGTGCAGCAGCGCGGCGATGCTGTCGGTGTTGGTGAGCACACCGGTGACGTTCGACGCGGCGGAGAAGCTGCCGATCCGCAGTGGGCGGCCGGCGTACCGGACCAGCTTCCTGCGCAGGTCGGTGACGTCGACGTGACCGCGGGCGTCCTCACCGATGACCACGACGTCGGCGATCGACTCACGCCACGGCAGTTCGTTGGAGTGGTGCTCGTAGGGACCGACGAACACCACCGGACGTTCGTCCGGAGGGATTCGCTCCATCATCGAGTACTTGTCGCTCAACCCCGCGGGAAGCCGGATCTCGAGAATGCCGATGAGCTTGTTGACCGCGGCTGTCGCGCCGGAGCCGCAGAAGATCACGAGATTGTCCTCGGTGCCGCCGACCGAGTCGCGGATGAGCCTCCGGGCCTGCTCGCGCAGTCTCGTGGTGTACCGCCCGGTGGCGGAGCTCTCGGTGTGGGTGTTGGCGTAGCGGGGGAGGACGTGGGCGCGGATGAAGTCCTCGACGAAGGTCAGTGCCCGGCCCGACGCCGTGTAGTCCGCGTAGATGATCCTGCGCGGACCGTAGGGGCCGTCGAGGACCTCGTCGTCACCGATGAGGCCGCGCCGGATGCGGTCCAGCACGGGTGAAGCCTGTGCGTCGAGAACGTCGCCGTTCATTAGTCCATCGTGGACCGACGTGTCCGCCCGTGAACGCGGTCGATGGGCCCGCGTGTGCGGGGACGAAGGCCCCTTGAGGGAGCCAGGTGCCTGTCTATCTCGCGATCGTCTGATCGGGGAAGAAGCCCTGCGCGGCCGCGAGACTCGCACGGCAGCGGTGTCGGGCGTCCGCCGGCAGGTCTCGCATCGGACCAGCACGTCACCGGTCAGCTCGTCGACACCGACCGACGCGGCCGACGAGCAGGCGCGGCACCAACGGTGGCCGGTGACCTTGATGACGTGGTCGGCGGAGTGCACGCAGTGGTGCAGCCATCGCCGGTGAACGCGGCAGGAGACACGTTCCAGCGGGTTCAGGCCGAGATCCTCGGCCGCGTCCTCCTCGGCCGGCATCGCGGCGAGCGCACGGTCGCGGACGTCGGTGTAGCGCTGCCGGCCGGCGACGAGAAGGGGCGTGGTCATGGCGTTCTCCTGGGTTCGACGTCGGCTCCGGGCTTCTCTTGGGCCCCGTCTGCGAACACCGCACCGCGACTCCACCCGAGACCACAGGCTCTTCGTGATCGAGACGTTGGTCCCTGGGGATGGGGGTTCCCGCCCGGAAACCTGGTTTCAGGAGGTGGACCATGACCGCGAATTCGATGTCCCGACTCGTCCATCAAGCCTTCCCCTACCGCAACGAGCTAGCGACGGCAGGCGACCGGATCGAGAGCACGGTGCTCGTGCTGGGCATCGCGGTGGCGTTGCTGGCCGTTCCCGTGGCCGGTGCCATCGGCTCCGAGATCTACTCCTCGCAAAGCGCGCGTGCAGCTGTCGAGCAGGCCACGAAGAGCCGAGCGGAGGCGATCTTGATCGAGGACGCGCCGCCGGCTATCAGCATGTCCGAACGAGGCGGAGCAGTCGAGGCCGCATCCGTCCTCGCGACTTGGCGCCCGCGGGACGGAAGTACCCGGCACGGCGCGGTCCAGGCGCCTTACGACGCCAAGGCAGGCGCCGCGGTGCCGATCTGGATCGGTGAGAACGGTGAGGTGAGCGAGCCTCCCCTCACGGCGGAAGACGCTGCGCTCGACGCGATCTTCCTCGCGCTGCTGCTGTGGAGTGCGGCGGCCGGCTCGATGGCTCTCTTCTTCCTCGCCACGAGGTTCGCGCACAAGCAGATCCGCATGCGCGGATGGGCGCACGACTGGGAGCGGATCGCCCCGGCCTGGACGGGTAGGTGAGCCATGACCATTCCCATTGGACACACGAACACGGTCGTCGTCGGCGTCGACGGATCCGCTTCCTCGCAACGGGCGGTTCGCTGGGCGGCGGCGGAGGTAGCGCGCCGGGCCGCGACGCTGCGCATCGTGCATGCGGAGCTCCCCTTGCCCGCGGACGCGCTGGACCTGTCAGGCATGGCCCGTCACGCCCTGCACGACGAGGCGATGCGCTGGGTGCGCAGCGCGATCGCGGCTGCCGAGGACACCGCACCCGGTCTCGACGTCCAGGTGCGCGTGGAGGTCGGTTCCGCTGCCCGGCTGCTCGACCAGGAGTCGAAGACGTCGGCCCTGGTCGTGGTCGGCTCGCGCGGCCTCGGCGGGTTCACCGGCCTGCTGCTCGGCTCGGTCGCGGTGGCGTTGTCATGTCACGCGAAGTGCCCGGTCGTCGTGGTGCGCGGCGATGACCCGGCCTCGGACGGGCCGGTGGTCGTCGGGTTGAACGGCGCTCCGGAGAACTGGTACGTCGTGGATCGGGCGTTCGAGGAGGCCGAGGCACGCGACGTGGAACTGGTGGCCGTGCACGTCTGGCAGCCGCCGCTGAGGACGGCGAGGATCGCGGAGTCCGTCGGCATCGTGTGGTCGGAGCTCGACGCCGGCCGTGAGGCGCTGGTCGCCCAGCGGTTGGAGGCGTGCGCGGACCGGCACCCCGGCGTGGAGGTCAAGAAGTACGTGGTGCACGGATCGGCCGCACAACGGCTTGCGGAGTTCTCAGAGGGTGCCAGCCTGCTCGTGGTGGGCTCCCGCGGCACGGGCGGGCTCACCGGCATGGTGCTCGGCTCGACGAGCCAGGCACTCGTGCGGCACGCGCCTTGTCCTGTGCTCCTGCTCCGGCCAGGGCTCGCCGAACAGATGGATGTCGCCCAGACAGTCTTCTGAGCAAGGGAAATGGGGCGCCGCGGAGGCGGCGCCCCATTCCGCTGCGTCCTCACCTCAGCCAGGTGTTCGACCGGACGAGCGGCAGGCCGGACCACCACTGGGCCAAGCTCCAGATCGCGCTGCTCGCGGTGGCCGCGACGACGATGAGCACCAGTGCGTAGACGACGTGGTAGTCGATGAGCGGGTTCGTGGACCTCGTCGCCTCACCGAGTGAGTTGTGCTGGGCCGGCGGCCACTCCGCCGCCCACATGAGCAACATCATGAGGGAGCCTGCGATCGCCGCGATGCGCAGGCCGATCCCGAGCACCAGCGCCGTGCCGACCGCGAGAAGTCCCAGCATGAACAAGGTGTCGGCCCACCACGTACCGGCCCACGCGCGGAACGTCGACTCCAGCGGGCCGACGTGGACGTTGCCGAGGAAGCCCTTGGTCGGTGACCCTCCGGAGAACCACGCGTTCTTCTCCGTCGTCGCGTAGCCGAGGCCGAAAGCCTTGTCGAAGAACGCCCAGAGGAACAGCAGTCCGGTTGCGATGCGCAGCACCGCGATCGACATCGCACCCGCGTCCGCACGGGTCCTGACGGGAACTTGAACAGCGGACATCGTTACCTCCCGGTTGTTTCGCTTCGCTGGTCAGATTCGGAAACGAGCGGCCTCAGCGCGCGGCGACGAGCTGCTCGGCGATGTGGTTCGCCCAGAGCTCGATCTCGTCCCAGTCGCGGTAGTCGCCTGCCATGCTGCCTTGGGCCATCTTCTTGGCGAAGAAGCCGACAGCGGTCTGCGGGGTGAGCCTTCCACCGAACGTGGTCGGCTGGTCGGCACCGATGCGGGTGGCCAGCTCCCGCACCCTGGGCGGTGCCTTCTGCGCCGACAGGTCGGATCCGAGGGGACCGCTGTGGAACAGCCACACCGGTTTCCTGGCGAGCGCGGGAGCGTTGCGCTTCAGGAACTTCACCGCCTCCGGACGCCAGCGGGCGGCGTAGAGCGCACTGCCCAGCACGACCGCTTTGTAAGGCTCGACGGAGCTGACGTCCGCGGCGTCCAGCAGGGTCACCTCGTGCGCGGCCGAGCGGATCCGCGCCGCGATCGCCTCGGCGATCTCTTCGGTGGCGCCCATCTTGGTCGCATAGGCGACGAGAATTTCAGCCATACCAACACTTTCTTCGTGTCGAACCAGCCAGCACAGAGACCTTGTGCTCACCTGAGCCGGGACGCGGGCCACTGAAGTCGCTCTTCAGAACAGGCGATCCTGAAGGTGGCAGAGGAGGCGGAGATGAAGGTTCTGGTGGCCTTCGCGAGCGTCGCGGGCTCAACGGCCGGCATCGCCGAGTGGATCGCAGGCGCACTGCTGGCGCGCGGACACGATGTCGTGTTGCGCTCGGTCGAGGAGATCACCGGCGTGACGGGTCACGACGCGTTCGTGATCGGCAGCGCGGTGCACGACCAGGCCTGGTTGCCGGTGGCCGCGGACTTCCTCACCGAGAACCGCCGCGGCCTGCGCGGCAAGCCGGTGTGGCTGTTCAGCGTCGGCTCGCCCGGCGCGCTGCGCGGCCCGCTGCGGAGATGGGCGGCTCTGGAAGAGGTGGACATCCTCGCGGAGCTCGTCAAGGACGTGAACCCGGTGGAACACCGCCTGTTCACCGGAGTGGTCACCGCGGCGACGTTCGGGAAGTTCGGCGCGCTGTTGTTCCGAGCCGTTGGTGGCCGGTTCGGCGACTTCCGCGACTGGAACGCGATCGAGAACTGGAGCGCGTCCATAGCCGCCGCGCTCGCCGAGCAGAAGTCGTGAATGGTCTCCGTTGCCCACGCGACGGAAGCCACCCACGACCGGGCTCAAGGCAGAGTGCGGGCGATGCGGTCCGCGAGGTCCACCGTGCGGCTGGCGTAACCCCATTCGTTGTCGTACCAGCCCATCACCTTCACGACGTGGCCCTGGGCCTTGGTGAGCGAGGCGTCGAACACGCATGACGCGGGATCGCCGATGATGTCGCGCGACACGACGGGATCGGTCGTGTAGCGCAGGATTCCCTTGAGGTGCCTGGACGCCGCCTCCGCGAACGCGCGGTTCACCTGGTCCGCGGTGGCCGGTTCGGAGAGCCGGACGGTCAGGTCGGTGAGCGAGCCGTCCTCGACCGGCACCCGCACCGCCAGCCCGTCGAGCTTTCCCTCGAGCGAGGGGATGACCTGCCCGATGGCACGCGCCGCTCCGGTGGACGTCGGGATGATGTTCACCGCCGCGGAGCGTGCCCGCCGCAGGTCCTTGTGCGGCCTGTCCAGCAACGCCTGGTCGCCCGTGTAGCTGTGGATCGTGGTCATCACGCCTTCGACGATGCCGAACGCTTCGTCGAGCACGGCGGCCATCGGGGCGGCGCAGTTGGTGGTGCAGGAAGCGTTCGAGACGATGTGGTGGGAGCCCGGCTCGTAGATGTCGTCGTTGACTCCCAGCACGATGGTGGCGTCGACGTCCTTGCCCGGCGCGGTGATCAGGACTTTCCGCGCGCCGCGTTCGATGTGGACGCCGGCCGTCTCCCTGGTGCGGAACCGGCCCGTGGCCTCGATGACGATGTCGACGCCCAGCAGACCCCAGTTGAGTTCCTTCGGATCTGCCTCGCTGGTCACCAGGATGCTGTGGTCGTCCACCGTGATGGTGTTCCCCTCGGCGGAGACGTGCCTGCGCCACGGCCCGTAGGTCGAGTCGTAGGCGAGAAGGTGCGCCAGGGTTTCCGGCGTGGTGATGTCGTTGACGGCGACGATCTCGATCGCCGTGTCGTTGCGGTCGATGGCGGCGCGCAGCACGTCCCGCCCGATGCGACCGAATCCGTTGATGGCTACGCGAACCGGCATGATGGTCTCCTGCTGGAAGTGGACGGGGATGCGGGCACCATCGGCGGATGGCGCCCGCAGGTCGACGAACCTGTTGTCACCTGCACTGCTGTGCGCTTTCAGCGGGCGTGGCGCAGCAGCAGCCGGCGTTCCGCGGATCCGATCGCCGCCCTGGCCGCCGGAACGGCGTCGACGTTCACCGAGATGGAGGTGATGCCGAATTCCACGAGCTTTTCGGCGAACTCGGGTTTGTTGGACGGGGCCTGCCCGCAGAGCGATGAGGTGATGCCGGCGTCGCGGGCGGCACCGACGATGCGGCCGATCATGTCGAGCACGGAGGGATCGGACTCGTCGAACAGATCCGCGCACAGCTCGGAGTCGCGGTCGACGCCGAGCATCAGCTGCGTGAGGTCGTTGCTGCCGATGGAGACGCCGTCGATGCCGGACCGCGCGTACTCGGGAATCCAGTACGCCACCGAGGGAACCTCGGCCATGACCCACCGGTGCAGGCCGCGGTGGCGGCCGAGCGGGCTGCGGTCGATCTGCTCCAGGCAGGCTTCGAGTTCCCATTTGGTGCGCACGAACGGGATCATCAGGTGCAGGTTCGGCGTCTGCTCTCGCACGCGGGCAAGGGCTTCGAGCTCCAGACCGAACAGCATCGGGTCGTCGACGTACCGGTAGCAGCCGCGGTAACCGATCATCGGGTTGTGCTCGTGCTTCTCGAACTCGTCGCCGCCCTTGAGCTCGCGGAACTCGTTGGTGCGGAAGTCCATCGTCCGGTAGATGACGGGACGCGGTGCGAACGCATGGGTGATCTGCAGCAGTGACGACGCCATGGCGTTGAGGAAGTCCTCGGTTCCGTGCTGGGCGAGGAACCGGCGCGGGTGTTCCGCACCGAGCGCTTCGGTGAGCATGAACTCCGCTCGCAGCAGCCCGACACCGTCGACGGGCATCGCGGCGACCTCGGCGGCGTGCTCGGGCAGCGCCAGGTTCACGTACACCCGCGTGCCCAGAGCCTCGGTGGACGGCATGACGGGCGCGACGATCCGCGGCGCGGTGATGATCGGTGCCGAACCGGCGCGGACCTCGCCCGCACTGCCGTCGACCGTGACCTGCTGCCCCTCCTTCAGCACCGTGGTGGCCGCACCGGTGCCGACCACGCACGGCACCCGCAGCTCACGGGCGACGATGGCGGCGTGACAGGTGATGCCGCCGCCGTCGGTGACGACCGCGGACGCCCGGCGCATGGTCGGCACCCAGTCGGGGTTGGTCATCTCGGCGACGAGCACCTCGCCGTCGCGCAACCGTGAACCTTCGTCGGGCGAGCTCAGGACCCGGACACGTCCGGACGCGATGCCGGGGGAGGCGGCCAGCCCCGCGACCAGCGGGCCGTCGGACAGCGGCGCGGTGTCCGGGAGCGTGGTGATCGGCCGCGACTGCACCAGCCACGTCTTGCCGTCGGCGATCGCCCACTCGGTGTCCTGCGGCTCGCCGTAGTGCCGCTGCACGCGCAACCCCAGCCGCCCGATCGCGACTGCCTCGGCTTCGGTGAGCACCTGAGCGTGAGATTCCTCGGCATCGAGCTCGATGCGCTGGTCCGCGCCGTCCGGGCCGCGGACGAGCTTGTGAGTCTTCCGCCCGACACGGGTGTCCACAAGAGACACGTCGTCACCGTTGCGGCGCAGCACGTACGTGTCCGGCTCCACCGCTCCGCTGACGACGACCTCGCCGAGTCCGAACGACGCCTCGACGAGCAGTTTGTCGCGGTCGCCGGTCGACGGATCGGCGGTGAACATGACACCGGACCGTTCGGAGTTCACCATCCTCTGCACCACGACGGCGATCGCCGGCTCGTCGGTGATGCCCTGTTCGGCGCGGTAGGCGATCGAACGTGTGCCGAACAACGACACCCAGCAGTCCAGGAGCCGGTCCAGCACGGCGTGGGCGCCTCGGGTGTTGGTGAACGTGCTGTTCATGCCCGCGAACGACGAGCCGGCGGTGTCCTCCGAGGTGGCCGAGGACCGGACCGCCACGGACTCGTCCTGACCGAGTTCGCGGTACGCCTGCAGCACCGCGTGCCGCACGTCGTCGGAGATCCCGGCCTTGCGCACCACTTCACGCATCCGCTCTGCCGACTCGGCGAGCCGATCGGGCGTCGCCGAGTGGTCGAGCGCGATCGCGAGCTCCGCGGCGAGGTCCTCTCGGACCTGGCTCATCGACGTGAGAAATGCTTCAGCGGTCACCACGAAACCGGGAGGCACCGGGAGGCCCGCGCGGGTGCACTCACCGAGGTTCGCGCCCTTCCCGCCGGCGATCGCCGTGTCGTTCTTGCCGAGCGTGGTGAAGTCGCGGATGTAGGTGCTCACGGCTGCTCCTGTCGGGTGAGGACGTCGATGACGGGGCGGCGGGGCGTGGCGGGCAGTGGATCGGCGTTGAACCCGGCCCAGCCGACCCGGATCACCAGCTGCGGACAGGTCGAGCCGCCCAGAACGCGGTCGCGCACCAGTTCCCGGGTCTCCACGACCTCGAGCGGCTGGCTCAGCGGGCAGGACGCGAGCCCGGCCGATGTGGCTTCGAGCAGGACGGCGCTCGTCGCTTCGCCCGCCCGCAGCCGGGACAGGCTGTCGTCGGACGAGGTGCTGAGCACGATCAGCGATCCGGCGTCCTCGCTGAGCAGCAGCCGGTCGGTCTGCGCGAGCTCGCCGGGTGCGAACTCCCGCATGTGGAGGTTTCCGTACTGCCGTGAGCCCGCCGGGATGTTCGCTGCGGGCACACCCGCCGAGGCGCCGGGATACACACCGGTCCACTCGTGGATCTCGGCCCGGTATCCCGGATCGGTCTCCTGCGCGCCGGCGGCCTTGGCGATGGCCATGAGCAGTTCGTCGCGCGCACGCCCCAGCACCTCCTGCGCCTCAACACCTTCTGCCAGGGCACAGGACGTGAGCTGCGCGGTGATGCCCGGGGGTACCGTCCAGGACGAGAAGGCTCGGCGGTCTGTGCGCCTGCGGGGAATGGCCGCCGCGAGAGCGACGTGCGACTCGGTGGGGCCAGAGGCCTGGAACTCGATCGCCGCGAGGTGGTCGGGCTGTCCGGGATTCGGCAGCCGGTGGACGATCGCCCGCCACCCGAGTGCCGCCAGCCCCACGCGCAGGTGGTGCAGCGCGGCCCCGCAGCTGATGATCAGGTCCGCCCCCAGCGGGTCCACCGCCGGCAGGCTGCGCGCGCGATCGGCGTACAGGTGCAGGCTGTGCGCACCGAGCTCCCAGCGCCACGGCTGTGAGTTGTGCACCGACGGCGCGCGGCAGGCGAGCGCCACCGCCGCCCGCAGCGTGTTCTCGTCCGGCTGACCGCGGTTCATCCGGGTTCACCTCCAGGTCTGAGTTCCACGCTCAAACCTCGCAGCGTCGACGGATGCGGGTGAGGGGCCTAGGTCCCCTGCCGACCGGGACCGCTGTCCCGCGCGGTGGCGCCTTTGGCACGTGTCCGGACGCCCCGCGCGCGACAACGCTGGACCACACATGAACGAACGGATCGCCGGAGGGTGTCATGCGTGAACCGACTGTTTCCTCGCTGATGACGCGTGAGGTGATCAGCGCGGACATCGAGAGCTCGTTCAAGGAGCTGGTGCGACTGCTGGAGGACAACAAGATCAGCGCCTTGCCCGTGCTCGACGGCGGTTACCCCGTGGGTGTCGTGTCGGAAGCCGACCTGACGCCGAAGGAGGAGTTCCGCGGCGGCACCGGAGAAGCACCAGGTCTGTTCGCCGGGCGTGCTACCAGGCACCGCTGGGAACAGGCCTCGGGACTGACCGCCAAGGACGTGATGACCAGCCCGGTCAGGAGCGTCTCGCCGGACACCACGGCCAGTGCGGCCGCCGGGGAACTCGCCGAGGCCGGCGTCCGAAGGCTCTTCGTGATGGACGGCGACGGCGCCCTCGTCGGTGTGCTGTCCCGACGTGACCTGCTGAAACTCTACCTGCGTGAAGACGACGAGCTGAGGACGACCATCCGCGACGAGATCTTCGGCCGAACTCTGTGGGTCGACCCGGACACCATCGACGTGGAGGTGACCGACGGCGTCGTGGCACTGCAGGGAACTCTCGAACGCCAGAGCGAGGTCGACATCGCCGACCACCTCGTGCGCGCCCTGCCGGGTGTCGTGGACGTGCAGAACCGGTTGCAGCCGAAGTGGAACGACACGACCCACCCCCGCCAGACCGAGATCTTCGGGTGAAGGGAGAGCGACTGATGAGGACCCGAGACGTGATGACGACCGAAGTCGTGGTGGTCAGCCCGGACACAGGCGCTCGCGACGCTGCCCGGCTGCTGGCCGAGCACGGTTTCACCGCACTGCCCGTGGTTGACGCCACGGGCACCTTCGTCGGTGTCGTGGACGAGGCCGCACTGCTGCGCGACCGGCTGCCGCAGGACCCCCGCCGGCTCGTGCACGGCGAACCGGTGGTTCCCCGGCACGCACCAGGGGACGTGGTGGCCCAGGTGATGACGAAGCCGACGGTGACCGCCACGCCGAACACCGACCTGGCGGAGGTCGCCGACCTGATGCTCGACCACGGTGTGCGCAGCGTGCCGGTCGTGCACGAAGGTCGTCTCGCCGGCATCGTGACCCGGCGGGACATGCTGCGCTCCATCAGCCGCGCGGACTGGATCATCGAGGCGGAGATCCGCCATCGCCTCGGCGTGCTCGGCGCCGCACACCGGTGGCAGGTCGAGGTGAGCGGAGGCAGGGTGTCCATCGTGGACGAGATGAACGACCCGGCCGACCGGCACGTGGCCGAGGTGCTGGCCCGCGCGGTCGCCGGTGTGACCGACGTGCACATCACCACGCCCGAACGGATCTGATCATGGCCAGACGATGGAGTGATCTCACACACGCACAACGGAAGGTCTTCGTCGCGATGGGCGCCGTGCAGGTCGCGCTCGCCGGTGCGGCGTGGACGGACCTCGCTTTGCGGCCCCGCGAGTTCGTGCGCGGCCGCAAAGCGTGGTGGGCCTTGGCGATCCTGGTGAACTTCGCCGGGCCGCTCGCCTACTTCCGCTGGGGGAGAAGGCCGTAGGCATGAAAAGGCGCCGGGCGAGCCCGGCGCCTTTCGTTTTTCAGGCCTCGATGGCGACGTCCGGGCCCAGCCCTCAGCGGGCTCGGGACAGGAGGCGGAGGCGTCCATCTTGGACTTCGGCGATCCGGTCGACGCCGGTGAGGTGGCCGCGGTCGTGGGTGACCAGGACGGTGGCGGTGGCCTGGTGGTGGGTGAGACGGGTGATGAGATCGATGACGGCGGCTCCACGGTCGTGGTCGAGGGCGCTGGTGGGTTCGTCGACCAGCAGGACAGCGGGGTCGTTCATCAGGGCGCGGGCGATGTTCACACGCTGGCGCTGGCCGCCGGAGAGTTGGTGCGGGCGGCGCTGCGCCTGTGGTGCGAGGCCGACGGCGTCGAGCAACTCCATCGCGCGGGTGCGGGCCTTGACCGGGGAGCGGCCGTCGATCTGAGCCATGACCTGGAGCTGTTCGGACGCGGACAGGGCGGGCAGCAGGTTGGGCTGCTGGAAGACGATGCCGATCTTGTGGCGGCGCAGATCGGTGAGTTCGCCGCGGGTCATGCCGGTGGTCGTGGTGCCGTCGACGGTGACCGTGCCGGTGTCGGGGGTGATCAGGGTGGCGGCGACCGCGAGCAGGCTGGACTTGCCGGAGCCGGAGGGGCCGACCACGGCGGTCAGGCTTCCTCGGGGGACGTCCAGGGTGACCTGGTCGAGTGCGGTGAGGCGGGAGCCACCGTCGGGGTAGGTGAGGGTGACGTCGGTCAGGGTGAGGCTCATCGGGTGTTTCCCAAGGCGGTCAGCGGGTCGACTGAGGTGATGCGGCGGATCGCGAGTGCGGCTCCCAGTGCCCCGAGCAAGATCATCACGGCGGCCGGGACGAGCACGGTGGCGGGGGTGAGCACGAAGGGAACGGTGGAGCCGGAGATGGCGGCACCGAGGCCGGCGGCGAGGCCGGTTCCGACGAGGGTTCCGCCTGCGAGCAGGACGACGGCCTGGCCCAGCGCGTCCTTGAGCAGCCCGGCCGTGGTGGCGCCGAGCGCCTTGAGGACGGCGATGTCACCACTGCGCTGGATGGTCCAGACGGTGAAGAACGCGCCGATGATCAGGGCGGAGATGGCGAACAGGAAGCCGCGCATGAGTTGCAGGGAGCCGTTCTCGGAGGCGTAGGAGCCGATCGCGGACAAGGAGTCGTCCTTCGAGACCGTCCTGGTTCCCGCAGCCTGGTCGGCGGCGGCGAGATCGGCGTCGGAGGTGGTGGTGAGGGCGATCACGGTCGCGGTCGGATCGCCGCCGGTGCCGGCGGGCGGCGCCGTTGCGCGCCAGACGTCGAGGGTGGTCCAGATGACCGGGGTGTGGCTGAAGGACGCGTCGCCTGACACCGCGGCCACGGTCAGCTGCCGTCCACTCAGGACGATGCTGCCACCGGACCGGATTCCCAGGTCGGCGGCGGCCGTGGCGGACAGCACCGCGGAGTGCTCGGTGAGCTTCCCGCTGTCCGGGGTGAGGTGGGATCCGCTTCGGACGCCGAAGACCGAGACACCGGTGCTCCGGTCACCTGCGGTGGCCTTGGTGGTGGTGATGCCCAGGGGCTCGACGGTGGTGACTCCGGGGGTGGTGGCCCATCGCCGCCACTGCATCTCGGTGACGGTGGAGTTGGCGTAGGACAGCCCCTGATCACCGCTGGGTGCGGCGAAGACGATCCTGTCGGCGGGCAGGCCGGTGATGGCGGAGACGTTCTGCCGGCCGAGTCCGGCGGTCAGTCCGGACAGCAGGCCGACCAGCAGGGTGATCAGCACGATCACGGTTCCCATCAGGGCGAAACGCCCCTTGGCGAACCTGAGTTCTCTCCAGGCGACGAACAAGACCTCGATCTGTCCTTCCAGCGGGGATCGGTACGGTTCCACGGTCGCCGTCAGCGCCCTGCCGCGGCATCTGGCCGGGGATGGCACTTCACGAGCCGGAAGAGAGCGCTCCGGCTCCACCTTTCGACAGAGGTGACTGCGCTGCGGCCCGCGTAGCCTGGACACACCGTGAACGCCGCCGCTCCCGCTCTGACACCGACCAACCGGGTACTGACCTGGTGCCTGCACCTCCTGCTCATCGCGTTGCTCGTCCTGGCAGTGGCACGGGCCGTGGCCGGGGGCGATCCGCAGGCCTCAGCGGTCGTCGCGGTCGCGGTGGTCTGCGGGGTGGTGTACGCGGCTGGACCGGTGCTACCCCGTGTCCGCACGTCTCGGCTTGCCGCCGCGGGATGGCTGGGCGCCGTAAGCGCCATGTGGCTGGTCCTGGTGCTGCTGACCGCCGACGCCGTGTGGGTGGCCTTCCCCCTGTACTTCCTCCAGCTCCACCTGCTGCCACGCCGAGCCGGCCTGGTCGCGGTGATCGCCACGGCGCTGGCCGCGGTCATCGCCTTCGGCGCGCACCAGGGCGTCTTCAGCCCGGTCACCGCGATCGGCCCGATGCTCGGCGCCGCCGTCGCGGTCGCCGTGGTCTGGGGCTACCAGGCGCTCTACCGGGAGAGCGAGCAACGCAGGCGCCTGATCGAGGAGCTCACCGCGACCCGTGCCGACCTGGCCCGCGCCCAGCACACCGCCGGGGTGCTGGCCGAACGGGAACGCCTGGCCCGCGAGATCCACGACACCCTCGCCCAAGGGCTGTCCAGCATCCAGCTGCTGCTGCACGCCACAGAACGGTTGCTGCCCGACACCTCGGGCAACGCCGCCCGCTACGTGGGCCAAGCCCGCCAGGCCGCAGCGGACAACCTCGCCGAAGCACGCCGTTTCGTCGCCGCCCTCACCCCACCCGCCCTCGACGACAGCACGCTGGCAGACGCCCTGGAGCGTTTGTGCGCCACCACCGGTGCCCGCCATCACATCACCGCGCGGGTCCACCTCACCTGCGATCCGGTCCCGCTGCCGACGGCACACGAGGTCGCCCTGCTGCGCATCGCCCAGGCCGCCATCGCGAACACCGTCCGCCACGCGAACGCCACCACCGTCGAGATCACCCTGAGCCACCTGGGCGACGAGATCGCGCTCGGCGTCGTCGACGACGGAACCGGCTTCGACCCCGAAAGCCTTCCCGCTCCCGATCCCGGCGCGGGAGGCTTCGGCCTGGCTGCCATGCGCACCCGCGCCCGCGCGCTGGGCGGCTCCCTCACCGTCGAGTCGGCCCCCGGCCACGGCACCGCCGTGGCCGCTCGGCTTCCCCTGCCGCGATCCACCGACACGCAGCCCGAGGTCCTTCCATGACCGACACCCCGATCCGTCTCCTGCTCGCCGACGACCATCCTGTGGTCCGTGCAGGGCTGCGAGCCGTGCTGGAGACCGAGCCCGGCTTCGTCGTGGTCGCCGAGGCCGCGACCGCCGAAGCCGCCGTGGCGCGCGCCACCGAGGGCGACATCGACGTCGTCCTGATGGACCTGCGGTTCGGCCCCGGAATGACCGGAGCCGAGGCGACTGCCGCGATCACCGCTCATCCCGGCGCGCCCCGCGTTCTCATCGTCACCACCTACGACACCGATGCCGACACGCTGCCCGCCATCGAGTCCGGCGCCACCGGGTACCTCCTCAAGGACGCCCCTCCCGACGACCTGGCCGCCGCAGTCCGCACTGCCGCAGCAGGGCGAACCACCCTGGCCCCCACCGTCGCCGACCGGCTCCTGAACCGGATGCGCATGCCCGACGCCGCGTTGACACGGCGGGAGATCGAAGTGCTCGCCCTGGTCGCCGACGGGCTGTCCAACCGGGCCATCGCGGCGCGCCTGCACCTGACCGAAGGCACCGTGAAGTCGCACCTCGCCCGCTCCTACACCAAACTCGGCGTCGACTCACGCACCGCCGCCGTCGCGACCGCGATCGACATCGGCCTGATCCGCCGACGGTGATGATCCGGTGACGCAGGCCGATGGACGCTTCTAGCCGATGCCCATCAGCGTCGATTCGACCAGCGTCATGACAGCACGGGCGGCTCGGCGCTCGTAGCTGCCTGGGCCGTCCAGCGGGTGGAGGAGGTACTTGTACGCCTTGCGGCTGTCAATCGGATGTTGAGGTAATCTGGATGTTCAGAACATCTCAGTTGCGTTCGGCGGGGAGTGGCGATGGTTCGGCTGACTCGGGTGCAGCAGCAGGCGCGCACGCGTGCCGCGGTGCTGGCGGCAGCTAGGGAGGAGTTCGCCGAGCACGGTTTCCAGCCGGCGAAGGTCGACCGGATCGCCGAACGGGCGGAGCTGACGCGCGGGGCGGTGTACTCGAACTTCCCGAGCAAACGCGCGCTCTACCTGGCGGTGCTGATCGACCTGATCGAGAAGGCCTCCGCGGGTGAACCTCGGGCGACGGTGTCGCCGACGTCGAGGGTCGACGCGCTCGGGGTGTTCGCGAGGGTCTGGCTTGAACGGCTGCCGCTGGTGGGCGACTCGGCGCCGGGCGGCCGGCTGCAGTTGCGGTCGCTGGACGGTGTCTTCGACGACGCGCACGGTCCGGCCGTGCTGGCGCAGCTCGCCCGGCTGGAGGCGTTGTTGCTGGCCATCGCCCTCGAACGGGGCGCGCCGGCCCGGCGGGTGCGGCTGGCGGAGCTGGTGCTGACGATGCTGGACGGCGCCGGCCACCGGGCCGAGACGTCGCCGGGGTTCGGTGACCCGTTCGACGTCGCGCACGCGTGCAGGCACCTGGCCGAGATCGGCCTGGAGGACACCTGGGCGCCGCCGCACCTGCCGTACGTCGCCCCGGCGCGGACATGTGCGGACGCCTGGACCGCGCCCGAGGGGCTCGTGGATCAGATCAGCGGTGAACGGGTGGATCTCTCGAACGGACTGGTGGTGGTGCTGGGCGCGGGGCGTCTCGGCGCGGCCGAGGAAGCCGTGCGGTCCGCGAAGCCCGGCGAACAGGTCACGCTGGCCGTCGTCACCGGCGATCCGGAGGAGACCGGGCGCCTCGTCCGGCTCCGGGTGACGGACGCCGTCGGTTGTCTGAGGCGGGTGTTCGCGCCCGAGGTCTGGCAGCACGTCCGGCTGGTGCTCGACGACGACGCGCTGGTGGCGTCGGCGATCGGCCTCACCGATCCCGGCGACGACACCGAGTCCGCAATCAGCGTGCGGGACGGCGTGATCGTCGCGCGCGCCCACGGCCGCGGTGCCGGGTACGCGGCTGGTGCGCGCCGGCGGGAGGCGACCTCATGAGCAACGATCTGTCGGTGCTGCACGCGTTGCGCTGCGTCGGCACCACCGGACTCACCCGCGTGGCGTCGTTCACGGGGCTCGAAGAGTCCGATGTGGAGTCCGAGCTGATCGACCTGGCGGTCGCGGGCCTCGTCACGCACCACAAGGGTTTCGGCGGGTGGGCGCTGACGGAGTCCGGCCGGTCCGCCGACGCGGCGCGGATCAAGGCCGAGCTGGAGTCGGCCGGCACCCGCCCCGCGCTGGCCGAGGCGTTCGACGCGTTCCTCGTGCTCAACCCCGAACTGCTCGACCTGTGCACGGCGTGGCAGATCCGGTCCGCCGACGGCGTCACGACCGTCAACGACCACAGCGACACCGCCTACGACGCCCGGGTTCTCGCCCTGTTCAGCGACTTCCACGCCCGTGCCGTCGTGGTGATCGCCGCTCTGGCCGCCGCCGCGCCCCGCTTCGACCGGTACGACGCGCGCCTGTCCGAAGCCCTGGACCGCGCTCAGGCGGGGGAGCGGGAACGCCTGGCCGACACCATCGACTCGTACCACGCGATCTGGGCGGAACTGCACGAGGACCTGCTCGCCACACTGGGGATCGCGCGATGGGGTGGGTGAGGCACCTCTCCGGCGCGCTCGGCGAACCGCCGGAGGTCGTGGGCGGCAAGGCACACGGCCTCGTGCTGCTGCACCGCCTCGGCCTGCCGGTGCCCGCCGGCTTCGTCGTCACCACCGAAGCGTGCCGGGTCTTCCTTCGCACGGGCCGGCTTCCCGACGGTCTCGGTGACGAACTGGCTTCCGCCGTCGAGGCGCTGGGGCCGTCGATGGTCTCGGTGCGCTCCGGGGCCGCCGTGTCGATGCCCGGCATGATGGACACGATCCTCAACCTCCGCCCCACGCCGGACTCGCTGGACGAGGCGCTGCAGTCGGTGTTCTCGTCGTGGGACACGCCCCGCGCCCGCACCTACCGCACCCTGCACGGCATCCCACACGACCTCGGCACGGCCGTGATCGTGCAGCGGATGGTGTTCGGCGACCGCGACGACCGCAGCGGCTCCGGTGTGGCGTTCAGCCGCGACCCCGGCACGGGCGAGAACGTGCCATTCGGTGAAGTCCTCTTCGGACACCAGGGCGACGACGTCGTCTCGGGCCGGTCGCTGACCCTGCCCCTGCGCACACTCGCGGACCGCGAACCCGCGGTCTGGCAGGACCTTCTCGACGCCCTGCGCCGCATCGAACAGCACTACCGCGACGCGTGCTACGTCGAGTTCACCTTCGAGTCGGGTGTGTTGTGGCTGCTGCAGGTGCGGCGAGGCAGGTTCACCGGCGCCGCCGCCGTCCGGCTGGCCACCGACCTGGCCGACGCCCACGCGATCGCCCGGGACGAAGCACTCCTGCGAGTGACACCGCACGACCTCCGGCACGTCCGCGTACCCCGGATCGCTCCGGATGCCGACGTCATCGCGCGCGGACTGGGCGTCTGCCCCGGAGTGGCGGCGGGCAGGGTGGCGGTCACGGCCGACGAGGCGGTGCGCATGGCCGCCGACGGCCCGGTGGTCCTGGTGCGTCCGGAGACGTCGCCGGAGGACATCCGCGGCCTGGCCGCGGCCACCGGCATCGTCACCGCCCGGGGCGGCCCGGCGAGCCACGCGGCCGTCGTCGCCCGCTCGATGGGCAAACCCGCCGTGGTGGGCGTTGCCGACCTCGTCGTGGGCATCGACTCGGTGGCGCTGGGCGGGCACACCGCCGGTGTGGGCGCAGTGGTCACCATCGACGGGACCGGCGGCGAGGTCGTGTTCGGCACGCCGCGCATCGCCACGGGAGGGGCGGACGAGCACCTGGGACGGTTGCTCGGGTGGGCGGACGAGGTGTCGGGGGACCGCTCGGAGCGGGACGAGGCCGAGCGCATCGAGGCCGCGCACGCTGTGCTTCGGCGGCGCTAGAGGGGCGTGCGTCTCGCAGCGCTGGTATCCGATGGCGGCTGACATCGGTGCTGTCGCCGGTGTCAGGGCCGTGACAGCCCTGTGTCCGGCCTGTTGGCGAACGTGGTCACAACAACCACGAAAGCCGACAAGGGGAGACACGAGATGTCCACGTTCACCACGCCGAACCCGATCACCGCCACGCTGACCACCGCAGGCGCCCGTGTGCGGATCGCCGCCAGTGAGCGGGCAGACACGGTGGTCCGGGTCGAACCCGTCAACAGCGCCAACGTCAAGGACGTGAAGGTCGCCGAGAAGACCAAGGTCGACTTCGCCGACGGCGTGCTGGCGGTCAAGACGACCAAGTCGGGGGACCAGAACGGCTCCGTCGCCATCACGATCGAACTGCCGGCCGGGTCCAGTCTGATCCTGAACACGGCGTGGACGGAGGTGCAGGCCGACGGCGTGCTCGGCGACTGCGAGGTCAACATCGGGTCGGGGCAGGTCCAGCTCGACCGCGTCGCCGCGCTGCGGGGCAACCTCGGGGTGGGCGGGCTCGCGGTCGGGCACGTCGCCGGGTCCGCCGTGCTCGAGGGCAGCTCGGCCGGTGTGCGGATCGGTGAGGTCGAAGGCGTCGTCAGGTACCGGGGCACGACCGGGAAGGTCTGGATCGGCCATGCCCGCTCGGACGTCGATCTGGGCGGCTCGAACGGCAGCTTCGACATCGGCCGGGCCGACGGCGGCGTCGTCGCCAAGGCGGCCGGCTGTCCGATCCGGATCGGACGGGTCACGCGTGGCCGGGTGGAGGCGATGAACGCCTCCGGTGGCATCGAGATCGGTGTCAGCGAGGGCACCTCCGCCGAGGTCGACGCGAAGAGCACGAAGGGTCTGGTGCGCAGCACGGTGTTCACGCAGGACAACCCCGAGGTCGAGGTTTACGCCCGCACCCGGCTCGACGACATCGTCGTCCGCCGCGTTGCCGCCTGAGTCCGCTGTCAGGGCACTGCCAGTCGGCCGTGGCAGGATCGGGCGGGTGCAGATCGGGATTCTGGGACCGTTCGAGGTTCGTGCGGACGACGGCACTCTCGCGGACGTGCCAGGTGCACGGCTGCGTGCGCTGCTGATCGCCCTCGCGCTCCAACCGGGTCGCGTGGTCCCGAAAGCGACGCTCGTCGACTGGATCTGGGGCGAGAACCCGCCTGCCGATTCGGCGAACGCCTTGCAACGCTTGGTTTCCCGGCTGCGCAAGGCGCTGCCGGATCCGTTGGTCGAAGGGATGACGGACGGGTACCGCCTGGCGGTGGATCCCGATGCTGTGGACGCGGTGCGGTTCGAACGCCTCGGCGCCCGTGCTCGTGCCGACGAGGGATCGCTGCGGGTCCAGCGGCTGCGTGATGCTCTCGAGTTGTGGCGTGGCCCGGCCCTGCAGGACGTCGGTTTGCAGGAGAGCGCCGCATTCGACGCCGCGGCCACCCGGCTCGAAGGGCTGCGCCTTGCCGCCGTGGAGGACCGGTTCGCCGCGGAGATCAGCCTCGGCCGAGGCGCGGAGCTGGTCACGGAACTGACCGACCTGGTGGCCGCGCATCCCGTGCGGGAGAAACTCGTCGCCGCGCTGATGCGCGCACTCGTCGCGGCCGGCCGCAACAGCGAGGCGCTGCACGCGTACCAGCGCACGAGGGAAGCGCTGGCCGACGAGCTGGGCGTCGATCCCTCACCGGAGTTGTCCGCGCTGCACGTCGCACTGCTGCGCGGCGAAGTCGGTCGCGGTGAGGAGAACCGCAAGACCAACCTGCGCGCCGAACTGACCAGCTACATCGGCAAGGACGCGGATGTCACCGCGGTGCGCGAGCTGGTCGCCGGCCATCGGCTCACCACCCTGACCGGACCGGGAGGGTCGGGAAAGACGAGGCTGGCAACGGAGACCGCGCGCACGCTGCTCGGCGACCTGCCGGACGGGGTGTGGCTGGTGGAGCTCGCCGCCATCGGCGCTGAGAGTGAGGGGGGTGGGCCCGAAGGGCAGGGGGGCGGGAAGAACACGGTGGCGCAGCCGGCGCTCGCCGCGCTCAGCCTCCGGGACGCGCTGCTCGGCGAAGCGACGAGCGCGGAGCCGATGGAGCGGCTCATCTCCGCGATCCGCGAGCGCGAGGCGCTGCTCGTGCTGGACAACTGCGAGCACGTGATCGAGTCGGCGGCGGCGTTCGCTCATCGGCTGCTGGGGGAGTGCCGGCGGCTGCGAATCCTGGCGACCAGCCGCGAGCCGCTCGGCATCACCGGCGAGGCGTTGTGGTCGGTCGGACCGCTGGACCTGTCGGCGGCAGTTCAACTGCTGCGGGAACGAGCGGCCGCCGTGCGCACCGACCTCGTGGTCGACGCCGGTACGTTGGCGACGATGACGCGCGTCTGCCGGGCGCTGGACGGGATGCCGCTCGCGATCGAACTGGCCGCGGCCAGGTTGCGCACCATGCCCATCGACCAGCTGGCCACACGGCTCGACGACCGGTTCCGCCTGCTGACCGGAGGCAGCCGCACCGCGTTGCCCCGCCACCGGACGTTGCGCGCGATGGTCGACTGGAGCTGGGAGCTGCTGACCGCCGCCGAACGGGTGGTGCTGCGCAGGCTCTCGGTGTTCGCCGGCGGTGCCGGCCTGGAAGCGGCCGAGCGGGTCTGCGCGGATGAGGCTGTCGAGGAGTACGAGGTCCTGGACCTGCTCACCTCGCTGACCGAGAAGTCGCTGCTGGTCGTCGGTGACGAGGGCGCACCGCGGTACCGGATGCTCGGCACGATCAAGGAGTACGCCGCGCACCGGCTCACCGAGGCAGGGGAGTCGGAGCTGGCTCGCCAAGCGCACCTCGCCTTCTTCACCGAACTCGCCGAAACAGCGGCACCGCACCTGCTCCGCGCCGAACAGCTGACCTGGCTCGCCGCACTGAGTGCCGAGCACGACAACATCAGTGCCGCGATGCGTGGTGCGCTCGCAGCCGGTGAAGCGCATGCGGCGATGCGGCTGGCGGCGGGCGCCGGCTGGTACTGGTGGCTCGTCGGGCACAAGGCCGAGGGCTTGGAGCTGATCCTCGCGGCCACCGAGACGCCGGGCGAGGTCCCCGACGACATCCGGGCCTGGGTGTACGGCCTCGTCGTGACGTTCGTGAGTTCCGGGCTGGGTGACGAACGCCATGCGGCGGAGTGGATCCACCGGACCTACGAGCTCTACCAGCGTCTTCAGGTTCGCCCCCCGATGCTGGGGCTGGTCGCCTCGCTGGAACGCATGTTGCGGGAGCCGGACAGGACTCCGTCCGCGTGGGAAGTGGCGCTGGACAGCGAGGATCCCTGGGTGCGTGCGATAGGCCGGCTGCACCTCGGGAAGATGCGGATCGCAGTCGGCCAAGCCGGGCCGGAGGCAGATCAGTTCCTGGAGGAGGCGCTCGTCGAGTTCCGGGTGCTCGGCGAACGGTTCGGGATCTCGTTCGCCCTGACCGAGCTGGCGGACCGGATCGCCACGCGCGGAGAGTTCGCTGAGGCGTGCGATCACTACGAAGAGGCGATCGCGGTCGTCACCGAGATCGGTGCCGTCGACGACGTCATCCGGATGCGCGCGCGGCAAGCTCAGCTGTACTGGCTGATGGGCGACAAGGACGCGAGCGCGGCCGCCATGGCCGAGGCCGAGCGGTGTGCGAAAGGCGTCACCTGGCCGGATGCGCTCGCCATGCTGGCCCTTGCGAAGGCGGACCTCGCGCGGTGGAACGGCGATGCCGACACGGCGTACGAACAGCTCGGTGTCGCGACCGCCGTGTGGGGCACCGACGCGAGGCAGGTGAGTATCCGCGCCGCGACACACGTACTGCTCGGCTACCTGACCGACGATCTCGGCGAGGCCAGGGACTTCCTCGTCGGCGCGTACCAGGCGGCGGCCGAGGTGGGGTACGCGCCCACGATCGCGCATGTGCTCGTCGCGGTCGCGGACCTGGCACTGCGCCGCGACCAGCACGAGCAGGCCGCCCAGCTGCTCGCGGCGAGCACCGCCGTGCGCGGACTACCGGATCGTTCACACCTCGACGTGGACCGGATCGAGCGGGCAACACGAAGCCACCTCGGCAACGCGGCGTTCGACGAGGCCGCTCGAGTGGGTGCGGAGACGAGCTGGAGCGACCTCGTGGCGGTCGCACTCGCTCCCTGACATGCCGGGCTGACGCGGGCACGGCCCGTGTCAGCGCCGTGACAGTCCCGTGTCCGGCTCATCGGCGACCGTGGTGGCAACACACCATCACGAGGGGAATTCCGATGAGCCAGACGGTTTCCGTGCCGCAGGGCCTGCCGATGGAGCGCGACGCGGGCCCGTTCGACCCGCCCAGCCAGATCACCGGGTTGCGTGAAGTGCGCCCGGTCAGCCCCATGGTCTTCCCGGACGGCCACGAGGGCTGGCTGATCACCGGCTACGACGTGGTGCGCCAGGTCATGGCCGACACCAGGTTCAGCAATCGCCAGGACATCGGCGTCATCCACGTGCCGTTCGAGACCCCCGGCATGCCGGGGGCCACCGAACCGTCCCCGCAGACGCCGGGCCTGTTCATCAGCATGGACCCGCCGGACCACACCCGGTTGCGCCGCAAGCTGACCGGCGCGTTCACGGTCAAGCGGATGAAGCAGCTCGAAGAGGGCATCATCGCGATCACCGAACAGCAGCTGGACGAGCTGGCTCGCCTGACCCCGCCGGTCGACCTGGTGCGCGAGTTCGCGTTGCCGGTGCCGTCACTGGTGATCTGCGAGCTGCTCGGCGTCCCCTACGCGGACCGCGAGACCTTCCAGTCGAACTCCTCGAAGTTCATGGAACGGGACATCACGCTCGAGGACAAGATGGCCGCGGTCGGTGCCATGTTCGGCTACCTCGCCGAACTGGTCATGGGCAAGCGCGCCGACCCCGGTGAGGACATCCTGTCCGACCTGGCTCGCGACGAGGACCTCACCATCGAGGAACTGTCCGGGATGGCTTTCCTGCTGCTGCTCGCGGGGCACGAGACCACCGCGAACATGCTGGCGCTGGGGACGTTCGCCCTCCTGGAGCACCCTGCGGAAATGGCGGAGCTGCGCGAGAACCCGGATCTGCTCCCCGACGCCGTCGAGGAGCTCATGCGCTACCTGTCCGTGGCCGACATCTTCTACCGCTACGCCACGGAGGACATCGAGCTCGGCGGCGAAATCATCCCCGCCGGCTCCACCGTCGTCGTCTCGCTGCTGGCCGCCAACCGCGACCCGCAACGGTTCGAGAACCCGGATGTTCTGGACGTGCACCGCAAGGTCCGCGGTCAGGTCGCCTTCGGGCACGGCATCCACCAGTGCCTCGGCCAGCAGCTGGCCCGCATCGAGATGCGCGCCGGCTTCGAGGGGCTGCTGCGCCGCTTCCCGGCCTTGCAGCTCGCCGTTCCCGCCGGCGACGTGAAGCTCAGGACCGACATGCACATCTACGGCGTTCACGAACTTCCGGTCACCTGGGCCTGACCCACCATCCACTCAGGAGCGTCCGATGACGACACCACCCGCAATCCAAGTGCAAGGCCTGGAGAAGTCGTACAAGACGCTGAAGGTGCTGCGCGGCGTGGACTTCGACGTGGCTCGGGGCAGCATCTTCGCGCTGCTCGGCTCGAACGGCGCAGGCAAGACCACCGTCGTGAAGATCCTCTCCACACTGCTGAAAGCCGACGCGGGGACCGCCGGCGTCAACGGCTTCGACGTCACCACGCAGGCCGCGAACGTGCGGGAGTCCATCAGCCTCACCGGACAGTTCGCCGCCGTCGACGAGATCCTCACCGGCAGGGAGAACCTCGTGCTCGTCGCCCGGCTGCGGCACCTCGAAGGCCCCGGCAAGATCGCGGACGATCTGCTGGCCCGGTTCTCGCTGACCGACGCGGGCGCGCGGAGGGTGTCGACCTACTCGGGCGGCATGCGCCGCCGCCTCGACATCGCGATGAGCCTCGTCGGGAACCCGCCGGTCATCTTCCTCGACGAGCCGACGACCGGGCTCGACCCCGAAGGACGCCTCGAGGTGTGGCAGGCCGTCCGGGAGCTCGCCGGCCAGGGCACGACGGTGCTGCTCACGACGCAGTACCTGGACGAGGCCGAGCAACTCGCCGACCGGATCGCGATCCTGCACGAGGGCCGGATCATCGTGAACGGCACCCTCGCCGAGCTCAAGCAGCTGCTCCCGCCGGCCAAGCTCGAATACGTCGAGAAACAACCGACGCTCGAGGAAGTCTTCCTCGCACTGGTCGGTGCTCGCAAGGACACGACGTCGAGTGAGGAGCGATGATGACCAAGCACTTCTTCGTTGACACGATCGTCCTGTTGGGACGGTCCCTGAGTCACATCACGCGCAGTCTGGACACCATCCTCACGACCGTCATCACGCCGATCGCCATGATGCTGATGTTCGTCTACGTGTTCGGTGGCGCGATCCAGACCGGGTCCGGCTCGTACGTGAACTACCTGCTGCCCGGCATCCTGCTGATCACGGTCGCCTCCGGCATCGCTTACACCGCGTTCCGGCTGTTCATGGACATGCAGAGCGGCATCTTCGAGCGGTTCCAGTCCATGCCGATCGCGCGGTCGTCGGTGCTGTGGGCGCACGTGCTGACCTCGCTGGTCGCCAACCTGCTCTCGCTCGTGGTCGTCGTGCTCGTCGCTCTGCTCATGGGCTTCCGCTCGGGGGCGGGACCACTGGCGTGGCTCGCGGTCACCGGCATCCTGATCCTGTTCACCCTGGCGTTGACGTGGCTCGCCGTCATCCCCGGTCTCACCGCGAAGTCCGTGGACGGCGCGAGCGCGTTCTCCTACCCGCTGATCTTCCTGCCGTTCCTCAGCTCGGCCTTCGTACCCACCGACACCATGCCCGGCCCGGTACGAGCCTTCGCTGAGAACCAGCCGGTGACGTCCATCGTCAACGCCATCCGCGCCCTGTACACGCAGCAGCCGGTCGGTAGCGACATCTGGATCGCACTCGCCTGGTGCGTGGGCATCCTCGTCGTCGCGTACGTTCTCGCCACGATGACCTACCGCCGCAAGATCTCCTAGCGGGCGCAGGACGCTATTCCACGTGATTGCGTTGCGGGACAAGGTAACGCGGCCGGTCCAGCGGCGATGATCACGTGTGCTCCTTCCTTCCCGCCGCGGCAGATACGCAGCAATCGTCCTGGTGGCCGCCGGCGTCGCGTACACGATCCTGAGATCACCATTGGAGACCAACAACGCGCTTGCCGGCGTGCTGAGCGGCCTTCTCGCGTTGGTGGGGGCTGGTGCCGCGCTGTCGCGCTACCTCGATGCCCGCCGGATGCCCGTGGACACCGAGGCGGAAGGAGTCAAGCTCGCTGAAGAGTTGCTGAAGCGGTGGAGGCCGGAGCTCGCCACGCGGCGTCAGCGGTCCGGTGCCATGGACACGTTGCCGGTGCAGTGGCGGCAGGTCGCCCCTTCGGACCAGCCACGCCGCGTCGTCACCGGCAACCCGGAACAGGCAGTCCTGGACGTGGCGAGAGCCTTCCGCGCCCTGCCCGCACAGCGCGCCGTGCTGCTCGGCGAACCTGGCGGCGGCAAGACGTTCCTGGCCATCTCGCTGGTCGTCGGCCTGCTGAGCGAGGAGGCGGCCGACGACAAGGTGCCCGTGCTGCTGTCGCTGTCGGCGTGGGACCCGGTCGAGGACGACCTCGACACGTTCATCGTGCGCGCGCTGGCGGCCGCCCACTACGCCGGAGCCGAACGCATCCCGAAGGCCCTTCTGGACAAGAACGTGATCTTCCCCGTCCTCGACGGGCTCGATGAACTGCCTGAGCATCTGCGCCGCCGTGCGCTGAGCCGCATCAACGACACGCTTGCCGGGAACCGTCGCATCCTGCTCACCTGCCGGTCGGTCGAGTACGCGGAGGGCATCGCCGCGGGGGCGCCCGCGCTGAGCCAGTCCCCGGTGTTCGAGATCCTGCCGCTGATGCCGGGCCAGATCTCGCGCCGTCTCCGGACAGAGCCCCTGTGGGCGCCGGTCGCGGAGGCCATCGCGACGGACCCGGCGTGCCCGCTCGGCATCGCTTTGTCGACGCCGCTGATGCTCTCGTTGTTCACCAAGGCCTACGCCGGCCGGAACCCGGCCGACCTGCTCACCCTCACCAGCGGCAACGACGTGCGGGACCGCCTGGTCGACGTGCTGATCGACTCGGTCTATCCGGAGCAGGGCAGGGGATGGACCTCGCGCAGGGCCCGCCGCTACCTGACCTACCTCGCCCGTTACCTGCACGAGCACGCCGAGCGGGAGCTGAACTGGTGGGCACTGCCCAACCGCGTCCTGTCGCCCTGGACGGGCGCGCTCGTCGGCCTGGCCGGCGCCGGGGTGCTGGCCGCGGTGCTCGCCCCGCTGGAGGTCGACGATCCGACCGAGGTGGTGAACTCGCCGTTCATCTCGGCAGGCGTTTTCGGCCTCGTCTGCACCGTCCTGTGGTTCCTCGGCCTGGGTCGCCGGGCGGGCCGGGCGAGTCCGGGCTTCCGGCACGGCGCGCGCGACGGGGCGTTGCTCGTCCTGGTACCCGCGGCGATGATTCTCGTCATCGGCTTGGCTGCGGGAAGTGGGAAGGACACGGGCAAGTTCGTCGTCGGAGCGGTGTCTTTCGTGTGTCTGGCAGGGGCACTGGCGGCCCTGTGCGCTCTGGCGGTCGGACTCCACCGCCACCTGATCGCCCGAGCCGCGGTCGTCGGCCGTGCGGAGCCGGTCGACGTTCTGCGACGCGAACGACGAGCGACCCTGTTCGGTGCAGGCACCACGCTGGTGGTCGTCAGCACGCTCAGCGCGGCACTGTGGAAGGTCACGGAGGTCATCAGCCTGCACGTGGGCCAGCGCACCGCCGCCACGCTGGGCAAGCCCGTCACCATCACCGCCATCTCCACCGAGATGGAGAAACTGGACTCGACGCCCGTGATGGCGATCGTCGTGTTCATCGTGGCGGGAGCGGTTGTGCTTACGGCCGCGGTGCTGCTCACGAGCCGCTGGCCCCGGTACGTGGTGGCCAAGGTGCTGCTCTGGGCGACCGGCCAGCTGCCGTTGCGACTGGAGCTGTTCCTGGGAGACGCTCGTGACAAGGGGTTGCTGCGGGCGGGCGTCGCCGGATACGAGTTCTGGCACGTAGCACTGCAGGAACGCCTCGTCGTGCGAGGCAAGAACCTGCGGTCGGGGCGTCCGGTCGTCCGTGCTGCCGCTCTGTGGCTCGCCGCTGCCACGGTGGTGTCCGCGGTCGTGGTCGTCGATTTGACCCAGCCGAAGGCGTGCGCCACGACCGGTCTGCCGCACGCGGACTCCGGCCTGTTCACCGTCGTCGCCGCGGACGGGGAGTCGCCGTGCGCGGCGAAGCTCGACGCTGCCGACGTGGCGGCGAAGCTGGGCGGTGCTGTTTCCGAGACAGAGGCGGAGAAGGTGCGCTCACCGCACGTGAGGGGCGGATACCCTTCGCGCGTGCCCGTCCTCGGCGAGTTCTCGACCATGTCCTCCGGAACGTTCGACGAGGTCGCCAAAGGCATGAGTGCCGCCGGCGTGAATCTGGAGTTCGAGCTGTACACGTTGCCGCGCGACAGTCCGATCACGGATACCGCGGTCTCCCTCCTCGGGTCCAAGATCGGATACCGGCATGTCGCGTTCCTCCTGCGTTCCGACGGGTCTGTGCTGGTCACCGGTGCGGCGACCGCCTCGGTGACCACGAAGGACCCTGTCAAGATCGCCAAGGCCGCTGTCGCACACGCGGCGGGGCCGATTTCCAGCCTGTCGGCGGAAGCCGTCTTGGACGGGGTCGACGCTGATGAATGCGCAAGGCTGAAAGAGGAGCGTTTCGCGAAGAGCATCGATCTGAGAGGCCACACGGTCGGCGTCGCGGCCATGCGTTCGCTGGAAGCGTGTGGTGAGGCGGTGGTTGTGGCCAGCGCACCCGTTCCCCGGCGGTCCGGCCTCGATCGGACGCGCTATCTGATCGACGAACCGATCGAGAGAGCAGGCCAGTGCCGGGAAGCGCTGCCGCCTCCGGCAGAAGTTTCGGTAGCCGTGTGCACGGTCGTCCGGTTGGCGAACGGCATCTACTCCTGATTCCGACTCACCTGCACGATCACCCTGTGAGCACACCGATCCGGGACGTCAGTGCGTCCGGTTCGGATCGGCGCGGTCGTCCACAGTGGACTCATGCGGTTGCGGGCACTGCGTAACGATCGTGAGGAGTGTGTCGATCTGCTTTCAGCGAGTGTCATGAGCCTCGGCGATCAACGCGGACGAGGTCCAGCCGTTGCGCGCCTGTCAGGAGAAGATCGCATGCAGGACCCTTTGGACTCGATGGAGATCGCCCAGCCCGAGGAGAGCGGCTCGACGGTCCTGGTGGAGGTGCTCCCCGGGGTGGCTGTCGTGGCCGGTGAGGTCCCGCCGGACCTGAAGCCCGATCTGATCGACTTCGGCATCGTGCCGGCTGCCGACCGCAAGCAGATCTCAGCGATCCTCGCCTCGATCGGGAACGCGGCGACCGTGGCCGGCGATCTCGGGAACGCGTTCGCCGGCGTGCAGGGGCTCTACCGGATCGGCGACACCGCACAGGCCTTGCTGAGGAGCGGCGCGACGCTCGCGGTGAAGGACGGCGGGAACCTCGGAACTGTCATGAGTTCAGGCGGCATCGTGCACCAGGCCCGCTTCTACCCGGTGACCGCGGTGAGCAAGGCGCCGATCGCGGCCTCGGTCGGGCCGGCGCTGGCCATGGTCGCGTTGCAGATGATGCTGAACGAGGTCTCGGGTCTCGTCAGGACCAATCTCGCGGTGACGAACCAGGTCCTGACCACCGTCCGCAAGGATCAGTGGGCCGAGCTGACGGGGCTCGTCGCCGCTGTCGATCGCGCGGTCGAGCAGGCCCGGGAGATCGAGTCGGTGCCGACCTCGTTGTGGGAGGACGTCGCGGGCAGCGGAGCGTTGCTGCAGAAGCAGCTCGAGCTCTACCAGGGGAACGTCCGCGACCACGTCAAGCAGATCAGCCGGGCCGACGCACGCGGCCACCGCGAGTACCTGCAGACCAACGCCCAGGTCATCGCCTTCGACGTCCGTGCCCTGCTGTCCTCCCTCAACGCGTGGACGGGGTATCACGCGCTGCGTGCCGCGAGGGCGAGAGCGGCTGGACGCGCAGACGCAGCCGAGGCGCAGTACGCGGAGGTCATCGCCCGCGACACCCGCGCGGAGTTCGACTCGACCCTCGCCGAAATGACGGGCCTCGTCGATGCGCTGGTTCGGGAGCTTCGGCTCACGGTCGAGCTCCGCGATCCCGACGCGTGGCCGCTGTCGGGGAAGCGGAAGGACGTGAAGGCGGCCCGCGACATCTCCGCCCGGCTTCTGGAGGCGATCGAGCCTCTTGCCGACGCTCTCCGTCCGCCGGTCCCTCCGCTCGAGGCCCCTGGCGTCGTCTGCGGACCCGCGTCGCTGGACTCAGAGCCGTACCTCCGCGTTCTGCGGTGGCTCTTCGAGGACGGTGAGGTCCTGCGTGCCCTCGGTTTCCCCGAGCAGCTCGACGACGGTCCCATTTCCGCGATCGTCGGCGGAGCGAGGGGGATGCTGGCGGCAGCGATGGACAAGACCACGGACAGGACACTGGTCGCCGTCACGGATCGCCGCATCATCCTGGCCACGACGAACACGTTCCTCGAGCAGGCCGAGATCCACCAGGACATCCCGATCGACCAGGTGCGCTACGTCCGAGCACCAACCGCACCGGACAGCGGTTCGCGCTTGGTGATCGATCTCATCACGCGCGACGAGAACATCCGGTGGCTCTTCCACGCCGACGTCGACAACAGTCACGTGGACGCGCTCGCCGCCGTGCTCGCCGAGTCGATGACCATTCCGGACGTTGAACGCGATGAGCTTCAACGGCGGCGCTACGCCTCCGTTGGGACGGGTGAGAAGAGCGAGAATGCCGGCACGACGTCTACCGAACCGACCGGATTCGAGGCCACGACCTGCGATGCCGAGTAAACCCCACGGGTCACAGCGCTGGCGGCGGTGAGGCGGCTCAAGGTCGGGTGCCCGGACCGAAACCCGTCCAGCGCAGGTCCTCCGGCAGGTGGCTCATGTCGTTGTACAGCAGCAAGGCAGGTGGCGTGCCGTCGCGGAACTGGAGAACAGTCAGTGCGGTGTTGCCGCAGCTCATCGCCAGCCACCGGTCCGGCGGTGCGCCGAGGGCGTGGCGCACCAGCCAGGCGACCTGGTAGGCGTGCGTGACCAGGACCTCGTGGGACTCGGTGTCGGCTGGGCGGGCGAACCGGGCGGTCAAGGCCTCCGCGAGGTTTGCGCCCGCGGCTGCTTCCGCCGCGTCGTAGCCGTCGAAGAAGCCTGCCCACGCGGGCGGGGGATCGGCCGGTACGTGCGGTACGTGGTCGACCAGTTCGGGCGCCTCGGTGACGGGGACGGCCGGCAGGTGCTCGCCCAGGATCTGAGCTGTGCTCGTCGCCCTGGCCAGGGGCGAGTGCAGGACGGTGTCGATCGGCGACCGGGACAGGCGCTCGCCCAGCAGGTGCGCCTGTCGTTCGCCGGTGCCGGTGAGTTCGCCGAACGGGTCCGCTGCGCCGTGACGCACCACGTAGAGGTGCCGGGTCGCCATCGTGATCACTCCCAGGTTGTCGACATTCGGATGTTAGCAACATCTGAGATGCCAGGCGTAAACGATGCGATACCGGATGCGCTGCTGCGGACGGGTGAACTGCGGGCCACTCGTCATGCAGCGCGGGCAGGGTCGTTTGAACATGGCTGAGTTGCGGTTGTAGCAACACAGAATTCAGGTTCGGGGGCGCAGTTGGGGCCGATCGCGAAGGAGACCGGGAGTCGATGCATCGACTCGATGAAGTGCAGGCCAGGGAGCTGACCCTGGCCGCGGTGGGCGCCGTCAACAGGCGCGATCACCTGTGGTCCGTCGACGCCGTGCGGTGCCTGGTGTCGGACGAGCGGACTCGGGTGGTCGCGATCGACACGTGTGCGGCGATCCTTTTGCGCGGTGTTCCGCGCGGCTCGCTCGAACCGTCCGTCCGCATTCCGATCTCCGTGCCGGCGACGCGAGGTGACGCGACCTGCGGGCGGGCGGCCGAGGTGGCCTCGGAGGTGTTGAGCGGACTGGCGTGCGGTGACGACCGGCGTGTCGCCCTGGTGCTGGGGACGTTGACGGAGGACCAGCAGTTCGACGCGGTGCTGGTGCTGGTGCGCGCCGCGGCGGCGTGGATCGACGTCTACGTGGGCATCGACGGCGACACCGTGGACGCCTACTACGCGATCTCCAAGGCGGAACCGACCTGACGCTCTGCCGAGGACGACTCGCCGTTGTGCAGACTTGTCGCGCCGCCCATACGGTCGTTGTGGGAGGTCGGTGATGCGAAGCCAGTACGAATACTTGATGGTGCTGGGTGTGTGCGTGCTCATCACGCTGCCGCTGGAGTGGATGGGACGTGGCGTCTACCGCCGTGGCCCGGATCTGGTGCGCGCCATCGCGCCTGTGCTGCTCGTCCTCGCCGTCTGGGACGTCGTCGCGATCGTGCGAGGGCATTGGAGCTTTCACCCCGAGGCGACGACCGGGGTGTTGATCGGCGGGGTGCTGCCGATCGAGGAGATTCTGTTCTTCGTGGCGATCCCGCTCTGCGCGGTGCTGACCTACGAGGCCGTCCGCGGACATTCGGAACGCTGGTTGCGGGATGGTTGAGGAGTACTCGTTCGCCGCGATGGCGGCGGTTGTCGTCGTGCTGCTGCTGGAGTTCTTCTTGCTGCGCACGGGTTTGTTCAAGCGTCCGGCGTACTGGATCACGATGGCGATCGTGCTCGGGTTCCAGGTGCCGGTGGACGGATGGCTGACGAAGCTCGACGCGCCCGTCGTGCTGTACGCGGACTGGGCGATCACCGGGGTACGAGTGCCGTGGGACATCCCGGTGGAGGACTTCCTCTACGGGTTCGCCATGGTCACCGCCGTGTTGTTGTTGTGGGAACGGGGAAGGCCGGCACGTGAACAAGCTTGAGGTACCGGGGAAGTTCGACCGGGCAGCCCGTGGTTACGACTTCCTCGTCGGGCTCAACCCCGGCTATCACCAGGCGCTGCGCCGTTCCGCGCTGGCGCTCGGCCTGCGTCCCGGCATGCGGGTGCTCGACCTGGGCTGCGGCACGGGCGCCTCCACCGCCGCGCTGGTCGCGGCCGCGCCCGGCGTGGAGATCGTCGCCGTGGACGCCTCGGCGGGCATGATCGCGCGGGCGCGGGAGAAGCGCTGGCCCTCCACGGTGAGGTTCGTGCACAGCCGCGCCGAGGACGTGGACGAGGGCCGGTTCGACGCGGTGTTCGCCGCGTACCTGGTGCGCAACCTGCCCGAGCCGGACCCGACGCTCACCCGGATCAGGGAACTGCTCAAACCCGGCGGAACGCTGGTGCTGCACGAGTACTCGGTGCGCGAGTCCCTGGTGAGCACGGCGGTGTGGACGCTGCTGTGCGGGTTCATCGTCCCGGCGGGGTGGCTGGTCACCGGCGACCGCTCGCTCTACACCTACCTGTGGCGCAGCGTGATGGACTTCGACGGGGCGACGGCACTGCGGGACAGGTTGCGGCGCAACGGCTTCATCGGCGTGCGCAGCGCGCCGCTGCCGGGCCTGCAACTCGGTGTGGTGCACACCTTCCGCGGCCACGCGCCGGAACAGGAGCAGCGGTGAGGGATCGCAAGGCCGTGCGGATCCCGGCGCCGGCCGGTCGTGCGCAGTTCGACGGGACCGCACCCGTCGTGGTCGTGGTGGGCGGGGGCATCGCCGGGCTGTCCGCCGCGACGCTGCTCGCCGAACGCGGGGCGCAGGTCGTGCTGTGCGAACGGGAGGACTACCTGGGCGGACGCGTCGGCGGCTGGAGCACCCGGCTCGCGGACGGCAGCGACGCCACCATGACGCGCGGCTTCCACGCGTTCTTCCGGCAGTACTACAACCTCCGGTCCCTGCTCGAACGCGTCGACCCGTCCGGACGTGCCCTGGTCGGGGTGCCGGACTACCCGTTGCAGCACGCCTCGGGCCACCGGGACGGCTTCGCGAACCTCCCGAAGGCCGTGCCGTGGAACGCGCTCGCGTTCCTGCGCAGCAGCCCCACGTTCCGGTGGCGCGACCTGCCCGACGTCAACGCGCGGGCCGCGCTGTCGTTGCTCGACGTGTCGGTGCCGCGGGTGTACGAGGAGCTCGACGGCATCGACGCCGCGACCTACCTGGAGCGCATCCGCTTCCCGGAGGCCGCGCACGCCCTCGCCTTCGAGGTGTTCTCCCGCAGCTTCTTCGCCCACCCGACCCGCATGTCGGCCGCGGAACTCGCGGTGATGTTCCACATCTACTTCCTCGGTTCCAGCGAGGGGTTGCTGTTCGACGTGGCCGCGGACCCGTTCCCGCACGGCCTGTGGGAACCGCTCCGGCGCCACCTCGCCCTGCTGGGGGCGACGGTGTGCACCGGCACCGAGGTCAGGTCCGTGTTGCCGGGTGAGCACAAGCGGTTCAGCGTCACCATCGGCGACGGGGCGATCGAGGCGGACGCCGTGGTGCTCGCCGCGGACGTCCCCGGCCTGCGGGCCCTCGTCGGCGACTCGCCCGCGCTCGGCGACACCGCGTGGCGCGAGAAGGTCGGCGCGCTGCGCACCGCACCCCGGTTCCTCGTGTCGAGGTACTGGCTGGACACGCCGGTGGACGCGGACCGGCCCGGTTTCCTCGGCACCGGCGGCCACGACCTGCTCGACAACATCAGCGTGCTCAACCACTACGAGCACGAGGCACGGGCCTGGGCCGCACGCACGGGTGGCTCCGTGGTGGAGCTGCACGGCTACGCGCTGCCGTCCGATGTGGACGAACAGGACGCACGCGCCCGGCTCTGGGAACAGCTCACCGAGGTCTACCCGGAGACCAAGCGGGCGGGAGTGGTCGACGAACGCCACGAGCTGCGCGAGGACTGCCCGCTCTTCCCGGCCGGCGGGTACTCCGGACGGCCGGGCGTCACCACACCGGACGACTTCCTCGTGGTCGCGGGCGATCTCGTGCGCATCGACCTGCCGGTCGCGCTCATGGAACGCGCGGCCACCACCGGTTTCGCGGCCGCCAACCACCTGCTCAGCCGTTGGGGCGTCGCGGGCACCGACCTGTGGACGGTGCCGACCGAGGGCCGTGTTCCGCTGCTGCGCGCGGCCGCCCGGCGCTGGAGGACGCTGTGATCGTCGTGGTGGGAGCCGGTCTGGCGGGCTTGAGCGCCGCGCTGGAACTGGCGGCGGCGGGCGTCGAGGTCACCGTGCTCGAAGCGGGCGACGAGGTCGGCGGCCGGGTGCGGACCGACGTCGAAGACGGCGTGCGGTTCGACCGCGGTTTCCAGATCATGCTGCCCGCCTACCCCGACCTGGCGCGGCTGGGCCTGGACCCGTTCCCGTTGCGGCACTTCAGGCCGGGTGTGTTCGTGCACGACGACGGCAGGCACGACCTGCTCGCCGATCCGCGCAGCGGGCCGGCGGCCTGGGACGGGTTCCTGCGCCAGCACGTCCTGGGCGTGCGGGACGTGGCGGCGATCGCCCGGTTCTCGGGCCCGGACGCCTTCGGGCCGGTGCGGCCGTTGCTCACCGCGCCGGACCGCACGACCCGCGAGGCGCTGCGGCGGCTCGGAGTGTCCGACCGCGCGGTCGAGGCGGTGTTCCGTCCGTTCCTGTCCGGTGTGTTCCTGGAACCGGAACTGAGCACGTCGTCGCGATTTTTCCACCTGGTGTGGCGCAGTTTCGCCCAGGGCGGTGCCGCGGTGCCGGCGCTCGGCATGGGGGAGTTGCCGAAGGCGATGGCGGAACGTCTGCCCAAGGACGTCGTTCAGCTGGAAACCGCCGTGCGGGCCGTGCACGACACCGGCGTGGAGCTGGAGGAGGGCGGCCGGATCGCCGCCGACGCCGTGGTGGTGGCGACGGACGGCACGACCGCGGCCCGCCTGCTGCCGGGGCTGGCCGAACCCCGCTGGAACGGCGTGACCACGTGGTACTTCCGCCCGCCGCGGTCCCCGCTGCGCGACGGTTGCCTGGTCGTCGACGCGGGCGGCGGCCCGGTCGTGAACACGGCGGTGATGTCGGAGGTGTCGCGCCCGTACTCGCCGCACGCCCCACTGGTGCAGGCCTCGGTGCTCTGCGACGCAGATGAGCAGGCCGTGCGCACGCACCTGAATCGCTTGTACGGCACGGACACCAGCCGGTGGGAGGTGCTGCGGCGCTACGACATCCTGCACGCGATCCCGGCGATGCCCGCGCCACACCGGTTGAAGCAGTCCGTTCGCGCGGGCGGCCGCCGGTACGTGTGCGGTGACCATCGCGACACCAGCTCGATCCAGGGAGCATTGCACTCGGGACGCAGGGCCGCGCACGCCGTGCTGGCCGACCTGCGCGGTGACCGGTGACGACGCTGCTGCTGTTCGGCGATCAGCTCGGACCGCAGTTCCACTCCGGCCACGACGAGATCGTGCTGATCGAGTCGGCGGCGGCCCTGCGCCGCAAGCCGTACCACCGGCAGAAGCTGCACCTCGTGCTGTCCGGCATGCGTCATCTCGCCGCCGAGTTCCCCGATCGCATCACCCTCGTGCGCGGGAACACCTACCGGGAGGCGATCCGCGACCTGGGACGGCCGCTGGTCGCCTACCAGCCGGGTTCCGCCGCCGCGCTCGAGATGCTGACCGAGCTCGGGGTGGAGGTGCTGCCCACGCCCGCGTTCGCGTTGTCCCGCGACGAGTTCTCCGCGTGGGCGGGGACGCGCGAGCGGTTCCTGATGGAGGACTTCTACCACTACCAGCGCACCCGGTTCGACGTGCTGATGGAGGGCGAGGTCCCGGTGGGCGGCCGGTGGAACTTCGACGCCGAGAACCGCGAACCACCACCGAAACGCGGGCGGCTCGGCGTTCCGGCTCCCTGGTGGCCGGAAGAGGACGACATCGACGCGCGGGTGCGCGCGGACCTCGACGCGATGGACCTGCCCGCGGTGGGCAGGGACGGCCCGCGCCGCTTCGCCATCACGAGGGAGGAGGCGCTCAGCGCCCTGGAGGTCTTCGTCCGCGACCGCCTGCCGCATTTCGGTCCGCACGAGGACGCCGTGCTGGCCAAGGACTGGACGATGGCGCACTCGCTGTTGTCGGTGCCGCTCAACCACGGGCTCCTGCACCCGCTGGAGGTCGTCTACGCGGCGGAGGACGCCTACCGCGCCGGCGACGCACCGCTGGCGAGCGTGGAGGGCTTCGTCCGGCAGGTGCTCGGCTGGCGTGAGTACGTGTGGCACCTGTACTGGCACCTGGGCCCGGAGTACCGGCGGCGCAACGGTTTCCGCGCCACCACCGAGCTGCCGTCGTGGTGGGCGGACCTGAGGCCGGCGACAGTGCGCGCGGCGTGCCTGCGGACCGCGTTGGAAGGCGTCCGCGACCACGGCTGGGTGCACCACATCCAACGGTTGATGGTGCTCGGAAACCATGCGCTGCAACGCGGCTACGACCCGGCCGCGCTCAACGACTGGTTCGTCACGTCCTTCGTGGACGGCTTCCCGTGGGTGATGCCGGTGAACGTGATCGGCATGAGCCAGCACGCGGACGGCGGCGTGATCGCGACCAAGCCCTACCTCAGCGGCGGCGCGTACCTCAACCGCATGACCGACCACTGCGCGACGTGCTGGTTCGACCCGAAGCGGCGCACGGGAGAACGCGCGTGCCCGTTCACCGCGGGGTACTGGGCGTGGCTGGACCGGCACGAGGACCGGGTGAGCGGCAACCACCGCATGGCGCGAGCAGTGCAAGGGCTGCGGCGCCTCTCCGACCTGGACGAGGTCCGGGTGCGGGAACGCGACCGCGAGATCTACTGACGGTCCACCACGAGCCCGACCGCCTCGGCCAGGGACTGCGGCCGGTGCACGAACGACGGCAGCGCCACGCCGTCCCACCCGGAACCGGCGACCGCGATCACCGCCCCCGAGCGCGTGCCGAGATCTTCCAGAGGCACGCGCAGCGCCAGGTCCTGCCGGTGCGCCCAGATCAGCACGACCTGAGGACACAAGCGCGCCACCGCGTCGCACAACGCCTCGGCGGGCACCCTCGCGCCGAGGTTGCCCCATCTGCGGTCCTGTTCGGACAGTGCCGCACCGAGCGCTTCCAGGGGAAGCCAATGCTGCTCGTCCGGTGCGCACGACAGCAACGCGGACAGCGGCCCAGGACTGCTCGTGCGCGGGATCCCGCGCAGCGCGTGCAGGACGCATCCACTCGCCAGGTGCTCGATCTCCACGCCCTGGCCGCTCGCGGCGACCAGCTCGCCGAGTTCGACCAGCGCCGGTACGAACACCTCGTCCCACGCGGCCACGACGCCGTGCGCGACCAGGAGCTTCGCGGCCAGATCGGCCATCGCGGGTTCGTCGAGACGTTTCGCGGCGGCCAGGAAACCCCGTTGTGCCGTCAAGGCCTCCGCGGAGTCGATCGGGGTGCGCAGGCCGCTGGGCGGAGCCACCGGCTGCTTGCGCGCCAGCACCGCCGCGGCGGACGCAGCCACGCCCTGTGCGGTCAGCGCCACCATCCGGCGCAACACCTCGATGTCCGCTTCCTCGTAACGGCGGTGGCCGCCGTCGGTGCGAACGGAGGGCCCCAGGCCGTAGCGCTGGTCCCAGGTCCTGAGCGTGGTGGGGGCGATGCCGAGCATGCCCGCCACAGCGCGTGGCGTGTACGTCACGTCCTACGTGCGCGCTTCGCGAGCATCGCCCTCAACTCACTTTCACCGAGTCCGCCCCAGATGCCGAAGGTCTCGTGGACCTCCAGGGCGTGCGACCGACATTTTTCCATGACCGGGCAGCGCTGACAGATGGCCTTGGCCGCGGCCTCGCGCTGGTCTCGCGCGGAGCCTCGTTCGTTCGGCGTGTGGAAGAAGTAGGCGCTGTCCATGCCGCGGCACAGACCGGCCAGCTGCCAGTCCCACGATTCCACGACCGGCTGAGGCAGACGGGACAGTTCAGGCATGACGGGCACGTCCTCCGGTGAGTCGACCTCGATGGGGACACCATCGTAAAATCGACTCAGAAACGACGCAACTCGGGGTGCCTAGTCCGGAAAGCGACCCTTCCGGCGTAGTTCGTACCGGCGTTCGGCGTAAGCGAGGTCGTCGCGCCACAGCCGTGCCGCCGCCCAGCGCATGATCGGCCGCAATGCTCCCGCCGCCGGCTTGGCCAGCGCGAACCCGGGACGGTCCGAGTGCGCGATGGTCGCCTCCACCACCGCTGTGCGGCCGTCGCGGATCGGGGTCGCGTGCGTCTCGACGACGCTGCCCTCACCCTCGCCCTCGACGATGTGCATCACGACGGTGCGCGGCTCCGGGCAGGTGAACGCGGCGATGACCGGGACGCCGACGCGACCGGCGAGCCGGAACGTCACCTCCACCAGGAAGCGGTCGTCCGCCTCGGCCGGGGTCTCCAGCACGTGCAGGTTCGCGAACGAGTAGGGGTGGAACCACGCGCCGTGCCACGGGTCGAGGCGGTTCGCGACCACGTCCTCGGGATCGCAGCGGCCGACGAGCGTGGCCACCGCGTCGATCGATCCCGCGGGCGGGCGCTCCGGCAGCACCGGGGCGGGCAGGGGGTCCTCGCCCCCTGCCTGGTCGAGGCGGACCCACACCAGCACCCCGTCGTCGTGCGCGGGGAACGGCGTCCAGGCTCCGAACCGCGTGCCGTCGAGCGCGAGGCCGTGCCAGCGGCAGATCAGCTTGCCCTCGGCCACGGCGCCATCGCACAGCGGGGCGCCGAGGTGGGGACACGAGCCCGAACCGGCCATGAGCACACCGTGGGGCCCGCGCCAGAGCACGACCTCCTGACCCGCGATGGTGCGGCCGCACGGTTTGCCCTTCACCACGTCGCGGCTCGCACCGGCGACGAACCAGTTGCCGGACGGCCGCGCGGTGGCGCGCTTGAGCGCCGACTCGATCAGCGCGGGCTTGGCGTCCTGCCACGTCGGCCGCTGCTCGCGCCACGGCGGGCTGTGGTAGACCCGCAGCGGGATCCGGTCGCGCATGGTCTTCCTCTCTTCAGGCCGCACGGGCGAACACCGCCCTGGCCAGCGCGGGCAGGGCGACGGCGAGGCGCCTGCCGTTCGACACGACCACGCGGCGCGACAGCACGTCGCAGTCCGCGTGCTCGACGAGGTCGAGGATCCGGCCGTAGAGCCGGTAGGCGGTGAGCACGCACGGCCTGGAGCGCGGCGCGAGCATGCCGATGCCCGGCCAGGCCCGCTCGTAGACCTGGCGCGCCCTGCGCACCTGGTCGCGCAGCGCGGCCCGCACCTGCTGGTCGGCCCGGCCCTCCGCCCGCGCGCGCATCAGCCGTTCCCGGTCGACGCCGAACGCCGCGAGCTCGTCGGCCGGCAGGTACACCCGGCCGCGGTCGAGGTCCTCGCCTATGTCGCGGATGAAGTTGGTGAGCTGGAACGCGACGCCGAGCGCGGCCGCCGCGGGCTCCGCCTCCTCGCGGGGCACGCTGGTGCCGAGCACCGGGAGCACCTGCAGGCCGATCACCGCGGCGGATCCGTGCACGTACTGTTCGAGGTCGGCGAAAGTGGGGTAGTCGGTGACGGTGAGATCCATCCGCATCGACTCCATGAAGTCCTGGAAATGCCGAACCGGGATGTCGTAGCGGTGCACGGTGTCGATGAGCGCCGCCAGCACCGGGTCGTCCGTCGCCCCGTCCCTCAGCGCGGCCTGGAGCCGCCCGTCGATCGCCAGGAGCTCGGCGGACTTCTCGTCCGGTCCACTGTGGAGGTCGTCGACCACGTCGTCCACCCACCGGGCGAACCCGTACAGCGCGTGCACGGCGGGCCGTTGCTCCGCGCTGAGCAACCTGGTTGCCAGGTAATAGGTCCGGCCGTGCTGTGCGTTGAGCTCACGGCAGCGCCGGTACGCGTCGCGCAACGCCGGCGCGGTGACACCCGCGGCGTCCAGTTCGCGTTCAGCCGACATCAGCTGTCCTTTCGCGGAGGAGGTTCCTCCACGCTAAGTCCGCGAGTTGCCCTTCGCACAACGGCGGCGCTCATCATGCGGAGCCCCCGCCGCGCTGCTTAGCTCGAAAAGCCGAACACCGACCCACTCCCGGGGGAACGCCGATGTCGCTGCTGACCAGCGTGGACGCTCGCACGTCGCAGGTGGACGACTTCCGCGTCCTGCTCGACGGCGCACTGCACGACTTCCTGCTCGCCAGGCAGGACCTCGCTCCCGAGCTCGCCGCCGAGCTGCGGGAACTGATCCTCGCCGGTGGCAAGAGGATCAGGCCGACGTTCGCCTGGTGGGGATGGCGTGCGGGAGGCGGCTCGACGCAGGTCGACGCCGTGGTGCAGGCGATGGTGGCGCTCGAACTGCTGCAATGCTGTGCGCTCGTGCACGACGACGTGATGGACCGTTCGGCGACCAGGCGGGGCAAGCCGTCGGTGCACGAGTCCTTCGCGGCGCGGCACCGGCGTGAACGGTGGGCCGCGAGCGCCCGTCAGTACGGCGACTCCGCGGCGATCCTGGTCGGCGACCTCGCGCTCGCGTGGGCGGACGACGCGCTGGTGACCGCCGGCCTGTCCGCCGAGTCGCTGAGCCGCGTCTGGGGGCCGTGGCAGGCGATGCGGACCGAGATGATCATGGGACAGCACCTCGACCTCCTCGCCGTCGCACGACGCGAGGAGTCGCTGGAGCACGCCGTCCGCGTGGCGGCGCTGAAGACCGCCGCCTACACGGTGGAACGGCCGCTGCACCTCGGCGCCGCCCTCGCGGGAGCCGACGACGACGTCGTGGACTGCCTGCGTGCCTACGGGCACGACATCGGCGTCGCCTTCCAGCTGAGGGACGACCTGATGGGCGTGTTCGGTGACTCCTCGGTCACCGGGAAGCCGGTGGGGGAGGACCTGAGGGAGGGCAAGCGGACGCCGTTGATGTCCATCGCCCTGTCACGCGCACAAGGCAAACCCGCCGCGCAGCGGTTGCTCCGCCGATGCCTGGAGAGCGGCAGCGTCAGCGACCGGACCGTCGACGACGTGCGCGCGCTGCTCGTGGAACTCGGAGCCGTCGGCGCCGTGGAGAAGCACATTGAGAAACTGGCAGGGTCCGGAATGGCGGCGCTGGACCGCGCGGCCATTCCCAGCGACGTGCGTCACGAACTTGTGCGCCTCGCTGACCGTGCAGTGACGCGAACGACCTGAGGGGAACGCAGTGGTGCACGTGGTGAAAGGCCGCACTGACCGGGTGGTCGTGGTCGGCGCGGGACTCTCGGGGCTCTCGGCGGCGCTGCACCTGCGCGGCGCGGGACACGAGGTGACGGTCGTCGAACGACAGCCGCACCCCGGCGGGCTCGCGGGCCGGCTCGACGTCGGCGGCCACCGGATCGACACCGGCCCGACCGTGCTGACGATGCCGGAACTGCTGGACGACGCGTTCGCCGCGGTGGGCCACAAGCGCGAGGACCACCTGGAACTGCTGCCGCTGCACCCCGCCTACCGCGCGGCGTTCGCCGACGGCACGGCGCTGGACGTGCACACCGACGCGGACCGCATGGAGCAGGCGGTGCGCGACTTCGCGGGTGACCGCGAAGCCCAGGGGTACCGCGACCTGCGGGCGTGGCTCACGAAGCTGTACGAGGTGGAGCGCGACAGGTTCATCGGCGCGAGCTTCGACTCGCCGCTCGACCTCGTGGGCCCCGACCTGGTGAGGCTCGCCCGCCTCGGCGGCTTCGGCTCGCTGGCGAAGGCGGTGGGCCGGTTCCTGCGCGACGACCGGCTCCGGCGCGTCTTCACTTTCCAGTCGCTCTACGCCGGCGTCGCACCGAAGGACGCTCTCGCCGCATACGCCGTCATCGCCTACATGGACACCATTGCGGGCGTGTGGTTCCCGCGCGGCGGTATGCGCGCCGTGCCGCAGGCGTTGGCCGACGCGGCCGCCGAAGCCGGGGTCGTGTTCCACTACGGCGTCGAGGTCGAGGAGCTCGAACGCGTCGGCCACCGCGTGAACGCGGTGCGCACGGCCGACACGCGGATCGCCTGCGACGCCGTCGTTCTGGCGACCGGGCCCGCCCAGAGCATCCGGCTGCTTCGCGGCGAACCGCGCCGGGTCGTGCCGCTGCGCTGGTCGCCGTCCGCGGTGGTGGTGCACCTCAGTTCCGGACGCGTGGCCGAAGACCTCGCCCACCACACGATCTCCTTCGGCGACAAGTGGAACGGCACCTTCGACGAGATCATCCGGCAGGGGAAGCTGATGAGCGATCCGTCGTTGCTGCTCACCACACCCACCCTGACCGATCCCGCGCTGGCGCCGGAAGGCAGGCACCTGCAGTACCTGCTCGCGCCATGCCCGAACCTCGACGCCGCCCCACTGCGCTGGGACGCGCTGGCACACCGTTACGCCGAGGAACTCGTCGACGAGATGTCGGCGCGCAAGCTCCTCGTCGACGCCGAGCCGCTCGCGGTCGTGACACCGGACGACTGGGCGCGCGGCGGCCAGGCCGCCGGCACGCCGTTCTCCGCCGCCCACACGTTCGCCCAGACCGGCCCGTTCCGGCCCGGCAACCTGCCGTTCCGCGACGGCAACGTCGTGCTGGCGGGCAGCGGCACCACCCCCGGTGTCGGCATTCCCCCGGTGCTGATCTCGGGCAGGCTCGCCGCCCAGCGGCTGCGCCACCGGTAGAACTCCCTTGGCGCTGTTTCATCGCATTTGAAGTATTCGTGGGATTGTCCCACAAGGACTGAACGGGTGTCTCACGCTCTGTGGTGACAGAAGTCGCTCTGGGTGTGGAAAAGTGAATTCACCCTTTCGGTCATTGCCTTGCGTGCTATGTCGGTATTCCTGCTACTGATTCGTCCGGCGGCGTAACAGTGACACCTCGTTGATGCGGCCTGGCTGCTGAGCTGCCATGCCGTCGACGTTCCTTATTGGCAATAGTGCTTTTCGGTGCATCCGGATCGTGAATTGAAAATTGCGCCGTACGAGTGCTCTCGCAAGATGAGCGAAACATTCGATCGTGCACAACGACTTCTCTCAGCGTGGTCAGGTTCCGCATATGCGAAGCCAGGTAGAAAGCGCCTCGTGGAAGTGAGAGAAATGCGAAAAAGTTTCCGCACTCTGATCATCGGCGTGTCGGCCGTGGCCCTCGGGTTCGCCGGCAGCGCGGTCAGCACCGCAGGCCCGGAACGCGCCGCCGACCTGCCGTCCGACGTGGTGTCGGCGATGCAGCGGGATCTGGGGCTCACCGCCGAGCAGGCGGCCAGACGCGCGGCTCAGCAGGACGACGCCGACCGGCTCGACGACGTGCTGAAGGGACGTCTGGGCACGGCGTTCGGTGGCGCGTGGTTCGACTCGGACTCCGGCAGGCTCGCTGTCGCCGTCACCGATGCGGCGCGGGCCGGCGAGGTGCGGGCCGCAGGTGCGCGGGCGCACGTGGTCAGGCACAGCGAGTCCGACCTGGAGAAGATCAAGAAGGACCTCGACTCGCTCGCGGGCCGGGCCGAGGACGACGGCAGCCGCACCAGACCCGGCCGTGCCCCGTCCGACGCGGTCAAGGGCCTGACCTCCTGGTCGGTCGACCCGCGGACGAACGCCGTGACCGTCGTCGCGCTGGCCGGCAGGTCGGAGAAGGCCGTGGCGGGCCTGAAGAAGTACGGCGACGCGGTGAAGGTCGAGTACACCGATGTCGAGCCGTCCACGACGGCGTTCCTCGACGGAGGTGACGTCCTGTACTACGGCGCCTTCGGCGGCGGGTACTGCTCGACGGGTTTCAACGTGCGCAACGTCAGCAACGGCCTGCGTTACGTGCTGACCGCCGGCCACTGCGGCCCCGCGGGCACGGCCGTGTACGGCTACACCGGTGCGCAGATCGGCACCGTGCAGTCGGCGTTCTTCCCGACGTACGACGACGCCCTGGTGCGCGTGACCAACACCGGCGCGTGGACGCAGGGGCCCTGGGTCGACGTCAACCCGTCGCAGGGCGGGGTCGTGACCGTCAGCGGGTACAGCGACTCGCCGGTCGGCACCGCGATCTGCAAGTCCGGTGTCACCACCAAGCTGACCTGCGGTGTCATCACTGCGAAGCGGCAGACCGTGACCTACACGGGCGGGCAGACGGTGTACGACCTGACCCGGCACAGCGCCTGCGTCGAGCGCGGTGACTCAGGCGGCTCGAACTACCGCAACTCCGGCACCCGCACCGCCGAGGGCGTCACCAGCGGCGCCCAGCTGTACCTGCTGAACGGCCAGTACCGGTGCGGTCAGGCGGTCGGCCAGCCGAACGTGTCCTGGTACTACCCGGCCGCGATCAGCCTGCCCTACTACCAGTCCGTGTACGGAGTCACGCTCTGGTGATGCGCTGACCGACGACCGGCCGGCGCTGTCGTGCCGGCCGGTCGTCGGTGTTCACCCGCGCGCGGCCGAGATGAAGTCGCGGTACCAGCGGTAGCTGGCCCGCGGCGTGCGTTCCAGCGTCTGGTAGTCGACGTGCACCAGGCCGAACCGGTGCTTGTAGCCGTGCGCCCACTCGAAGTTGTCGAGCAGCGACCAGCAGAAGTAACCGCGCAGGTCCACGTCCGCAGCCTGCGCCGCCGCGATGTGGTCGCGCAGGTAGGCGATGCGGTCGGTGTCCTCGAAGCCGTCCACGTCGGGGTAGACGCAGCCGTTCTCGGTGACGTAGACGGGCGGCAGGCCGGGGTGCCGTGCCTTGAGGTCCGCGAGCGCGGTCGTCATGCCGGCCGGTTCGACGGGCCAGCCCATGCCGGTGCGCGGGACGTCCGGCAGCTGCGTCGTGTCGACGCCGATGTCGTGCGCCGTGCGCTTGGCCAGGTCGGGCTCGCGGTGCGGCGCGTCGGCGACGTGCAGCCGGTAGTAGTAGTTGAGGCCGACGTAGTCGAGCGGCTGCCCGATGGTCTCCAGGTCGCCGTCCTGCCGGAACGAGAAGTCGCTGATGCCCGCGAACATCGAGGTCAGCTCGTCCGGGTAGGCGGAGCCGAACAGCGGGTCGGTGAACTGCCGGCGCAGCAGGACGTCCTGGCGGTTCGCGGCGGCGACGTCGGCGGGCGAGTCCGTGACTGGCACGGTGGGGGACTGGTTGAGCACGATGCCGAACTCCTGCTCCGGCAACCCGTTCGCCCGCATGGACTGCACGGCGAGGCCGTGACCCAGCAGCAGGTGGTGCACCGCCGCCAGCGCGCCGTGGCCCTCGCGCGCGCCGGGGGCGTGCCGGCCTTCGCCGTAGCCGATGATCGAGGAGCAGTACGGTTCGTTCAGCGTGGTCCACTTCCTGACCACGTCACCGAGTTCCTCGTGCACGATGGCGGCGTAGTCGGCGAACCTGAGGGCCGTGTCGCGGTTGCGCCAGCCGCCCTCGTCCTCCAGCGCCTGGGGCAGGTCCCAGTGGTACAGCGTCAGGAAGGGCTCGATCCCCTTGCCCAGCAACGCCTCGACGAGCCGCCGGTAGAAGTCGAGACCACGCTGCTCGACCTTGCCGTGCCCCTCGGGCAGGATCCGCGACCACGAGACCGAGAACCGGTACGCGTCGACACCCAGGCCGGCGAGCAGCTGGACGTCCTCGGCCCAGCGGTGGTAGTGGTCCGCCGCCACGTCCCCGGTGTCGCCGGACGCGACGGCACCGGGCACCTGGGCGAAGGTGTCCCAGATGGACGGGCCGCGGCCGTCGAGCCGTGCCGCTCCTTCGATCTGATAGGCCGAGGTCGCCACGCCCCAGCGAAAACCGTCCGGAAAGCTCACAGCAGTCTCCAAAAGAAAGTCAGCCCTTGACGGCGCCGGACATGATGCCGCCGACGATCTGACGGCCGAACAACAGGAACACGGCCAGCACGGGCACCGTGCCGATCGTCGCGGCGGTCAGCACCAGCGTGTAGTCGGTGGTGTAGCCACTGGCCAAAGTGGACAGCGCGGTCTGCACGGTCGGGTTCTCCGGCGTGAGGACGACCAGGGGCCAGAAGAAGTCGTTCCACGCCTGCATGAACGTGAACAGGCCCAGCACGGCCGCCGCCGGACGGGCCGCGGGCAGCGCGACGTGCCAGAACAGCCGCAGCGAGTGGCAGCCGTCCATCCGGCCCGCCTCCAGCAGCTCGTCCGGGATCGCCCGCTCGAAGTACTGGCGCATGAAGAACACGCCGAACGCGGTCACGAGCCCCGGCACGATCACCGCGTGGATCTCGCCGGCCCAGCCGAACTCGGCCATCATCATGTAGAGCGGGATGATGCCGAGCTCGGTCGGGATCGCCTGCGTGCCGATGATGAGCAGCAGCAACACGTTGCGGCCGCGGAACTTCAGCTTGGCGAACGCGAAGCCCGCCAGCGTCGAGAACAGCACCACCGAGATGGTCACGGTTCCCGCCACCACGATCGAGTTCACCATCGCCAGCGCGAAGTCGGTGGTGTCGAAGACGCGGGCGATGTTCGCGAAGAGGTGTCCGCCCGGCACCAGGACGGGCGGCACGCTGTCGATCGCGTCCGGCGTCTGCGAGGACACCACGAACGACCAGTACACCGGGAAGGCCGACCCGGCCAGCACGGCGATCAGCGCGGCATAGGTCCACGGCCCTGCGACGCGCCGGGCCAGCCTGCGCGCCCTCGTCGCGGGACCGGCGGGCCGCACCGGTGCGGGACGTTCCAGCACAGCGGTCATGGGGTCACTCCGTCCGGATCCGTTTGGTCACCAGGTAGCCGAGACCGGCGACGACGACGGTGGCGATGGCCAGCACGACCGCGATCGACGAGCTGTAGCCGAAGTCGTACTTCGTGAAGCCCTGCTCGTAGAGGTACAGCGCGGCGGTCTGGAACTGCCGGTCGGAGCCGCCCGTCGCGGCCGCGGCGCCGGGGTTGAACAGCAGCGGCTCGGCGAGCAGCCGCATGTTGCCGGTGGTCGCGATGATCGTCGTGAAGATGATCTGCGGCCGCAGCAACGGGACTGTGATGCGCCAGAACTGCTGACGGCCGCTCGCGCCGTCCAGGGTGGCCGCCTCGTACAGCGTCGACGGGATCGCCTGCATGGACGCCAGGAAGATCAGCGCGTGGTATCCCGTCCAGCGCCACACCACCATCACGGCGATCGCGATGTGCGAGCTGGCCGTGCCCGCCTGCCAGTCGATCTGCCCCGCGCCGAACAGGTCCAGCACCCAGTTGACCAGGCCGAAGTCCCGGCCGAACAGCTGCGCGAAGATGATCGTCACCGCCGCCACCGAGGTGATGTTCGGCAGGATCACGCCCATCCGGAACAGCGTGCGGGTGCGGACCTTGCGGTTGAGCAGCTGTGCGATGAACAGCGCGAACAGGATCTGCGGGACCGTGGTGAGCAGCCACAGGCTGAGCGTGTTGCCCATGGCGTTCCAGAAGTACGGGTCCGCCATCAGCTTGGCGTAGTTCGCGAACCACACGAAGGTCGCCGCGTCGGACTCGAGCAGGTTGCGGTCCTGCAGCGAGACCCAGATGGTGTAGAGGAGGGGGAACAGCCCGAAGACACCGAAGATCAGGAAGTACGGCGCCACGTACCCGTACGGCGCGAACTTCGTGTCCCACCGGTGCCTTTTGGCCGTCTTATCCATCAAGACCATGTCAGCGCATCACTTCTGGACGTCGCCGACGAACTGGGTCCACGACTCGTCGCCGTTCTGCTTGCCCTGCTCGACGCGCTGCATCGCGTTGCCGATCGCGGTCTGGATGTCGCCCGCCTTCGGGCCCTGGTACTGCGGGTTCAGCTTCTTCGCCGCGTCGGTGAACAGCTTGCCGATGGGGGCGTCGTTGAAGTACGGGTTCTTGTAGTCGACGATCGACGGGTCCTCGTACAGCTTCGGGATCGACGGCAGCAGCCCGGCGCTCTTGAACACCTTGGCCTGCTGCTCGGGCGCGGTCAGCCACGCCGCCAGCTCCACGGCCTTGTCGACGTTCTTGCCCGACTTGGGAACGGTGAGGTACGAACCGCCCCAGTTGCCGCCACCGCCCGGCACGGACGTGACGTCCCACTTGCCGGCGGCCTCCGGACCGGCCTGGTCCTTGATCTTCGCCATCTGCCAGGCGGGGCAGGTCACGGTCGCGAACTGGCCCTGCTTGAAGCCGGTGTTCCAGACGGGCGTGGAGTAGAGCAGCTTCGAGGACAGACCGGACTGCACGCCGTCGACGACGAGGTCCCAGCCCGCCTTGATCTCCTCGTTCTCACCGACGACGATCTTGTCGGACTTGTCGTAGTAGCCGACGGACGCCTGGCCGACGATGGCGTTGAGCACGGTCGGACCGCCGTCGAACCACTTCACGCCCTCGGGCGCCTTCTCCTGGAACTTCTTGCCTGCGGCCATGAAGTCCTGCCAGGTCGGCCACAGCGCGGCGACCTGGTCGCGGTCGGCCGGCAGCCCGGCGTTCTGCAGCAGGTCGCGGCGGTAGCAGATGGCCAGGCCGCCGACGTCGGTGCCGTAGCCGATCTGCTTGCCGTCCTTGCTGAGCGAGCCCTCCCACTTCCACGGCAGCCAGCGGTCCTTCAGCTGGTCGCCGCCCTTGGTGTTGAGGTCGACGAACTTGTCCGGCGTGGCCTTGAACTGGTTGATGTAACCGGTGTCGACCGCCTCGATGTCCGCGGCGCCGCTGCTGGTGGCGAGGTGGGCGGCGAGGTTCTTGTGGTGGTCGGAGTACGACGCGGTCCGGTCCGAGATCTCGACGTCCGGGTGCACCGCGGCGTACTCCTTGAGCAGTTCGGCGTACCCGAAGTTGCCGAACAGCCCGATCGTCAGCTTGGTCTTGCCACCGGACGCGGTGTCACTGCCGCAACCGCTGAGCACCACGGCTGTCGCCAGGGCGGCGCAGCCGAGTGCGAGTGCTTTGGGGCGCATTTTCCTGGCCTCCGTCGATTTTTGAGCGCGCTGAACCAGAGAAGTGGTTCTCCGGGAAGATTTGTGTGGCGCCTATGACAGCGGTGTTACGCAGCTCCAGTCAAGTAACGAACCGATAAACAGATCAACTGGCGCGGGCGTTTGACTAGCAGAAGTGCTGCTCCTAGGGTCTCTGTAACCGCTTACGGTGAAACGGGAGGTCCGATGGCGACCGGGCGAGAGATCGCCCAGCTCTGCGGCGTGTCCGTGGCGACGGTGTCGCGCGTCTTCAACCAGCCGGAAACGGTGAACGAGGACACGCGAGAACGCGTCCTGCGCGTCGCGAAAGAGCTGGACTACCGGCCCAACGAGTCCGCGCGGGCGTTGTCGACGAAGCAGTCGACGATGATCGGACTGGTCTGGGACACCGACCACCGCAGGCCCGGCTGGCGGCACCCGTACCTGCAGGACCTGTTGATAGGCCTGAAGTCCGCCCTGAGCGCGCACGGCTACCACCTGCTGATGCTCGCGACGAGCGGCGACGCCCGCGAGGTGGGCGCGTCACTCGCGGACCCCGTCGGCTACGTGAACATGACCCGCCGCCACCACCTCGGCGGGCTCGTCCTGATCGACAGCGGCTCCGACGCCGAGGCGTTCGAATCCTTCGCCCAGTCCGGATTTCCGTGCGTCGCGCTCGACGTGGCCGTCGACGGACCCCGGGCCACCTACGTCACGTCGGACAACTCCGGCGGTGCCCGGGAGGCCGTCGCCCACCTCCTCGGACTCGGCCACTCGCGGATCGCCACGATCACCGGCCCGCCCGGCAACCAGCCGTCCGACGCCCGCCTTTCGGGCTATCGCGCGGCACTGCGGGACGCCGGTGTGGAGCCACGAGCCGACTACGTCGTCGCCGGCGACTTCTACCGGGCGAGCGGAACCGCTGCCGTGCAACGGCTTCTGGCGCTGGACGAGCCGCCCACCGCGGTGTTCGCGTCCAGCGACGAGATGGCGGTCGGCGCGTTGCTCGCCGCCCGTGCGGCCGGGTTGCGGGTGCCGCGGGACCTGGCGCTGGTCGGGTTCGACGACATCGAGATCGCCTCGGTGGTCGACCCGGCGCTGACGACCGTGGCCCAGGACAAACCGGGGTTCGGGGTGGCGGCCGCGAAGGCGATCATGGCGATGATCACCGGGGGCGGGCGGGAGGAGCCCGTGGTGCTCCCGGCCAAGCTGGTGGTCAGGGACTCCTGCGGTGCGCGCCAAGGGTGAGGTGGAGGTGCTGGGCGGGTGTCGTGTGACCTGAACGGCACCGGGTGGCTTCGGTACGGGCGGCTGCCCTGTCAGGCGCGCACTCGCGGCCTGACAGGCGGCACTACTGGGGGCGCTGGTCCTCTGTGGACGTCGCCGCCGCGATGAGCGCGATCAGCTGGTGCCGGAAGTGGTCGTAGTCGTCCACGGCGCCGAGCAGCGTGTCGGACTCGCGTTCCTCGCGGCGGGCGGCGGCGAGGGCGCGGCGGCCCGCCGGAGTGATCTTCACCGACGTCCGGCGGCGGTCCTTGGTGTCCTGGCTGCGCACGACGTGGCCGCCTCGGTCGAGGTGGTCGATCGTGCGGCTCATGGTCTGGTCGGTGACGCGGCAGAGCACGGCGAGTTCGCGTTGCGAGCGCGGGCCGTCGGCCAGGTGGTGCAGGGTGATCATGCCGGCGTGGGTGAGGCCGCGGGTCGCCAGGAAGTCCTCGAAGCGCTTCTCGACGACGCGTGCCGCCACGGACAGGAGCCTGCCGGTGGGCCAGGAGGCGACGTCCGCGCCCACCTGGTCCGGGCGGTCGGCCACCGCCAGCTCGTCTCCCTCGGCCACGGCCCCATCATCCCAGACCCGCCCGATCACCCCACGGCGGTCCCGAACGGCATGCTGGTCACGGGCGTGTCGCCCGCGATCGCCGATGCGATGGCGGCGGCCGCGGGCGGGTAGGCGAGCTCGCCGAGGCCACCCAGCGGGGCGTTCGACTGCACGATGGTGACGTCGATGTCCGGTGTCTGGCCGATCCGCGCCCACCGGTAGTCGCCGAACGACGACTCCGCCACCGCGCCCTCCCGGACGGTGATCTGCGCACCGAGCACTGTGGACAGCGCGTCGACCACGCAGCCCTCGACCTGGGCGCGGACACCGGACGGGTGCAGCGCCACGCCGACGTCGACGGCCGCGTGCACGCGCAGCACCCGGCGTGAGGCCGGCTCGGCGACGGCGATCACCGCGATCGCGGAACCGTATTCCTCCAGGCACGCGACACCGCGCGAAGTGCCGGGTGCGGGCGGCCTGGTCCAGCGGGCGCGGTCGGCGACGGTGTCGAGCACCTCGTGCAGGCGCGAGCCGGCGGGCAGCAGTGAACGGCGCAGTGCGACCTGGTCCAGGCCGGACCTCCTGCCGATCTCGCTGAGGAAGTTCTCCTCGGCGTAGACGAACTGCCCCGCGTAGACGGACCGCCAGAACCCGGTGCGCAGCGGCGCGGGTCGCACGATGACGGAGACGTCGCCGGGCACGGTGTAGGGGAAGTGGTCGCCGCTGGCCTTGATCAGGGCGGGGTTGGCGAAGAACGGCAGGACGGTCAACGGCCAGGTGACGACCTCGTGGGCCCTCCGGACGGGCACGCCGTCGGAACCGATCTCCGCGGACATCCGGTGCACCGACATCGGCCGGTAGGAGTCGTTGCGCATGTCGTCGGCCCTGGTCCACAGCACCTGGACCGGGGCGCCCGCACGCCGTGAGCAGGCCACCGCCTCCAGCACCGGGTCGGGTTCGATGCGCCGTCCGAACGCGCCTCCCGACGCCGTCGCCTCCACCCGCACGGACGTGGCGGGAACGCCGAGCTGGCGGGCCAGCTGGGTGCGCAGTCCGCCGGGATCCTGCGTGGGAGCCCAGATGGTCACGCCATCCGGACGGACGTGCGCGGTGGCGTTCATCGGTTCCATCGGCGCGTGCGCGAGCAACGGCATGGAGTAGATCTGCTGAACGCCGTCGATCGGGACCTGCGCGGGCAACGCCGCGCGCAGATCCGTGAGCCACGCGCGGCTGTCGGCGGTGGGTGCGCCGCCGCGCCAGGTGATCCGCAGCGCGTCGCGGCCCCGCAACGCCTGGTGGGTCGACCGGGCGATGACCGCGACGCCACCCTGTCCGTCGGCCGGGGCGGTGAGCGTGAGGACGTCGACCACGCCCGGCAGGCCACGGGTCGCGGTGTCGTCCACCGTGTCGGGGACCGCGCCGATCCACGGCGGGCGGGCGACCACGGCGACCAGGCCTCCGGGTGGCCGGGAGTCGATGCCGTACCTGGTGCGGCCGGTGACGGCATCGCGGGCGTCCACGCGTCCGCCGCGGGTCCTGCCCAGCAGCCGCCACTTCTCCGGTGGCGTGAGCTCGACGGGCACGGGGGCGGGATCGAGTGCGGCCGCGGCCCGGACCAGCGCCCGGTAGGGGAGCTTCCCCCGGCGCGGATGGCACACCGCGCCGTCCTTCGCCGTGCACTCGGCGACCGGCACGCGCCAGCGCCGTGCGGCGGCGGTGACGAGCAGGCAGCGCGCGGTCGCGGCCGCCGTGCGGATCGGGGTGGCGAGCTGCCGCACCGAGGTCGAGTTCGCCACGGCCTGCGAGCCGAAGCGTTCGGTGTCACCGTGTGCCTGCTCCAGCGCGACGTCGCCGGCCTCGACCGCCAGTTCCTCGGCCACCATCAGCGCGACCACGGTCCGCACGCCCTGGCCGGTGTCCGGACGGGGCACGGTCGCGGTGATCCGGCCCGCGTCGTCCAGCCGCACGAAGACGTTCGGCACGAGCCCCTCCGCGGCGAGCGCGGGCACCGGCACCGCGACGACCAGCGCGCCGATTCCCGCACCGCGCAACAACGTCCGCCTGCTGATCACAGGCCCTCCCGCATGATCCGGCTCGCGCGGCGCACGGCGGCGCGGATGCGGGGATAGCTGCCGCAGCGGCACACGTTGTCGCGCAGGGCTTCCTCGATCGCCGCGTCGTCGGGGTCGGGGTCACGGGCGAGCAGCGCCGCCGCGGCCATGACCTGGCCCGGCTGGCAGTAGCCGCACTGCGCCACGTCGAGCTCCCGCCACGCCCGCTGCACCGGGTGGTCCCCGTCGCGGGACAACCCCTCGATCGTCGTGATCCGGGTCCGCGCGCTGTCGGCCGCCGTCCGCACGCAGGGCCGCGCCGCCGCACCGTCCACATGGGACGTGCAGGCACCGCACAGGCCGACCCCGCACCCGTACTTGACCCCTGTCAGCCCCAGCTCGTCGCGCAACACCCACAGCAGGGGAGTGTCGCCATCGACGTCGACCTCGTGCCGTTCACCGTTGACGCGCAACAGATATCGGGCCACCGCGATCCCTCCTGATTTGCTCAGCGCGCTGAACGTATCACGCCGGGCAATGCATAATGCTCAGCATGCTGAACGAATTGCGGCGGCCCGGTCGCGGTGTCCTCGTGTGGGGAGTCGTGGCAAGTGTGCTGCTCACCGGCCTGGTGTGGCTGCTGGGCCAACGGCTGCACGGAGTCACGCTGCTGCCCGACCAGGGAGCCTCCTGGTACTACTGGAAGCTGCCGGATCCGACCTTCTGGACCAGAGCGTCCGCCTGGGTGGGCTACGCGGCGCACCAACTCGTGTCCTGGGGCCTGATCTACTACGCGCAGACCCGGATCCGCCGCTACACCACGGGCCTGCACCGCATCAACGTCATCGCGCTCGCCGCGAACGGCGCGTTCATCGGCCTGCACGCCCTGCAGACCCAGGTGTTCTACGACGGTCTCGCCCAGGACGTCTCGATCTTCAGCTCGCAGGGCTCCGTCGTCCTGCTGCTGGTCGTCGTCCTGCTGATGGAGAACCGCCGCCGGGGCCTGGTGCTGACCTGGTCCGCGCCGATCTCCGAGCAGGTCGTCGGGTTCGCGCGCCGCTACCACGGCTACCTGTTCAGCTGGGCCGCGATCTACACGTTCTGGTACCACCCGATGGAGTCGAGCAGCGGGCACCTCATCGGGTTCTTCTACATGTTCCTGCTGCTGGTGCAGAGCAGCCTGATGTTCACGACATCCCACACGAACCGCTGGTGGACGCTGACCCTGGAACTGCTCGTGGCCGTGCACGGCACGTTGGTCGCCGTGATGAACTCCGGCCCCGACGGTATGTGGCCGATGTTCTTCTTCGGCTTCGTGGCGATCTTCGTGCTCACCCAGATGCACGGCGTCGGCCTCAGCGCGGCGGCACGGTGGTGGATCGGGGGCACGTTCGTGGCCGGCGCGCTCGCGGTCTACTCCTGGCGCGGCCTCGGCAGGATCGACGAGGTCGTGCGCATCCCGTTGATCGAGTACCTGCTGGTGGCCGTGCTCGCCCTGTTGATCTGGGCGGGCATCAGGCTCGCCCGCCTCGGCCGATCATGAGGAACAGAGCCACCCCGAACGTCAGGCGTTCCCGCGGCTCATCGCTCTTTCGCGGGCCGGCTGGCCGACTCGAGCAACGTCGCCGCGACGTCGCGCAGCTTGATGTTCGCGCGCTGCGACCGGTCCACGAGCATCCTGAACGCCTCGTCCGCGCCGCAGGTGTGCACCGCCATCAGCACGCCCTTGGCCTGCTCGATCACGGCCCGCGACTCCAGCGCCTGCTCCAGCTGCCCGACCCGGCCCTGAGAGTGCCGCCACCGCTGGGCGCTGGTGATCGTCGCGGACGCGGCCGCCGTGAAGAGCCGCATGAGCCCTTCGTCGAACGGGTCGAAGGCCGCCGCGGTGTAGCTGTAGATGTTGAGCGTCCCGATGTGCCGCGCCCCGGTGCCGTCCGAGGCGGGCAGGACGACCGGCACCGACAGGTAGGCGCGGACACCGGCCTCCTTGGCGGCGGCCTCGAACTCCGGCCACAGCTCGCTGTGCTCACCGATCACCGCCCGCACGGGCTTCAGTTCGAGCGCGGCCTCCAGGCAGGGCCCGCGGCCGGAGTCGTACTGCTCGGTGTCGAGCACGACCAGGCGCCGGTCCGTGGCCGCCGCGGTGTGCGGCTGGTCCGCCGTCACCACGGACACGGTCACCTCGTCGGCGTCGGGAACGGCCCTGGCCGCGGTCTCCGCGACCCGCTGCAACGCGTCGTCGAGCGATTCCTCGCCGGTGAACGCGTCCCGCAGCTCGGTCAACGCCTCCGTGGCCTCGTCCAGGCGTGACACCGGATCCGGGCGTTCGTCGTCGACCGCTCTCATCGATCCGTCTGCACGTAGTCGGCCATGGCGCAGCGCCCCTTCATCGGCTGGTGGAGTCCCCGCCGCCGGCTGCTCGACGCGCGTCCAGTGCATCGTACGGCCACCGGTGACGCGTGGGCCCGCGACCGCCGTGCCGGAACCGGGGCCGGCGACGGGTCGCTGCAAGGTCTCAACTTCCCGCGCCGGCCTCGGCCGGACCGCCCGAGGGCGTCCTCCGTGCGAACACGCGCGCGTGCTCGGCGATGTGTCAGTACCCCGCCGGTGTCAGGCCCACACCGCTTGGTGGCGATCAGTGTGAGCCGGTGAACTGCCCGGACGGCCGGTCCGCTGTGGGGCGAGACCAACGACCACTGTGGACACCGCTTCGGTGTGGCCGGAAGCGTGAGATCGGAAAGCGCTTTTCGCATCAGCTGGGCTGGGGCGTGTCCCGTAAGTCCGTTCGATGAGAGTCACGGTCGAGAGTCCCGGAGGCGGTGCCGCCGCGACGGCCTCATACCGGGCGTTGCGGCGGTGCCGCCTCCGGGGCCCTCGGCCGCGACTGTCGCGGACGGGACTTGCGGGACACGCCCCAGCGGCCGCGATGACCGATGCCTAGGCCCTGGCGGCAGGGTCGCCGAACCAGCGCGTGAGGTGGTCGTCGAGATCCTGCTGGTGCTCGCCGATCCAGGCGACGTGGCCGTCGGGACGGAGCAGCAGCGCCGGGACGTCCAGCGCGGCAGTGGCGTCTGTGACGAGACCGACCCGGTCCGTCCAGCCGTCGGCGGTCAGGCGTCCGGTGCGGTCGAGCACCAGGCCGCGGCCCCCGTGCAGGTGGTCGTAGAGGTGGCCCTGCGCCAGGGTGGTGTCGCGCAGGCGGCGGCCGAGCAGGTCGGGTCCGGGGCTGAAGTCGTAGCGGACGCCGATCGCGGTGATCTTCTCGATCAGCCGCCGGTTGACCTCGTTGATGTCCATCAGTTCGGTGAGCAGCCTGCGCACGGCCCGTGCACCCGGTTCGCCGGATGCCAGCGCCACCTGGGCGCGGGTGTTGTCGAGCACGTCCGCGGCGACCGGATGACGTTCGGCGTGGTAGGTGTCCAGCAACGTGCCGGGTGCCCAGCCGTGGACCTGCGCGGCGAGCTTCCAGCCGAGGTTGACCGCGTCCTGGACGCCGAGGTTCAGGCCCTGGCCGCCTGCGGGCGGGTGGATGTGCGCGGCGTCGCCGGCGAGCAGCACCCGTCCGGTCCGATAGCGCTCGGCCAGCCGGGTGGCGTCACCGAAACGGGACAACCAGCGGGGGGAGTGCACGCCGAAATCAGTTCCGGCGATCGCCTTCAGCTGTTGTGCGAAATCGTCGAGGGTGGGCGGTTCCGCGCGGTGCTCGCTTACTCCCGCGACCGGAATCACGACGCGATAGGTTCCTTCGCCGAAAGGGCTGAAAATGAACACCCTGTCGGTCTCGCGGATTTCGGCGACCTTGGCGGCGATCTCCTCCTGCGGCACGGCCGCCGCCATTTCACCCATCAGCGTGTCGTTGCGGGAGGGTTCGCCGGGGAATCCGACGCCGAGGAGTTTGCGCACGGTGCTGCGCGCGCCGTCGCAGCCGGCCAGGTAACGCGACCGCAGCCTCTCGCCGCCGGCCAGTTCGACCGTCACGCCCTCGTCGTCCTGTTCGAGCCCCGTCACCGCGCAACCGGGCCGGACCTGCGCGCCCAGTGCGATCGCGTGATCTCGGAGCAGACCTTCGACGACCGGCTGCGGGATGCCCAGCAGCGACGTGAAGCCGGAGTCCAAGCCCTCCGGCGTGGGTTTCGGGATGCCGGCGAAGGAACCTCCGACCGGACGTTGCCTGCCGCGTTCCAGGAAACGGTCCAGCAGGCCGCGCATCGCCAGTATCTCAAGACTGCGGATGTGCAGGCTGACTATTCGGGCGAACGACGAAGCGGGCTCGGGTTCCCTCTCCAGGACGAGCACTCGCACGTCGTGCAGCCGGAGTTCGGCGGCCAGCATCGCGCCGGTCGGCCCGCATCCGGCGATGACGACATCGAACATGAACCACCCATTTTCGCAGGCCCCGGTATCAGCCGCTCAGTCTGGGCGCGGTGGGGGGAGTGCCGCAACCGAAATACCCGAGTGGAAATGCGGTTTGCCTACTGCTTTCCGCTGTCTGTGCGGCCAGACGGCCGATCGGGCTGACCCTGTCGGCCGGCGGCCGGCCCTGACGTTTTCTTCCTGACACGAAAGGGTATTCGCCGGTCCCCTATCAGCAGGACGGTGTGACGTGGCGAGACCGCCATCGAAGGACATGTGGTGTCCCACGGTCGGTGTGGAGGAGGAGTTCCTCCTGGTGGACCCGGAGACCGGGGTTCCGGTGAACCGGGCGGACGAGGTCGTCGCGGTCGCGCGCGAGGAGCTCGGCCTCGAACTGGAACGCGAGCTCACCGGCGCCCAGGTCGAGATCAACACGACGGTGTGCCGCGACGCGGAGCAGGCTCGGCGTGAACTGATCGAGGCTCGCCGCTCGGTCGCACGGGCCGCGCGCACGGTGGGGTGCCGGGCCATCGCCGTCGGGGCACCTCCGCTGGGCGATGCGACTGGAGAGGTGACGGACAGCCTGCGGTACCGGCGGATCGCGCGCGAGTTCGGTGCCCTGGCCGAACAACAGCTCATCTGCGGCTGCCACGTCCACGTCGCCGTGCCCGACCGGGAGACCGCGGTCCAGGTGTGCAACCACGTGCGCCCGTGGCTGCCCGTGCTGTCCGCGGTGACCGCGAACTCGCCGTTCTCCGGTGGCGAGGACACCGGTTTCGCGAGCTGGCGTTCGACGGTGTGGTCGCGCTGGCCCGTGTCCGGGCCGCCGCCGGTCTTCACCTCGTGGCAGCACTACGAGGAAGTCTGCGACACCATGATCAAGGCGGGCACCGCCCTCGACCGGGCGATGATCTACTGGGACGTGCGGCCCGCCACCGAGCTGCCGACCGTCGAGGTGCGGGTCTCGGACGTCGCGGCGACCGTGGACGAGGCGGTGCTGCTGGCGGCGCTCGTCCGGGCGCTGGTCGCCCAGGCGGTCGTCGACGTCGAACGCGGTGTGCAGCCGGAGCCGGTTCCCCAGGAGACGTTGCGCCAGGCGTGCTGGGGCGCGGCCAACGAAGGCCTGCGCGGCAGCACGCTGGACGTGCTCTCCGGTGAGCCGAGGCCGCTGCGGCGTCAGCTCGACGACCTGGTGACCCGGTTGACCCCGGTGTTCGAGGCCAATGGTGATCTGCCTGCGGTGCAACGAGGTCTGCGTCTGCTGGACGGCCCGGGAACGGGTGCCGACCGCCAGCGCCAGGCGTTCCGGACGGGGCAGGTGGGATCGTTGCTGGGCATGCTCGACATCGACAACGCCGACCGCGCCGCACCCTGGGACACGGCTGCCTCCTGAGCCGCCGTCCGGTGGTGCGTACGATCTTCGGTGATCATGATGGTCCGAGTGGAAAAGACCGCGTCCGAGGTCAAACAGTGAGCCTGTGGCGCATGGCGAGAGGGCGGCCATGAGGGCGTTCGGCATGCAGGAGCAGACCGCGGACGCGGCGGGCACGGACGGGGACCTGCGCGCTCTGTTCGGGCAGTCCACCGCGGTGTTCGCGACGTTCAGAGGCCCGGACCACGTGGTGGAGACGGCCGATCCGGCCTTCCTCACCACCTTCGGCGAGGGCGGTGCGGGCCTGGCCGACCTGCTGGACGAGGTGTACCGGACGAGCGAACCGCGCGTCCGCCGTGACGTGCGGGTCGTGGTGGGCAGCGGCCCGGACGCGCGCGAGGTGTTCTTCGACCTCACCTGCGAGCCGCGCCGGGACGACCGCGGCGGCGTGCTCGGGGTCCGGGTGATCGGCGTGGAGACCACCCAGGTCAAGCACGCCCAGCGGTTGATGGCCGAGCATCGTGCGCTGCTCGAGCAGATCGCCCGTCAGGCGCCGCTGACCGAGGTGCTCGACGGGATGGCCCGGTGCATCGAGGAGCTGGCGCCGGAGGAGCTGTTCGTGTCCGTCCTGCTCGCCGAGCCCGACGGTCTGCACCTGCGGCACGGTGCCGCGCCCAGCCTGCCGGACTTCTACAACGAGGCCATCGACGGCATCGCCACCGGAGAAGGTGTCGGCTCCTGCGGAACGGCCGCCCACCGGCGTGAACCGGTCATCGTCACCGACATCGCCACCGACCCGTTCTGGGACGACTTCCGCGATCTGGCGGAGCAGGCCGGACTGGGCTCCTGCTGGTCGACGCTGATCCTCGCCCGCGACGGCAGCCTGCTGGGCACCTTCGCGATGTACCACCGGACCGCGCGTGTCCCGCAGGAGAACGACTTCGCCCTCATCCGGGTCTTCGCCGGCACCGCGGCCCTGGCCATCGAGCGCCACCACAACGAGGTGGCGCGGCAGGCCGCCGAGGCACAGGCCGAATCCGCCCGCGCGGCGCTGGCCGAGGCGGTGCGCGCGGAGCGGGAACTGCGCGCCGAAGCCGAGCAGCGCGCGGAAGCCGCCGCGGAACTGACCGCCCAGATGCGCGTCGCCGCGGCCGTGCAGGCCAAGACACCGCATCCCGAGTTCTGCCAGCTGGGCGGCAGGACCGGGTGCGCCCTGCCCGCCGAGATCAAGGTCGCCGACTCGTGGGGCGACTCGGCGTGGGGCTGCGCCGCACACGTCGAGGAGATCCTCATCCACGTGCGCTCGGTCTTCATCGCGAGCGAGGAACTCGGCGGGCTGGCCGCGTACCTGAACCGCTGAACCTCACACGTGCGTGTCCGAGGTCTCCTCGTGCCGCGCCTGTGCCTTCTGCCGTCGTTTCCGGTCCAGCAGCCACATCACCGGGGACGCGGAGAGCCCGTGCAGGAGGATCGAGCCGATCACGACGAGCCCGACGATCTGCCACAGCGCGGTCTGCTCGGCGAACTCGCCGTTCTGCAGGGCGTACACGAGGTAGAACAGCGAGCCGACGCCGCGCACCCCGAAGAACGCGATGACCGTCCGTTCGCGTGGACCGGTTTTGCCGCCCAGCAGGCCGATCCATCCCGCGAGCGGCCGCACGAGCAGCAGCACCGCCGCAGCGACGAGGACCTGCCGCCAGCCGATGCCCGCCAGCAGTCCGGTGGCGGCGGCACCGCCGAGCAGGAAGACGATCAGCACGGTGAGCATCCGCTCGGCCTGCTCGATGTAGCGGTGCAGGACCTGGTGGTAGCCGTGCCGGCGTTCGCCCGCCCGGATCGCGCACGCGCACACGAACACCGCGATGAACCCGTACCCCTCCACGAGTTCGGTGATCCCGTAGGCGAGGAACGCCGCCGCGAGCGCCACGAAGCCCTCCGCGTGCTCGGCCAGGCGGAACTTCTCCGAGGGTGCGGAGAAGAACAGCTTGCCCAGCGCCCAGCCGATGAGCAGGCCGATGGCGATCGCGGACGCGAGCCGCCAGAGCACGTCCACCGCGAGCCAGTGCCCGAGCCACTGCGACGGCGCCGCCCCGGCCACGCTGATCGCGATGGCGGCGTAGGTGAACGGGAACGCCAGCCCGTCGTTGAGCCCCGCCTCCGAGGTGAGCGCGAACCTGGCCTCGTCCTCGTCGGAATCCGGGTGCTCGGCGGGTTCGGCGACCTGCACCTCGCTGGCCAGCACCGGGTCGGTGGGCGCGAGCACGGCCGCGAGCAGGACCGACGCCCCGACGCCGAAGCCCAGCGCCCCCCAGCCGAGCAGGGCCACGGCGAGCATGGACAGGGGCATGGTGATGGCGAGCAGCCGCCAGGTGCTCGCCCAGCCGCGCAGACCGACCTGGCGGTTCAGCGCGAGGCCCGCGCCCATCAGGGAGATGATCACGCAGATCTCGGTCAGGTGCAGGAGCACGCCGCTGTGCGCGACGGGATCCGGATCGGGCAGGGAACCGGCCACCGTGAACGTCAGGGCGCCCGCGCCGAGGAAGAGCATCGGCATGGAGATCGGCGCGCGGTCGAGCAACCGGGGGAGCAGTGCGGCGGCGAGCGTCGCCAGGCCCGCGCCGGCGTACAGCAGCGGTCCTGGATCCACCGTCTGCCTTTCCTTGAACCGTTGGAGGTCTGAACAGGTACCCGTCAGCCCACAGGGCAAACCGAGGCCTCAGTGGACGGGGCCGCGCAGGTACCGGGTCACCATGTCCACGAGTTCGTTCTCGAACGTCTCCATCGCGACCGGCTGCGGGAACGCGGCCAGCCGGTGCGTGTTCAGCTCCACCGTGAACACGACGAGGTCGACCGCGGCGTCCAGGTCGCGCACGTCGACGTCGGGGTGCCGCGCGAACACGTCGCGGACCTGGGCGACGCGCTGCTCGCCGTGCCGCGTGATCGTCTCGCGCAGCTCCGCGGAGAGCTGGCCCTCCTCGATCATGATCCGCAGCAGCCGGGGGTCGTCGCGGTGGTTGTCGATCGCGTCGCGCACCAGCGCCCGTACGACGGACTCCAGGGTGCCCGGTGAGAGGTCCAGCCGGTCGGCGTCGGTCCAGGAGCCGCGGTCGATGTGGCGGACCATCAGCTCGGCCAGGACGGCGTCCTTGTTGGGGAAGTACTGGTACAGCGAGCCGATCGAGACGCGGGCCCGTGCGGCGATGCGGTTCGTGGTGCCCGCGGCGTAGCCGTGCTCGGAGAAAACGTGAGCAGCCGCGGTCAGGATGCGGTCGCGGGTGAGTTCCGCGCGCACCTGCCGGGGCTTGCGACGTGGGTCGATGTCGCGGTTGGCGGACGGCATGACGCCCTCTCTGCAGCTGTCCGAAAGCGAGTATCCAGGACCTGAGCAAAAGCTCATAATAGTGTCATGAGCTGGGAAAACAATCCTCCCGCACGGCTGGGCACGGTAGCGGAGGTCGAGGTCGTGGTCGGGCGGCCGGCGTCGATGATCATGCGCAAGCAGGTCGGCGCGCTCGACGAGGGATGTGCGGACCTGCTCGCGCGCAGCCCGATCGCCGGGTTCGGGTACCGGGGCGCGGACGGAGCGAGCAGGACGACGTTCGTGGGCGGCACACCGGGTTTCGCACGGGTGCACTCGCCAGGGCGGATCTCGTTCCCCCTGTGCGAGGCCGCCGACGGTCCGGCGTCGCTGGTCTTCCTGCTGCCGGGAGTCGGGGAGACCTTGCGGGTCAACGGCGTCGCGCGCGGCGGCGGCTTCGACGTGGGCGAGGTGTACGTCCACTGCGCCCAGTCGGTCCTGCGTTCCGGGCTGTGGCAACCGCCCGGTGACACGCCGGCCGCGCCCGAGGTCGGCGACGGTCCGCTCGCGCTGCCCGGTGTCGCGGACTTCCTGGCCGCCGCGCCGTTCCTGGTTCTGTCCACATGGGACTCCAGGGGTGGCAGTGACACCAGTCCGCGCGGAGACCAGCCGACGGTCGCACGGATCGTGGACGGCCGCACGCTCCTGATCGCCGACCGGCGCGGCAACAAGCGTGCCGACACGCTGCGCAACCTGCTGGAGGACGACCGGCTCTCGTTCGCCGCGCTCGTACCGGGACGCACCGGCGTCCTGCACGTCCGGGGCCGGGCGGTGATCACCGTGGACCCAGGCTTGCTGGAACCGCTGGCGCTGCGCGGAGTGCCGCCGCACGCCGCGTTGCTCGTGGACGTCGAAGACGCCGTGCTGAGTGCGAACGACGCGGTTACGCGAGCCCGGTTGTGGACCTCGGCCACCCCTGACGACGTGCCCGACCTGATGGCGTTGGCGAGCCGGCACCTGGCCGCGAACTCCGCGAGCGGCGGACCTCGCGGCTTCTTGTTGAAGATCGCGGGCCGGATCCCCGCGCGCTGGATGCGGGCGATTATCAACGTCGCCTACCGCTCGGGTCTGCGCAAGGAGGGGTACGAGGTCGCGGCCGTCCGGCCCTCTGCCGCGACCGAGGATCCGCTGCGGGAGGTGCGCGTCGCCGAGGTGCGCCACGAGACGCCGAGTGCCGTGACGCTGGTGCTGGAGGACGACCAGCCGTTCGACTTCCGGCCCGGCCAGTTCTTCACGCTCGTCGCCGACGTCGGCGGTGCCCGGGTGCGCAGGCCCTACTCGGCTTCGTCGGCGCCGGGGTCCCGGCGGCTGGAGATCACGATCAAGCAGGTGGGCCGGTTCTCCCGCCACGTCCGCACGCTCGTCGCCGGCGACCGGCTGTTCGTGCGCGGTCCGTCGGGCACTTTCCACGCGGAACCCGGCCACGAGGTGGTGCTGCTCGCGGCAGGCAGCGGCGTGACGCCGATGATGAGCATCATCCGCACGCTGCTCGCCGAGCCGGGTGACCGCATCTTCCTGCTCTACAGCAACAGGACCGCGGAAGAGACCATCTTCGCCGCCGACCTCGTGAGGCTGGTGGAGCAGCACCCCGACCGGCTCGCCGTCACGCACGTGCTGACGGCACACGACGGACGGCTCGACGTCCCACGGGTCCGCAAGTGGGCAGCCGACCTCACGCTGTCGCCCAGCGCGCGGTTCTACCTCTGCGGTCCGGAACCCCTGATGGACACCGCGCGGCAGGCGCTGGACGAGCTGGGCGTCCCCGGTGACCGCGTGCACGCCGAGAGCTACACCAACGCGTCGATGGCAGCGGGGTCCGTTACGCCGCAACGGATGCTCGTCCAGCGCGACGGGAATCCGGTCGGCACGGCGGTGGTGGAACCGGGCCAGACGTTGCTCGACGCCGCTCTCGCCGCCGGGCTGCCGATGCCCTACTCCTGCACGGTGGGCAGCTGCCAGGAGTGCGTGGCGAAGCTCCTCGCGGGCAAGGTCTCCCGGCAGGGAGAAGACGGCCAGGTCCTTACCTGCACCAGCGCGCCGTTGACCGACGTGACCCTGGAGATCTGACTCAGCCCGGTACCGGCAGCGAGGCCAGGGGAACGTGGTGCTGCCCCGCGTGGACGTCGCGATCGAGCAACCCGCCCTGGGCGACGGGCCGGGGGAACGAGATCTTCACGACGTTCAGCGCCAGGATCCGGAAGATCTGCACGTCCTCGGCGCGCACGTCGTACAGCCAGGCGATGGTCTCCTCGCTGAGCACCGACGCCCGCGCATAGCCCGCCTCGTCGCGCAGGAACACCTCCATCGTCACCCAGAACGGCCCGGCGTTCTTGGAACGGACCTCGAGCGCGAGGTCTCCGAACGTCTGCGGGGACTCAGTCATGGGCGGGGGCCTTCCGGTGCTCGATGCGGAACATCTCGGTGGGGGAGCGGGTGTCGACGACGTGGTTGAGCACGAACTCGTAGACGGGGCCGCGCTCGGTCTCGGCGGGTGAGGTCGCGAACGCCAGGCTGGGGAGGTAGGCCATGTCCGGCGTCGGCAGGTGCAGCATCAGGGGGTTGGCGACCTTGGCCACGGCGGTCGCGAGTCCCTGGGGCGCGGCGCGGACCAGGAGCATGACGCCGATCTCGCGGGGCGGCCGGCTCGCCGGGTCCAGCTTGCCCAGCACGGCGTCGTAGCCGTAACGGCGCAGGTCGAACGAGTACTCGGTGCCGTCCAGGCCGAGGGTCTGCGCGACGCGCCCGGTGAAGACCTCGACGAACAGGTCGGTCCACGCCTCGATGTTCGCGAGTGCTCGACACGGAGGTGACCGCCGTGCTGACCGCCCCGTCCGGTGCCGTCTGCGTCGTGACGGCGGGCACCGAGACCCGGCCTCGTCCGGAGGACGTCGACCAGTGGATGTCGGCGCTCAGCCCGGGAGTCGGCGTCGTCGTGGTCGAAGCCGGTGCCGTGCCGTGGCATCCGTCGGCGGTGGCGGTGGTCGCGCGCACGAAGCCGCGCCGCCCACCCATCGGCATCGTGGTCGGGCCTGGGGCCGTGACCGGGGACGACGACCGGAACCTGCTGCGCCAGCTCGCCCAGGCGACCGCGCTGGCCGCCGAAGGCCTGCACACGTTCGCCGAGGAGCACTCGCTCGCGCTCACGTTGCAGCGCAGCCTCCTGCCCCGCACGTTGCCGCACCGCCCGGAACTGCCGATGACGGCCAGGTACGTGCCGGCGTCGAGCAACGCCGAGATCGGCGGCGACTTCTACGACGTGATCGAGCTCGACGGGAACCTGCTGATCGCCATCGGTGACGTGTGCGGCCACTCGATCGAGGCCGCGACGGTGATGGGGGAGGTGCGGCACACCCTGCGCGCCTACGCCGTGGAGGGCCATCGGCCGGCCGAGATCCTGCGCCGGGCCGACGCCCTGCTCGAGCGGTTCCACCCGATCAGCGGCCTCACCACCATGTGCCTGCTGGAGGTCGACCTGGAGGCGGGCACGATGGCCGTCGCGAACGCCGGTCACGTGCCGCCTCTGGTCGTCGACGACCGGGGCGCTCACTACGTCAGCTTGCGCGGGCCGTTGCTGGGCATCGGGTTGGAGCGGCCGGAGGCCACCGTGCTGCCGCTGCCGCCGGCGACCACCGTCGTGCTGACGACCGACGGCCTCGTCGAACGGCCGGGCATCGACCTGGACGAGGGCATGGAGAAGCTGCGCGCGACCGTGTCGAACACCGAGGACATGGACCACCTCGCCGACCGCCTGCTCGCCGAACTGGGGCAGGGCAAGCAGGACGACATCGCCCTGCTCCTGCTGCGACGGCTCGGATGACGGCCCGCGTGGTCGACCTGCCGGTGCGGGCGGGCATGTCGATGGCCTCGTTGCGCCTCGATCTCGCCGTCGCCCTGCATGACCTCGGCGAGGACCACCTCTACGACGTGCAGCTCGTGGTGACCGAACTCGTCGCGAACGTCCTCGACCACACCTCCAGCACCGGCCACCTGCGGATCCTGCGCGGTCAGGAGCCCTGTGCGGTGACGGTCGAGGTGGACGACGAGTCCGCCGTGCGACCGGTGTACGGCCGTTCGCGCCTGGGGGAGACCCGCGGCAGGGGAATCGTCGTGGTGGCCGACATCTCGCGCAAGTGGGGCTGCCGTCCGTGCGGCAAGAGCGGCAAGACGGTGTTCGCCCTGGTGGAGTGCGCCGGAACCTGACCCGGTCGCCGCGGTTACCCCGGTCCGGCCGGGGTATTTCTCGCCATGGCCACCACACCGTCAGCGCCCCGCGGCGAACCATCACGGCCGCCGGAAGTCGGAAGAACCGTCACCGAGCACCTCGAGAACGGTGCGGTCGTGACGTACTTCGATCCCTCGCCGTCCGCGGAGCCGCCGTTCCGGCGCGCGGTCGCGGTCGGGCCGGAGATCGTCGACCCCGGCACGAACCTGCGCTGGATCCCCCTGATCCGCAACGACCTGACGCTCGACATGGTGATGTGGCCGCTGATCGTGGACATCGCTCCCCAGTAGGCCTGCGGGCGGGGCAACGCGGTGCCGCCCCGCCCACACGTGCTCTCACCGCTTGGCTGCTCCGCTGACGGGGGTCAGCAGCGCCAGCATCTCCGGCAGGTCGAAGTGCCGGGCGACGTCGAGCGCGGACCTCGGTCCGAGAGCGGGCTCCGCCCCCGCGTCGAGCAGCAGGCGGACGATGCGTTCCGAGCGCCGGAACACCGCCGCTCCCAGTGCGGTCTGCCCCCGGTCGTTGACCCGGCCGGTGTCGGCGCCCCGCTCCAGCAACGCCTGGACCGCGTCCGGACGGCAGTGGTAGGCGGCGAGGATCAGCAGGGTGTCGCCCGCACCGTTGGTGAGGTTGACCGGTATCCCCGCGTCGATCGCCTCCGCCAGCCGTGCCGTGTCCCCGGACCGGGCCAGGTCGAACATCGAGCGGAGGAAGGCGAGTTCCTGCTCGGTGAGCGCCTCCTGGCCGCTCATGCGATGGCCGGGGGGAAGCGGTCCCACACGCGGTGGGCGCCGAGCAGGGTGGTCACCTCCGCGAGGACCTCCGATGGGCTGTCGTCGATCACGATCCCCGGTCCCGTCCCGCAGCCGGCGGCCTCCACGGCGGTGCGCCCGGTGCCCCACGCGCCGATGGCCTTGGCGTGGCGGAAGCACTCCTGGATCATGAGGCTGACGCGCGGGTCGGTGGCGTTGCCCGCGACCAGCAGCGCGTCGAACTCGATCGAGCGCGCGGTGAGGAACGTGCGCTGCGCGACCAGACCGCTGTCGCCGAGCGGCCCGCCGGTCGGAGCGATCAGCAACGGGACCATTCCGCCCGCCAGGACGGTCTCGCGCACCGTGCGCACACCGTCGAGATCGGCCGGGTCGACCACGATTCCGATGATGCGGCCATCCGTCGGCCACGTCTGCCCGACCTGCGACAGGGCCGGACTCGGCGTGACCTTCTTCAGCTTGGCCTTGGCCGGCACCGGAAGTCCCAGCCCCTTGGCCACCTCGGCGCACAGGACGGGGTCGACGTTGGCCAGCACCAGCAGCTCGCGTTCCTTGATCGCCTGCTCGTAGCACTTGCCCAGCTCGAAGGTGAACGCGGCGACGAGGTGTTCCTTCTCGACCGGCGAGAGGCTCTGCCAGAACAGCCTCGGCTGCGTGTAGTGGTCCGCGAACGACTTCGGTGCCTCACGAACCTTGACGGCCCGCGGCAACGGCTGCGCCACCTCGACGAGCGGCCGGTCCTGGGCCTTCGCGACGAACGGGTTGCCGCCGTCGAGCGTGTTCGGCCGGTAGGGGGCCACGCCCGCGTGCACCGCCTGCTGGTGGAACCCGTCGCGGAGCATGTCGTTGACCGGCACGTGCGGGCGGTTGATCGGGATCTGGTTGAAGTTCGGTCCCGCGAGCCTGGTCAGCTGGGTGTCCAAATAGGAGAACAGACGGGCCTGGAGCAGCGGGTCGTCGGTCACGTCGATGCCCGGCACCAGGTTGCCGAGGTGGAACGCCACCTGCTCGGTCTCCGCGAAGTAGTTCTGCGGGTTGCGGTTGAGCGTCAGCAACCCGACCGGCTGCACCGGTGCGAGCTCCTCCGGGACGATCTTCGTCGGGTCGAGCAGGTCGATGCCCTCGAAGGTCTGCTGCGGGGTGTCGGGCATGATCTGCAGGCCGAGCTCCCACTGCGGGTACGCGCCGGACTCGATGGCATCGGCGAGGTCGCGGCGGTGGAAGTCGGGGTCGAAGCCGCCGGCCATCTGGGCCTCCTCCCACACCAGGGAGTGCACGCCCAGCTTCGGCTTCCAGTGGAACTTCGCGAGCGCGGTCGCGCCCTCGGCGTTGACGAGGCGGAACGTGTGGACGCCGAATCCCTCCATCGTGCGGTACGACCGGGGGATGCCGCGGTCGGACATGTTCCACATGACGTGATGGGTGGCCTCGGTGTGGGTCGACACGAAGTCCCAGAACGTGTCGTGCGCGCTCTGCGCCTGCGGGATCTCGCGGTCCGGGTGGGGTTTGCCCGCGTGGATCACGTCCGGGAACTTGATCCCGTCCTGGATGAAGAAGACCGGGATGTTGTTGCCCACCAGGTCGAAGTTGCCCTCCTGGGTGTAGAACTTCGTCGCGAACCCGCGGGTGTCCCGCACGGTGTCCGCCGACCCGCGCGAGCCCAGCACCGTCGAGAACCGGACGAACACGGGCGTTTCCACGCCGTCGCCGAGGAACCCGGCCATGCAGACGTTCGTGGCCGTGCCGTAGCCGACGAACGTGCCGTGCGCCCCGTATCCACGCGCGTGGACGACCCGCTCCGGAATGCGTTCGTGGTCGAAGTGCATGACCTTCTCGCGCAGGTGGTGGTCCTGCAGCAGCGTCGGCCCGCGCTCTCCGGCCTTCAGGGAGTGGTCGGTGTCGTGCAGCCGCGCGCCGGCGGAGGTGGTGAGGAACTCACCCTGCTGGCCCTGGGACAGCTTGGGTGCCCCGGTCGGGGCGCCGGTCGGCGACACCTCTCCGGCCCTGTCTGGTCGTGCTTGGGCGGCAACGGCCCCCTCGGCTCGGTCGGCTCCTCAAGCGACGGCGGCTCGCTGTTCGGGGCGCCGGGGATCGGCGGGTTGACCAGCTCGGTGACCTTGTCGACCGCCTTCTCCACCGCCGCCTTCACGACCTTGCCTGGCTTCTTGCTCGCCACTGCGTCCTCCTACCGCACAGGAATGTCAGTGAGGCAGTACCCGGTGGTCCGCGGATGCCAACCACTTGGCCCACAAACGTTTGGAGCGATTTCGAAGGGGTAGCCGATCGCGTCCGAAACGGGCTCACGTTCAAGGGAGTCGTCATGTCCCGAACCGAAACGGCGCGGCGTGGCACGATCCAGACCGCCGCGATGGCCGTGGCCGCGGTGTTCACCCTGGTGGGCATCGCCGGGTTCATCCCCGGCCTGACCACGAACTACGAAGCGCTGGAGTTGGCCGGCCACGAGTCCCAGGCGATGCTGCTGGGGCTGTTCGCGGTGTCGGTGTTCCACAACGTCGTCCACCTCGCCTTCGGCGTGGCCGGGTTCCTGATGGCCCGCACGGCCGGCGGCGCGTACTGGTACCTCGTGGGCGGCGGAGCGGTCTACCTGGTGCTGTGGCTGTACGGGTTGGTGATCGACCACGACAGCGAGGCCAACTTCGTGCCGTTCAACACGGCCGACAACTGGCTGCACCTGTTCCTGGGCGTCGGCATGATCGGGCTCGGTCTGGCGCTGGGCCGCGGCCGGGTCGCGCGCAGGCACTGATCGGGGTGCGGTATTCCCGGTGACGGCGAAACGGTGGGCATCGCAAGCGCGATGCCCACCGTTTCGCTGAGGCGGCTTCTCAGCTCGCCGGTTGCAGCAGGACCTTCTGGGCTCCGTGGAGCTTCTTCTGGAACATCTCGTAGGCGCGCGGTGCTTCGTGCAGCGGCAGCCGGTGGGTGGCGAAGTCGTCGACGCCGAGAGGGTCGTCGGTGCCGGAGAGCAGCGGCAGGATCTCGTCGACCCAGCGCCGCACGTTCGCCTGTCCCATGTGGAGCCTGACCTGCTTGTCGAACAGTTCCATCATGGGCATCGGGTCGATCATGCCGCCGTACACGCCGGACAGCGAGATCGTGCCGCCGCGCCGCACCGAGTCGATGGCGGCGTACAGCACGCTCAGCCGGTCGATGCCCGCCTTCTCGGTGATGAGCGCACCGGCGGCCTTCGGCAGTGCGGCCACCAGGTTGTGCGCGATCCGGGCGGCCGGTGCGCCGTGCGCCTCCATGCCCACCGCGTCGATGACGGAGTCCGCGCCCCGGCCCGAGGTGAGCGCGCGGACGGCGTCGCCGATGTCGTCGTGGTCGCGCGTGTCGAGCACCGTCGCCCCGTGCGCCTCGGCCCTCGCCAGGCGTTCGGACACGAGGTCGATCCCGATGACCTGTCCGGCGCCCTTGTGCAGGGCGACGCGGGCGCACATCTGCCCGATCGGCCCGAGACCGAAGATCACGACGGAGCCGCCCGCCGGGATCTCGGCGTACTCCACCGCCTGCCAGGCCGTCGGCAGCACGTCGGACAGGTAGACGAACCGGTCGTCCGGTGGCCCGTCCGGAACCTTGATCGGCCCGTACTGCGCCTGCGGCACCCGCAGGTACTCGGCCTGGCCGCCGGGCACCTGCCCGTAGAGCTTCGTGTAGCCGAGCAGCGCCGCGCCCTTGCCCTCGCTGGTGACCTGGGTCGTCTCGCACTGCGACTGCAGGCCGCGCTCGCACATGAAGCAGTGGCCGCAGGAGATGTTGAACGGGACGACCACGCGGTCGCCGGCCTTGAGCGAGGTGACCTCCGCGCCGACCTCCTCCACGATGCCCATCGGTTCGTGTCCCAGGACGTCGCCCTCGGTCATGAACGGGCCGAGCACCTCGTACAGGTGCAGATCCGAGCCGCACACACCCGTGGAGGTGACTCGGATGACGGCGTCCGTAGGGGACTCGATCCGCGGATCGGGCACAGTGTCCACCCGGACGTCGCGCTTGCCGTGCCAGGTGACCGCCTTCATCGGCGCTCCTTCCCAAAAATCACAGTTGTGGGGCGGGTGCCCTCGTCACGGGCTCGCAAACACGCGAAGTCACGTTGTTTCAAGGCGTTGTAGCAGGCCGATTCCACGTTCGTGATGTTGCTCAGGACGCGGGGCGTGTACGCGCCCCAAGACGACACCGCGCTTCTGCTCGAAGCGCTCCACGCGGCAGCGATCCCCCAGGGCGCCCGCGTTCTGGACATCGGGACCGGCACGGGCGCCCTCGCGCTGGCCGCCATGCGCGCCGGTGCCTCCGATGTGACCGCCGTGGACGTTTCCCGGCGTGCCGTGTGGACGGCGCGGATCAACGCGGTGATGAACCGCACGCCGATCCGCGTCCGCCAGGGCAACGTGCTCGACGTCGTGCGGGACGAGAGCTTCGACCTGGTGCTGGCCAACCCGCCGTACGTGCCCGCGAACCGCGTCGCGCGAGGACCGGCGCGGGCGTGGGACGCCGGTCTGGACGGTCGCGAACTCCTGAACCCCTTGTGCGCACGATCTTTCGACCTGCTCGCGCCCGGCGGCGTGCTGCTGATGGTCCACTCCGCACTGTGCGGAGTGGACACGACGTTGCAGCAGTTGCGCGAGTGCGGGCTGAAGGCCTCGGTCGTGCAACGGCGCCGGGTGCCGTTCGGGCCGGTCATGCGGTCCAGGACGGCGTTCCTGGAACGGCACGGCCTGATCGAGCCTGGACAGCGCGACGAGGAACTGGTGGTGATCCGAGGTGACCGAACCCCGCTCGCGCAGGGTGACGATCGTGCCGAACGGCCCTGTGCTGGTTGAGGGACCGGTCGAGCTCGTCACGGACGACGGCGTCACGCACACCAGCGACCGGTTCGTGGTCGCGGTGTGCGCGTGCCGGCGCAGCAAGCGCTATCCGTTCTGCGACACCAGCCACCGCAGGCGGGTCCGCAGTGACGACTCGCCCGACTCCCAGGACGACAGCAGGTGAGCGGCCAGGCGTGACTCGAGGTGTTCCGTCGCCTGGATGCCGAACACGACGTCGGCCCTGAGCGACGGTTCCTGCTCCAGCAACGAACCGATGACGTCGTTGCGCATGATCTGCTCGTGCACGGCGTCGGCCTCGATGTGTTCGGTGAAGAACTCGGCACATCGCGGGTCGGCGCCCAGGCGCTCCAACGCCTGTGCCATGCGCCGGGCACTCGGCGCCGTCGTGATCTCGGCCGCGGCGAAGTGACCGACCAGGGCGCCGCGCAACGACCGGTGCAGGCCGAACAGCGACATCATGTTGACGATCGCGATGGCGGGCGCCGGCACGTCGTCGAGGTAGTGCAGGTAGTCGGAGGACATGCCCGCGCCTTCGAGCAGGTCCGCGTAGAGCCGTGAGTGCATGCGATCGGCCCGCCCGCCGCCGAACTCGTCGAACTCCACCGCCACCAGCGCGGCCTTCGCCCTGCCCCGCAACCGGGGGATGACCCACGCGTGCGGGTCGGCTTCCTTGTGGTGGTACACCGAACGATGCGCGAAGTACTCGCACATCTGGTCCCAGGTCCCGTCGTCGCGCAGGTGGTGCGACACCCCGCTGCCGGGAACGTGCTCGACCAGGAGGTCTCCGAGGACTGTGTCGAGGTCGTCGCCGCCGTCCACGTCGGACCGGAGCCGGCTGAGGAAGACGTCCTCGACGCGCGCCCGGAGCCGCAGCAGTTCCGGATCCCACTCCCAGCCGGGGTGCACGCCGTCGAAACCGCCGTAATGCAGCTCGTACAACGTGTGCAGGGCGATGGTCAGGTCCTCGCCGTACGGGTCGGCGTCGGTGAACTCGATGGCACGTCCGCCCGGTTCGCCGTTCAGCGTGGCGACGACCTGCTCGGACAAGGGGCCGCGTGGCGATGGTAGTTGCACCCCGGAGTCATACCCGCGCGGCGACGAGCTCACGCACGAGTGCGAGTTCGCCGCGCTCCTCCAGCGCGGGCGTCACGTGCTCGACCAGGTCGTCCAGCAGGACGGTGGCGGGCACGCGGCACTCCTGCCAGGGATCGACCCCGGCGCCGTCGATGCCGTACCTGGACGCCGTCCACACGGCGGCGGCGAGCACGTCGTCGCGCACCGCGGGAGGTTCCGCGCCTTTCTGGACGTCCTCGTAGGCGGCGTGGACGAGAGCACGGGACAGCGCGGCCTGCAGCATCGCGCCGTCGACCTCCGCGGCTGCGTCCGCCGCGCGGAACTCCACGGTCGGCAGCCGGGAGGCGAGCCGCACGAGCCAGAACGACTGCGCCGCGTCCACGAGCGTCCCGCACGTCACCATTCTGGAGACGTGGGCGTCGTAGTCCCGCGCGTCGCGGAACAGCGGGGGCACGCCCGAGCCCGGAAACCTCGACTGCAGCACCATCCGCCAGCTCCCGTAGCCGTGGTCGGGGGAGTTGGCGGACAGGGCCAGCAGGGTCGGTAGCCACGGCCGCACGTGGTTCAGCACGGCCACCGCGGTTTCGCGGTCCGGCACACCGACGTGCACGTGGCAGCCGCTTGCCTCGTAGTCCTCGACGACGCCCGCGTACGTGTCGAGGACGCGGTGGAACCGTGCGCCGTCCGCGACGACCGAACGCGTCGAGGCTTTGACCGGCGTGCCACGGGAGATCAGCTCCAGGCCTTCCGCACCGGCAGCGTCGGCGAGCATCGAACGGGCCTGCGCGAGCGCCTCGCCCAGAGCGGCGACGCTGGTGCAGGGCCCGGTCGCGGCCTCCACTTGAGTTCCGGCCAGCTCCGCGTGGAACTTCGTCATCTCGGTGTCCCGCACCCGCGCCAGCACGGCATGCGCGCGCATCACCGTTCGCTGGGAAGCCGCGTCGACGAGCAGGAACTCCTCTTCCACCCCAACGGTGTCAGCACACGCATCCCGCAAGTGCCCATCTCCGCTCTCCCTGGACGTCGCTGCCCGAGTACCCCCGTGCGATAGGGGTGAACCACAACGGGGTACTCGGCCCGGTATGGACGACAAGACGATCGAGGCTCTCGGCAAGCTCCGCAAGGCGCTGGAGACCACCGAACGCGCGCGAGGTCACCTGTACTCGTTCCACCAGCTCACCGGCACCGCCGACTTCGAGCTCGGTGACGCGGTCACGGCGCTGCGCGAGGCGGGGCACGAGGAGCACGCGAACCGCGTCCAACGGGAGCTGCTCGGCCGCAACGTCCTTCCTGGACGGTGGACCTTCCAGATCGTCGAGGAGTACGACGACATGTACCACGACGTGTTCCGCGACGTCGAACGCGCCGTGCGGAACGACCTGGCGGACGGCGAGCGGCACGGCCTGGAGAAGCAGCTCAAGCGCGAACGTCAGCGGCTCAGCGCCGCCGCGTACTCGGAGAACCCCGGCAGGACCGACCGATGACCCCTTGCGACGGGTGAGCGGACACGTGTTTTTCGCCATTTACGCACCGATCCGGAGATCATCACCTATCGGGTGATCTTGTCCGCCTCCGGCCGTGCGGATCCGGCGCGACGTTCCTACGGTCCTGCCCAGCGGTCGTGAGACCGCCGCACCACCAGGGTTCGCCGTGCGCTCACCTGTCCAGCGGCGCGCCTTGTCCATGCCATGGACGAATCCCTCGTCGGACAGGCGCCCTCGCGGGTGAGAGCGGGACGAGGTGCCAAAGGGACATGCGTCATCTTCGTGGCAACATCACCAGTCGCGTCGTGCTCATCGCCTTCTCCGCGACGGCTCTCGTCACCACGTTCGGCACGGTCGCCTCAGCCTCGGCCCCGGTCGACTGGGACCGGATCGCGCAGTGCGAAAGCGGGAACAACTGGTCGACCAACACCGGCAACGGCTACTACGGCGGACTTCAGTTCAGCCAGTCGACCTGGCAGGCCAACGGCGGCTCCGGCCACGCCCACCAGGCGTCCCGCGAGGAGCAGATCCGCGTCGCGGAAAACGTTCTGCGGACCCAGGGCCTGGGAGCGTGGGGCGTGTGCGGACGCCGCGCCACAGGCGGAGAGCAACCAGTGCGCCAGGGCCACAGCCCGGCCGGCCGCAAGGCCGCGTCGCGCGTGGTGCCGCTGGCCGCGCCGTCCACGAGCAATCCCGACGGCGACTACACGGTCAAGTCCGGTGACACGCTCAGCAGCATCGCCGAGGAGCTGCGCGTCGAGGGAGGCTGGCAGGCGCTGGTCGCCAAGAACGCCCGGTTCCTGACCAACCCGGACCTCATCAGGCCGGGCGACAAGATCGCGACGAAGTGACGTCCGGCGCGGGACCTGTCGGCCACAGGTCTCGCGCCGTCACGAAGACCTGCCGGCGAGCTCGGGCAACGGGGTCACCACGCCGTCACGCGCGGTGCGGGCGCCGATGTGCCTGCGGCGCACCAGTTGCCCGACCGCCAGCACGACGTAGAGCCCGGACAGGACGAGGATCACCACGCGGTTGGCGGCGTCCGGCAGCACGATGCTGGCCGTGAACTGGGCGGCGAACAGGACGAACAGCGTCGTCGCGCCGATCGTGGTGAGACCGAGGTTCGCCAGGATGCTCACCGCGAACAACGACTGGGTGGCGGTGAGGAGCAGTTCCAGGCGCTGGTGCCCGTCCAGCGGCAGGCCGTGCGTGCCTCCGCTGGAGATCGCGAACACGATCGGGATGGTGCCGACCAGCAGCGTCCACTGGTTGACCTTGCTGGACAGCAGCGTGCCCAGCGAGTGCGAGGCCATCAGCCGGGCGGCGTAGAGGCAGGCGACGATGAGCTCCGGTGACTCGCTCGCCAGCGGCGCCACCCATTGCACCAGCAGGAACTCGTCCACGCCGAGGCTCTTGCCGGTGTCCACGAGGTTCTGGGCGAAGTGCTCGGCCGTGGCGAGGATGACGACGCCGGCGAAGGTGAACATGCCGATCACCCACCAGCGCCGCGGCCTGCGTTCCTGACGGCCCACCCACTCGGACACGCCGAGCAGCTTCGGCTCCTCCACGGGCGCTTTGGACAACCGCCAGGCGTAGCCCGCGAAGATCGCGAGGAAGACCGCGGCGTCGACCATCGTGAGCGACGTGCGCAGCGGCAGGCTCAGCGAGTACAGGGTGGCCAAGGCGAGGAACACGACCTCGACCGACATGACCGGCGCGAGCTCGATCCGTCCCTCGTGGGTCGACGCGCTCTCCCGATGGGCCCGCCGGACCGCGAGCGCGCCCACGAGCACGACCAGGGGCCAGCCGAAGCCGACGAGCACCCGGTTGGCACCGGTCATGTTCGCCAGGGCGAGCGAACACGGGTCCGCCTCACCGGGAGGCGGCACGCAGGTGCCCTCACGGGCGAACTCCTGGCCCGCCTCCCACGTGAACACCAGGTCCACCGCGTACTCGGGCAGCACGGCCACCAGTGCGAGCACGGCGATGGCCAGTCCGGCGCTGACGTCCACCTGGGCGGTCTCGGCGGCCCAGGCGAGCACGAAGGCCGCGCCCACGATGGCGATGCCGAAGACCAGGGCCGCCAGCGGGGGAGCGACGTCGGGATGCGGCCACCCCAGGTACTCCGCCGCTCCCAGGTAGCTGCCCGGAAGTGCGGCGAGCGCGGCGAGCGGGAGCCGTGCCGGAAAACCGCGCCGGTCCTCGTCCGCCAACGGGGTCACGACCGGTCCGTGCCGGACGACAGCACGGCCAGCACCTCGGACGGAGAGGAGTAGTGGCGGTAGGGCAGGTGGTGCAGCCGGCGGCGGACGTCGATGCCGAGGTCGTGGACCTCGGCACAGATGACGATGCGCACCTTGTCGGCCGGATAGGACAGTTCGTCCAGCACCTGCCGCAACTCGGTCTCCTCGTCCTCGGTCTCCATGTCAGCCGAGTACCCAGCACTGAAGTGCGAAAACCAGCTCAGCCTTGGCGCAGCCACGCCGCCAGGTCGTCGAAACCGTTGCGCACAGCGGCATCCACCGGCGTGACCGGTTCCCACGGAGGCAACCAGTGCACGTCCGCACCCGACGCCAGCAGACGCTCGGCGCACTCCCGTTGACCACCGTGGCACGCGCCCCAGAACGCGATGTTCACGTCATCCGGAGAGGCGCCGACGAGGAGTTCGCCGAGCCGGTCGGACAACCCGAGCGTCGCCGCATCGGTCAGCGTGACCGCCGCGCCCCGCTCGACGAGCCGGTGGGCCGCGCGCCACTGGGCGAAGGCCCGCGCGTCGGCCAGCGGAGTGCCACCGCCGACCACCGCTCCGTCGGCATCGATGTCCGCGCCCGCGTCGAGCAGCGCGTCGAGCACCTCGACGTCATCGGCGCTGGCGGCCCAGTGCAGCGGCGTCTCGGTGTGCGCGCCCTGGAACCGTGCGTTGACATCGGCGCCGGCCGCGACCAGCACTGCCACGGTGTGCGCGCCGCGGGGGCGGTGAGCGGGCCAGTCCGTCAGCACGTGCAACAGGGTCCGCGCACCTCCGTGCTCGTCGACGATCCGCGCGGTCGCCAGGCCCGCGTTGTCCGCCAGCAGTCGTCGCAAGGTGGTGAGGTCGCCGTCGCGGATCGCGGCGGAGACGGTCAGGGCCAGTGGATCGTCGTGTCGCACTGTCGTCCTCTGCGGTCGGAGGGGCTGGTGCTGTGGCGCGAAACCGTGCCAGGCGCATTGTCGCGAAGGGCTGTCCCGTAAACAGTCCTGGACGGATACGGGCTGGCTGCACGGGGCTTGGCTCTTGAACGCAGCATGACCCGCGACCTTCCGGAATCGCGGAACAACCCTCAGGAGTTCGTCCAGCGGACCATGTCCGCGAACGTCACGTTGCCGCCGCACACCACGACGCCCAGCCGCGCACCAGGACCGACCCGTTCGAGCACGGCGGGCGCCGCCGCCACCAGGCACCCGGCGGCGGGCTCCGCCCACACCTTCTGCGTCTCGGCCAGCGTCACCGACCCCCGCACGGCATCCGCGTCGGACACGACCAGGACGTCCTCGACCAGCGCGACGGTGTGGTCGTACGTCAGCTGGGACACGTGCGGCGCCGAGAGGGTCGAGACGATCGACGTCGGCGCGATCTCCACCGGGCCACCCGCGGCGAGTGCGCGGTGCATCGCGTCCGCCCCCTCGACCTCGACGCCCCACACGCGCACGCCGGGCACGAGCGCGTGGAACGCCGTCGCGATGCCCGAGACGAACCCGCCGCCGCCGATGCTGACCAGCACGTCGGTCACGTCCGGCGCGTCGGTCGCGAACTCCAGGCCCGCGGTGCCCTGGCCTGCGACCACGACCGGGTCGTCGTAGGGGTGCACGAGCGTCGCGCCCGCCTCGACCAGGTCGTTCAGCAGCGCGAACGCCGCCGCCAGGCCGTCGGTGAGCCGCACGTCCGCACCGGAGGCCCGCGCGAGCTCGACCGAGCGCGCGGGCGCCGTGGAGGGCATCACGACGGTCGCGGCCACGCCGAGTTCGTTCGCGGCGGCGGCCAGCGCGATCCCGTGGTTGCCGCCGCTGACCCCGACGACACCGGCCGCCCGGTCCTCGGCGGACAGCGAGAGGATCTTCGCGAACGCGCCGCGCGTCTTGAACGAACCGCTGCGCTGCAACAGTTCCAGCTTCACCGTCGTCGGAACGCCCAGCAGCGCGGACAGTCCCGGCGAGGAGACCGTGGGCGTGCGCAGCACCCGTCCGTCGAGCACCTCGGCCGCGGCCCGGACGTCGTCGATGGTCAGCAGGTCCGCCATGGCACCACCCTAGGGTGCGCCGGATCGCGCACCCCTCACGGCAGGTCGCAGCAGCGATCCGCAGAAGCTCCTCCAGGGTGGCCATTGCATCCGTAGAAGCGGAACCTAAGATGTGTGAGTGTCGAATCTGCGGATCGGCGTCGAGGTCGACCGCCAGGAGGCTCGGAACATGCCCAGAATCGCGAACAGCGTCCTCGTGGCCGCCTCGGCCGCGCTGGTGCTCGCGGGGTGCGGCTCCGGCGACCAGGCCACCGCGTCCGGGGCCGTCGCCGGTGACGTCACCGTGTTCGCGGCGGCGTCGCTGACCGAGACGTTCACCCGGCTGGGCGAGGGCTTCGAGGCCGCCCACCCCGGCACGAGGGTCAGGTTCAACTTCGGCGGCAGTTCGGCGCTCGCGCAGCAGCTCGACCAGGGCGCGCCCGCCGACGTGTTCGCGAGCGCCGCTCCTGCGAACATGAAGCAGGTGACCGACACCAGGACGATCACCGAGGCGCCGAGGACGTTCGCGCGGAACCGGCTCGCCATCGCGGTGCCGAAGGGCAACCCCGGCAGGATCGCCGGGCTCGCGGACTTCGCGGACACCGGCAGGAAGATCGCGCTGTGCGCGGAGCAGGTGCCGTGCGGCGCCGCGTCGAAGAAGGTCTTCGAACTGGCCGGGGTCACGCCCGCGCCGGACACGCTGGAGCAGGACGTCAAGGCGGTGCTCACCAAGGTCTCGCTCGGTGAGGTCGACGGCGCGCTCGTCTACCGGACGGACGTCGAGGCCGCGGGTGACGAGGTCGAGAGCGTCGAGTTCACCGAGTCGGCGCAGGCGGTCAACGACTACCCGATCGCCCCGCTGGCCAAGGCGCGCAACCTCGTGGCGGCCAAGGCCTTCGTGGACTTCGTGCTGTCCGGCGAGGGCCGCGCGGTGCTGAGCGCGGCGGGCTTCGACAGCCCGTGACGCGCAACCGAGTGCGAGGACGGCTGCCCGTCGTCCTCGTCGTCCCCGCCGTGATCGGCCTGGCGTTCCTGCTGGTGCCGCTTGCCGGGCTGCTCGTGAAGACGCCGTGGACCTCGCTGTCCACTTTGCTCAGTGCGGAAGTCGGTGAAGCGCTGCGGTTGTCGTTGATCTGCGCTTCCCTGGCGACGGTGCTGTGCCTGTTCCTCGGCATCCCGCTGGCCTGGCTGCTGGCGCGGTCCGGCTTGCCGGGACGGGGATTCCTGCGCGCGCTCGTCACCGTGCCGCTCGTGCTGCCACCGGTCGTCGGCGGTGTCGCGCTGTTGCTGGTGCTGGGCCGGCGCGGGCTGATCGGCGAGCACCTCGACGCCTGGTTCGGCATCTCGCTGCCGTTCACCACGGCCGGGGTCGTCGTCGCGGAGGCGTTCGTGGCGATGCCGTTCCTGGTGATCTCGGTCGAGGGCGCGCTGCGGGCCGCCGATCCGCGCTACGAGGAGGCGGCGGCCACGCTGGGCGCCTCCCGGTGGCTGACGTTCCGGCGGGTGACGCTGCCGTCGGTGCTGCCCGGGGTGGTGGCGGGCGCGGTGCTGTGCTGGGCGCGGGCGCTGGGGGAGTTCGGTGCGACGATCACGTTCGCGGGCAACTTCCCCGGCGAGACGACGACCATGCCGCTGGCGGTCTACCTCGCCCTGGAAACGGATCCGGACGCGGCGATCGTGCTGAGCATCGTGCTGTTGCTGGTGTCCGTCGGGGTGCTGGCCGGTCTGCGTGACCGGTGGATCAGCGGGCCGACATGACCCTGACCGCTGATCTGCGCGTCACGCGCGGCACCTTCACCCTCGACCTCGGCCTGACGATCGCACCGGGCGAGGTCGTCGCGCTGCTCGGCCCGAACGGCGCCGGCAAGTCCACCGCGCTGCGCGCTCTGGCGGGCCTGCTCCCGTTGACCTCAGGGCACATCACCGTCGGCGAGTCCACCTGGGACGGTGCGGATGCGTTCGTGCCCGCCGAGAAACGGCCGATCGGCGTGGTGTTCCAGGACTACCTGCTCTTCGCGCACATGTCCGCGCTGGAGAACGTCGCGTTCGGCCTCAGGGCCCGCGGCACGCGCCGGAACGAGGCACGGGCAGAGTCGGCGCGCTGGCTCGGACGGGTCGGGCTGGACGGCTACGCCCAGACCAGGCCGCGCTCGTTGTCGGGCGGGCAGGCGCAACGGGTCGCTTTGGCCCGTGCCCTGGCCACCGGTCCGAGCCTGCTGCTGCTCGACGAACCGCTCGCGGCGCTGGACGCGAGCACCCGCCTGCAGGTCCGTTCCGAACTGGGGCGGCACCTCGCGGACTTCGGCGGCCACACGCTGCTGGTGACGCACGACCCGTTGGACGCCATGGTGCTGGCCGACCGGCTGGTGATCCTGGAAGGCGGCCGCGCCGTGCAGACGGGGCCGCCGGCGGAGGTCGCCCGCCAGCCGCGCACCGACTACGTGGCCAACCTCGTGGGCCTGAACTTCTACCGCGGCACCGCATCCGGCACCGAGGCCGGCCTGGACGGAGGCGGCACGCTCACGATTCCCCGGCCCGTCGACGGTCCGGTGCACGTCGTGTTCCCGCCCAACGCCGTGAGCCTGCACGCCGAGCGCCCGGAGGGAAGCCCGCGCAACGTCTGGCCGGTCACGGTCGAGGGGATCGAACAGCACGCGCACACCACCCGCGTCCGCCTGGACGGCGCGCCGAACGTGCTCGCGGACATCACGACGGCCACTCTCGCCGATCTGCGGTTGCGGCCGGGAGACGCGTTGTGGGCCGCGGTGAAGGCGACCGAGATCCACGTGTACCCGGCCTGACGGCTTGATGGCCGCGGGCCGGTGCGCGACCGGCGCAGGGCACGCCACCCGCTGGAAGGCGCGACCGAACTCGCCCGGTCGCGGGAAACGAGACGAACGAGGTCGCTCACGCCCGCGCCGAACTGCTCCGCCTGCGCGGCGGCGGTCCCGCCCCGGTGTGATCCAAAGCCCGCAGAACGGCGGTGGCCGAGGCGGTTCGCCAGAGCTTACGGTGGACCCGTGACGACCACGGCGGATGTTGTGAGCCAGGCGGACGAGAAGATCCGGCGTCTGGAATCCCAGCTGGTTCGCGAGTACGGCGACGTGCCACCGAGCCTTGTGCACGAGTGGATCGAACGTGCGCGCGCACGGTTCGGAAGTGCGCGGCTGCAGGACTACGTGCCGTTGTTCGTGGCCCGTGAGGTGCGGGCGTCGGCGCGTGCGTTCCCGGTCGAGGCGACGGAGGGAACGTTCCTGTCGACCTGGGCGCGCAACACCGCCCGCCGCCTGCTCGCCGCCGAGCTGCCCCGTCGCTGGGCGCACACGGCCGGGGTGGCGCGCCGTGCCGAACACGTGGCACGCGTCCTGCCCGAGGAGGAACGCGAGCTGCTCGTCGCCGCGGCCTGGGTGCACGACATCGGCTACGCCGCCGAGGTGAGCGACACCGGCCTGCACTCGCTCGACGGGGCCCGCTACCTGCGCCGGGCGGGCGTCTCGGAACGGATCTGCGGCCTGGTCGCGCACCACTCCGGCGCGGCGGCCGTCGCCGAGCTCGTCGGCCTGGCAGGCGAGCTCGGGGAGTTCCCGGACAACCGCGGCCGCCTGCGGGACGCGCTCTGGTACTGCGACATGAGCACCGGCCCCGACGGCAGCCCGACGACGGTGCAGGGCAGGCTCGCCGAGATCCGGCAGCGGCGGGGACCGGAGGACCCGGTGGTCCGCGCGCTCGCGATGAACGGCGACGAACGCCTCGCGGCGGTCCGGCGCACCCACCGGCTGCTGCGCCGGGCCTCCTGAGCTGAACGGTCGTCTACGGTGGCGGCATGCTGGACCTGAGCCCGCGGCCGGGCGACCTGGAGCCCGTCGAGACCGCCTCGATCGACGAGCTGCGGGCGTTGCAGCTCGAACGGCTGCGGTGGTCGGTCCGCCACGCCTACGAGAACGTGCCGCACTACCGCGCCTCACTCGACGCGAGCGGTGTGCACCCCGACGACGTGAAGTCGCTGGCGGACCTGGCGAAGCTGCCCTTCACGACCAAGTCCGACCTGCGGGACAACTACCCGTTCGGCATGTTCGCCGTCCCGCGCGAAGAGGTCGCCCGCGTGCACGCCTCGTCGGGAACGACCGGCAAGCCGACCGTCGTCGGCTACACGAAAGCCGACCTGGACACGTGGGCGAAGGTCGTGGCGCGCAGCATCCGCGCCGCGGGCGGCCGGGCCGGGCACGTCCTGCACAACGCCTACGGCTACGGCCTGTTCACCGGCGGACTCGGCGCGCACGCGGGCGCGGAACTGCTGGGCTGCACGGTCGTCCCGGTGTCCGGCGGCATGACCGAGCGCCAGGTCCAGCTGATCCGCGACTTCGAGCCGGACGTCATCATGGTGACGCCGTCGTACATGCTCTCGATCATCGACGAGATGGAGCGTCAGGGCGTCGACCCGCGCACCACCTCGCTGAAGGTCGGCATCTTCGGTGCCGAGCCGTGGACGAACGACATGCGCCACGAGATGGAACGCCGCCTCGACATGCACGCGGTGGACATCTACGGACTGTCCGAGGTGATCGGGCCGGGCGTGGCGAGCGAGTGCGTCGAGACCAAGGACGGCCTGCACGTCTGGGAGGACCACTTCTACCCGGAGATCATCGATCCGGTCACCGGGGAGGTGCTGCCCGACGGCGAGGAGGGCGAGCTCGTCTTCACCTCGCTGACCAAGCAGGCGATGCCGATCATCCGCTACCGCACCCGTGACCTGACCCGCCTGCTGCCGGGCACCGCGCGGAGCATGCGCCGCATCGAGAAGATCACCGGCCGCACCGACGACATGATCATCCTGCGCGGCGTGAACCTGTTCCCGACCCAGATCGAGGAGCTGATCCTGCGGGTTCCCGCGCTGTCGCCGCACTTCCAGTGCGTGCTGAGCCGCACGGGCAACCTCGACGACCTGACCGTGCTCGTGGAGCGCCGCGAGGACGCCGCGGCCGGCGACGCGGGGGAGGAGCTGCGGCGGCTGGTGAAGAACTCGATCGGCGTCACCGTCGCGGTGGACGTCGTCGCGCCGGGCGGGATCGAGCGGTCCGTCGGCAAGATGAAGCGGATCGTGGACCGCCGGCCGAAGCGCTGATCAGCAGGTGACGCACGAGTCACAGCATTTACTTGAAGATTGAACTATCTTGGACGGCATGAAGAAGATCGGTTTTCTGTCGTTCGGGCACTGGACGGACAGCCCGCACTCGCAGACGAGGTCGGCGGCCGACACGTTGCTGCAGTCGATCGACCTGGCCGTGGCCGCCGAGGAGCTGGGTGCGGACGGCGCCTACTTCCGCGTGCACCACTTCGCGCGGCAGCTCGCCTCGCCGTTCCCGCTGCTCGCCGCGATCGGCGCGAAGACCGACCGCATCGAGATCGGCACCGGCGTGATCGACATGCGCTACGAGAACCCGATGTACATGGCCGAGGACGCGGGCGCCGCCGACCTCATCTCCGGCGGAAGGCTGCAGCTCGGCATCTCGCGGGGATCGCCCGAGCAGGTCATCGACGGCTGGCGGCACTTCGGCTACGGCCCCGGTGAGGGCGAGACCGACGCCGACATGGCCCGCATGCACGCCGAGCTGTTCCTGAAGGTGCTGGAGGGCGGCGGCTTCGCGGAGCCGCACCCGCGCCCGATGTTCCCGAACCCGCCCGGCCTGCTCCGCCTCGAACCGCACGCACCGGGCCTGCGCGACCGGATCTGGTGGGGCGCGGGTTCCAACGGCACGGCTGCCTGGGCGGCCCAGCAGGGCATGAACCTCATGAGCTCGACCCTGAAGTTCGACGAGGGCGGCGCGCCGTTCCACGTGCAGCAGGCCGACCAGATCAGGGCGTTCCGCAAGGCCTGGACCGAGGCCGGCTGGGAGCACGAGCCGCGCGTCTCGGTGTCGCGCAGCATCTTCGCGCTCACCACGGACCTCGACCGCATGTACTTCGGCGGCGACGGCAAGAGCAAGGACTCGCTCGGTTTCATCGACGGCCCGCAGAAGGCGATCTTCGGCCGTTCCTACGCCGCCGAGCCCGACGTACTGGTCGAGCAGCTGGCGGGGGACGAGGCGATCGCCGAGGCGGACACGCTGCTGCTGACCGTGCCGAACCAGCTCGGCGTCGAGTTCAACGTGCACGTCCTGGAGAACATCCTGACGCACGTGGCACCGGCGCTGGGCTGGCGCTGACGGGACCTGACCCGCGGGGGAGCCGCTGACCCGTTCGTGGCGAACGGGTCAGCGATCTCTATTGCTTCAGTGTTGACCGAAAAGAATCATCGGCGGCGGTCGCGCACGTAGACCGCCGACTTCTTGCCCTGAACGCGGCGATCCACCTCGAAGAGCGTCGTCGCGGTGATCAGGTCGCTGAGCTTCGAGTAGCCGTACGTGCGGGAGTCGAACTCGGGGCGCTGCTTGGTGATGATGCTGCCGACCGCGGCGAGCGAGGCCCACCCGTCCTCGTCGGACGCCGCCTCGACGGCGTTGCGCAGCAGCTTGACCAGCGTGGTGTCGCCCTTGAGCTGAGCGACGGACACCGTCGACTTCCGCGTCAGCGGCGTCTCCGCGGGGGCCTCGGCCTCGGGGTAGGCGAGGTTCTCGACGTAGATGAACTTGTCGCAGGCCGCGACGAACGGCTTGGGCGTCTTGCGTTCGCCGAAGCCGTAGACGGTGAGGCCGGACTCGCGCAGGCGGGCGGCGAGGCGGGTGAAGTCGGAGTCGCTCGAGACGATGCAGAAGCCGTCGAAGCGGTCGGAGTACAGCAGGTCCATCGCGTCGATGACCATCGCGGCGTCGGTCGCGTTCTTGCCGGTCGTGTAGGCGAACTGCTGGATCGGCTGGATCGACTGGGCCAGCAGGTGGTCCTTCCAGCCCTTGAGGTTGGTGCCGGTCCAGTCGCCGTACGCGCGTTTGACGTGTGCGGTGCCGTACTTGGCGATCTCCGCCAGCAGCGCCTCGGTGATCGAGGGCTGGGCGTTGTCCGCGTCGATCAGCACCGCGAGTTTGACGGCGCTCTCATTGGCAGTGGCCACGGTCGTTCGCCTTTCAGGTGTTCAGCAGCCGGCTGAGCCACGTCAGCGAGGCGGTGATCTGGTGCGGGGAGAGGCCACGCCGCCGTTGTTCCTGGTAGATCTCGGGGGCCAGCGGTGCGAGCAGGACCTCGACCAGGCCCTCCGGGCCGGGCACGGCCGCGTCGCGCAGCAGCGTCAGCACGTGCAGCCGCCAGAAACCGTAGGCCCCCGTGCGGAACCGGACGTCACCGGTCTCCGCTCCGAGCACCAGGTGCAGGTGCCGCTCCAGCAGGCCCGTCATCGCCTCGTAGAACGCCGCGAGGCGCTCGTGCGGCGGCGCCCCCGGTCCCAGTGGTGGCGGACCGCCCATCAGATGTTCCTGCAGGACGCGTTCGTGCTCGTCCAGCAGTGCGGCGGCGACGGAGGACGGGTCGGGGTAGCGGCGGTAGAGGGTGGCGCGGCCGACGCCGGCGGCACGGGCGATCTCGTCCATCGTGACCTGGCGGGCGTCCTTGGCCGCGAACAGGTCCTCGGCGGCGGCCAGGACTCGCGCCCGGTTGCGCGCGGCGTCGGCGCGTTCCTTGGCCATGGGCGGATCGTACTCGATCACCAAGTAACTGGACAGCATGTCCACTTCATGCTTACCCTCGATTAGCGGACATTGTGTCCACTTATTGGGGGTTGTCGTGTACTTCGTGCTTCTGGGCTCCGCGCTGCTCGTCGGAGGCCTGCTCGCCGTGCAGGCGTCGGCGAACCTGCAGCTGACCAGGGCGGTGGGTACGCCGTACGGGGCGTCGGCGCTGCAGCTCGGCCTCGCGGCGGTGGTGCTCGCGGTGCTCGCCGCGGCGACCGGCGCGATCGGCGCGGTGGCGCTGGTGCCGGACGTCGAGCCGTGGCACCTGGCGGGAGGACTGGCCAGCCCGCTCTACATCACCAGCGGCATCCTGCTGTTCCCGAAGCTCGGTGCGCTCGCTACCGTCGGGCTCTTCGTGACCGGCCAGATGTTCCCGTCGACGGCACTGGACCTGTTCGGCCTGCTCGGCGTGCCGCGGCAGCCGCTGTCCGCGGGCATCGTGATCGGGGCCTCGGCGGTGCTCGCGGGCATCACCGTGCTCTCCCGGCCGGTGCGGGCCACGCGGGCAGGCTGGATCGGGCTCGGCATCGCGGCGGGTGCGGTGCTGCCCGTGCAGGGCGCGGTCAACGCCAGGCTGCGCGCCGACCTGCACGCGCCGATCGCCGTCGCTCTGATCAGCTTCGCCGTGGCGACGCTGGCCATCGCGGTGGTCCTGCTGCTCAACCGCACCCCGGCGCCGAAGCTGGTGCCGCTCAGGGACATGCCGTGGTGGGGCTGGCTCGGTGCCGGGTGTGCGGCGGCCTACGTCACCGCGACGTTCCTGCTGATCCCGGAGATCGGCGCGGCGACCACGGTCGCGCTCACCGTCACCGGGCAGCAGATCGCGTCGGCGGTGATCGACCACTGTGGACTGTTCCGGATGCCCCGCAGGCCGCTCACCTCCGCGCGGGTCTTCGGACTCGCGCTGCTCGTGACGGGCTCGCTGCTCGTCCAACTCGGGTGACCGGCGGCGTCGTGACCCGGTTGCGACACGATCCGCCAAAGCGACACGAACGCTCTGTTTCCGCACTACGGTGGTGGTGGAAACGGGCGTGAGAGAGGCGGAACCGGGCGTGACGTCCTGGGTTGAAGTGATCAACTATGTCCGGCTGCGGTACGAGGTGCTGGAGGAATCGGACGCCTGGCTGCGCTTCCGCCTCGACACCGACGGCGCGCGGACGCAACAGGTTGCCGTGCACCACCTGCCGGACCTCGGCGGGGCGGCGTGGGTGGAGATTTCCTCGCCGGTCGGCCGCGCCGCGGACGTCGACCTGCGCCGTTTCCTCGAGCTCGCGGGCGAGTCGCAGGTGGGCGGGGCGGCCGTGGTGGACGGTCTCGCGCTGCTCAAGCACGTGGTGCCGCTGGAGGACCTGAGCGTGCGGGAGGAGTTCGAGCGCCCGCTCGCGTTGCTGGTCGGCCGCGCGGACGCCATCGAGCACGTGCTGACGAGCGGCGACGACTTCTGATGGTCCGCTGGGCCGCGCCCCTGGCCTGATGGTGGACGCCGCGGACTGGGCCGGGCAGCAGGTGGCGATGGTCCGCGACGACCCCGGCGGCCGCCTGGCGTTGATGGAACGCTGCTATTACGGCCCGTTCGGCCAGGCACCGCGGCATTTGCCGTTCCGCCGGGCGGCCAGGCCCTGTCCTGCAGGTCTCGTCCGCGATGGTCGCGGCCGAGGGCCCCGGAGGCGGCACCGCCGCAAGGCCCGGATACGCCCGGTATGAGGGCATTGCGGCGGCACCGCCTCCGGGTCTCTCGACCGTGACTCTCATCGAACGGACCTGCAGGACAGGGCCTAGGTCGTTCGTGCGCTGGCAGCTGCGCCGCGGTGTGCTGCAGCCGGCGTTCCACCCGCGTCCCGGCAGCCCGTGGTGGCGTGCGGTGAACGAGCGCATCCTCCGCGACGGGTGCGAGGCGGTGGGCTTGAGCGGCGGGCTCGGTGGTCCGCCGTCGTCGCGCACGGCCGGCCAGTGGCTGGCCTTCGCGTGCGATCCCACGGCGGCAGCGTGGTACCGCGCGCACAACGGAAGTGTGGTCGCCGCCTACCTGGAGCACCGCGAACTCGCGGAGGCGGAACGCGAGCCCGAGCGGTTCTTCATGAACGTCATCCTGTGCCGGGTGCTCTACACGCACGCCCTGGTGGCCGCGCCCGCGCTCTCGCTGAGCTGGCTGCGCCCGCTCGCGCCGCTGCTGGGCGACCCGAGGCTCGGCATGACCGGCATCTTCCTGCAGCTCTCGCGCGTGCTGCCGGACGAGTACCCGCTGCGCGCCGACGTCCGGTACTACCTCGGCGAGGAGCACGGGTTCGCCCGTCTCGTGGACTTCGGGATGATCGTGCCGCGGCTGCGGCGGCTCTACGAGTGGTCGGCGGCCGAGCTGTCGGCGCCGGGCCTGCTCGACTGCGTCCGCGACGGCGCCCTGACCTACGCGTGGCGGTTCGAGGACCGGCACGTCTGGGATCCGCCGAGATCGTTCCTGCTCCCGGCCATCCACCGGCTCCTGCCTTGACTGCCGGGTCCGTTCTGCCATCGTGTGCGTCGTGACTGGACTGGAGCAGCATTCGGCCGACGTCGTGATCGTCGGCGCCGGCTACGCGGGCCTCGCGGCCGCGTCCCGCCTGGCGGCCGCCGGACTCGGTGTGGTCGTCCTGGAGGCTGCGGACCGCGTGGGCGGCCGGGTGGTCAGCGAGGTGCTGCCGTCCGGTGTGCGCGTCGACCACGGCGGCCAGTGGATCGGCCCGTCCCAGAAGCGGTTCCACGAGCTCGCGGCGCAGTTCGAGTGCGCGACGTTCCCGGCCTGGGAGACCGGCCGGCACGTCGAGATCTGGCACGACGGCACCCGCAGCGACCACTCCGGCTCGATGCCGGAGTCCGGGCCCGGCGTCGCCGAGCACGGTCGCGTCATCGCGGCGCTCGGCGAGCTCGCGCTGACCGTCGAGCTGGACCAACCCTGGCTCACCCCCAACTTCGAGGTCCTCGACTCGATGTCCGCGGAGGAGTTCTTCCACTCGCAGACCGACGACGAGGACGCGCTGCGCAGGCTGGCGCACGCCGTGCAGCGCGTGTGGTGTTGCGAGCCGAGGGAGATCTCGTTCTTCCACGTGTTGTTCCACGTCGCCTCGGCGGGCGGCTTCGAGCAGCTGGCGGGGACCTCCGGAAGCGCGCAGGACTCCCGTTTCGCCGACGGCGCGGACGCTCTCGCCCTGGCGATGGCCGCGTCGCTGACCGTCCGGCTGGACGAGCCGGTGCTGACGATCCGGCACACGGGCGACGGCGTCGAGGTGATCACCGGCAAGGCGGCGGTGACGGCGCGGCGGGCGATCGTCACCGTGCCGCCGGCCGCGTTGGGACGCATCGGCTTCGAGCCCGCCCTGCCACCCGCGCGCCGCGGCTGGACGGGCCACACCCCGATGGGACGCGTCGCGAAGGTGCACGCGGTCTACGAGGAACCGTTCTGGCGCAAGAAGGACCGCTCCGGCATCGCGACCCTCCACGGCCGCAACCCGGTCGGAGCGGTGTTCGACAACTCGCCGCAGGACGCGTCACGAGGCGTGCTGGTGGCGTTCATCCACGGCGACCGCGTCGACCGCTGGGCCGCGGCGCCGGACGACGTTCGCCGGGCCGACGTCCTCGCGGCGCTCGCGGAGGTCGCCGGTGCCCGTGCGCGCATGCCCGTCGACTACGCCGAGATGGCCTGGTCCGAGGACGGCTGGACCATCGGCGGCTACGCGTGCTTCGTGTACCCCGGCGGCTGGACGGAGTACGGCGAGCACGGCTGGCGCGCCCCGACCGGTGCGCTGCACTGGGCGGGGACGGAGACCGCGTCGGTCTGGAACGGCCACGTCGAGGGCGCCATCACCTCGGGCGACCGCGCCGCCGACGAGGTGATCGCCGCGCTGAAGGCCGCGGGATGAATTCCTGTTCGACGGACGTCGTGAAAGCGGTTGAATAGACTTCTGCAAACGTTGCCGATTCCCTAATTCACATATCTGATGTTCACATGCTCGAACATCGTGGCGAATTACGCGCGAATTGTTGACGGGGACTTCGTGGGCTATTCACAATTCGACTCCGCGGTGTGAGCCGCCCCACAACCGCGGTCACGAAGAGTCCCTGGAGGCATGCGTGTCCCGAAGTCAAGCCCTACGACGAGCAGCGGTGCTCGGCATCGTGGGCACAGTCGCCGCGGCGGGCATCGCCGTGCTGGTGAACGCGGCCGATGCGGCCCCTGGCGCGGGCGCGCTCACCGGATTGGACACCTCGGCGGGCAATCGCCGGGCACCCGTCAGCGGGTTGTACGACTGGAGCAGGGCCGGTTATCGGGGTGGCCAGAACCTCCCCGGCCAGAACGAGATCAACGCCAGTGCGGCGTGCCAGATCACCGCCGCCGAACTGGCGAGCCAGTACACCGTGAAGCCGAATGACGGACAGGACGACTCGGCGGGTCTGCAGGCGGCCATCGACTCGATCAGGACGACCTGTTCACCGTCGGCGAGCTACTCCGAGCTCAGCCTGATCACACTGCCCGCCGGTGAGCTGGAGGTCTCGCGCGAACTGCACGCGGACGCGGACTACCTGATCATCCGCGGCGCGGGCAGGGACGCCACGAAGATCACCTTCCGGCCCGACGCGAACACCCTGTACGACACCCTGACCCCGGACGGCTCGGACTGGGACGAGGACGGGATGACGTCCGGCCAGGGCAAGGGCGGCTGGCTGTGGCCGGGCCGCGGCCTGTTCCGCGTGCAGTCGCGCGGCGTGCATTCCAGCTACGCGAGCGACTACGCGGCGGCGCCGGAGAACCGCAAGGACCTCTTCGAGGGCACGGTCAACGTGCACTGGAAGGCCGGTGTGAAGGTGAGTGCCGCCGCGAAGGCCGGCGACCGCGCCATCGCGGTCGCCTCGGTCAGCGCGATCAAGCCGGGCACGTTCGTCAACGTTCGTGCCGCGAACTCGGTCAAGTTCTACGAGCAGCAGTTCGCGACGGGGACGCCGTACCCGATGGTGAACATGCACATGCGACAGCAGATCTTCACCGTCGCGTCGGTGTCGGGCACCACCGTGACGCTCGACAAGCCGCTGGAGTTCGACGTTCCGGTCAACTCCACGTCGGACGGTTCACCGGCGATCGGCGGGACGGCGTACGACTCGAAGGTGTCGCCGCTGGTCGACCCGGTCGTCGGCGTCGGCTTCGAGGACTTCGGCTTCACGCAGGCGATGCCCGGTCTCAACCAGGCCGACTCGGTCAACAACTACGGCAACATGGCGCCCGCCGCCCAGATGCACGGCATCGTCTTCAAGTGGGCGGCGAACTCGTGGGTGAAGGGCATCCGCGCGGAGATGACCGGGTCGCACCCGATCGTCACGGAGGAGGCCAAGAACCTCCAGATCGTGAACAACGAGCTCGACGGCTCGTGGAACAAGGGCAAGGGCGGCAACGGTTACTTCCGCGGCTCGCGCGTCTGGGACTCGCTCTACGCCGGCAACACCTCGCGCAACCTGCGCCACTTCACGTTCCAGTGGTCCGCCTCGGGCAACGTCGTGATCGGCAACGACTTCGACTCCGACCTGAACCTCCACGGCGGCTGGGAGCGCAACAACCTCTTCGAGCTGAACACCGTCCGGGTGCCCTACGCCCACCGGTCCGCCAACTGCCGCGCCAACTGCGGTGAGGAGGGCGGCGGCGGTCCCGACAACTCGAACTGGTTCCCGATCTGGTGGGGCGCGGGCAAGAAGGCGGTCAAGTGGTCCGGCGCGTCCGGGCCGCGCAACGTCTTCTTCAACAACACCATGACGAAGCAGACCGCGACCGGCGGCCCGTTCACCGACTACTACGCCGACCACGCGCGGATCTACCAGTTCGGCTGGAACGGCACGGCCTACCAGCACCTCGACATCGGCGGCACGCCGATCACCGACTGGGCCTCCAACGAGCAGCGCGACTTCACCGGCGGCCACGGCGTGGACGCCACGAAGACCGACTCGGCGGCGTCGCTGTTCCTCAACTCGGTCAACGGCACCCCGCCGACCAGCACCACCACGTCGACGACGACCACCACTACGACGACGAGCACCAGCACCACCACGACCAACCCGCCGTCGGGCTCGTGCCTCACCGCCAAGATCACCCAGACCTCGGTGTGGAGCAGCGGTTACGGCGCCGACGTGACGCTGACCAACGGCTGCGCGACCGCGACGTCGGCGTGGACGGTCGAGTTCGACCTGCCGTCCGGTACCTCGGTGAGCAGTTCGTGGAGCTCGGTCCGCACTTCGACGGGCCAGCACCACAAGTTCACGAACGTGAGCTTCAACGGTGCGATCAAGCCCGGTGCCACCGCGAAGTTCGGGTTCAACGCCTCGGGCACCGGTCTTCCCACCGGCTGCACGGTGAACGGCAACACCTGCGGAGGCAACTGATGGGCACCAGGGCATTCGCGCTGGCCGGGGTGGCCGCGACCGTCGTGGCACTGCTCAGCGGCGCGTCCGCACAGGCCGCGGCACCGGTGCTGAAGGCGGCGGTCACCCAGACGTCGGTGTGGAACGGCGGGTACGGCGCGGACGTGACGATCACCAACTCCGGTGACGCCGCGAGCACGTCGTGGACGGTCGAGTTCGACCTGCCGTCCGGCACCACGATCACCAGTTCGTGGAGCTCGGTCCGCACCTCGACCGGCCAGCACCACAAGTTCACCAACGCGAGCTTCAACGGCGCCGTCAAACCGGGTGCCAGCGCGAAGTTCGGCTTCAACGCGTCCGGCGGCAGCCTGCCGGTGAACTGCACGATCAACGGCGTGCCGTGCGGCGGCGGCACCACCCCGCCCGCCGACACGCAGGCGCCCACCGTGCCGGCCGGCCTGCGGTCCACCGGGGTGACGTCGAGTTCGGTGTCGCTCGCGTGGACGGCGTCGGCCGACAACGTCGGCGTCACCGGCTACGAGGTGCTGCTCGGCAACGCGGTCAGCACGACCGTCACCGGCACGGCGGCGACCGTCAGCGGCCTGTCGCCGGCCACCGCGTACTCGTTCTCGGTCCGCGCCAACGACGCGGCGGGCAACAGGTCGGCGGCGAGCACCGCCGTGAGCGTGACGACCAGCCCGGACAGCGGCGGTGGCGGCACCGTCGACGTGTCCACCGCGGCACAGCTCCAGGCCGCACTGGCCGCGGCCGCCCCCGGCCAGACGATCAGGATGGCGCCGGGCACGTACCGCGGTTCCTTCGTCGCCAACGGCCGGGCGGGCACCGCCACCCAGCGCATCACCCTGAGCGGCCCGCGCGACGCCGTCCTCGTCAACGACGGCCCCACCGGCGTCGCCCCGTCCTGCCCCACGCCCACCGCGGGCTGGGACTCGGGATACGGCCTGTGGCTCTTCGGCTCCCCGTACTGGAACCTCACCGGGTTCACCGTGCGGGAGTCGAAGAAGGGCATCGTCCTGGACGACTCGCACCACGCCACGATCGACGCTGTCTCCGTGCACCACCTCGACGAGGAGGCGGTCCACTTCCGCCGTTCCTCGGCCGACGGCGTCATCCGCAACTCCACGATCACCGACACCGGCCTGGTCCAGCCCGGCTACGGCGAAGGCGTGTACCTCGGTTCCGCCAACTCCAACTGGGGCTGCCACGGCAACAACGGCGGCATCGACCGCAGCGACCGCGTCCAGGTGCTGAACAACAGGATCGGCCCGAACGTCGCGGCCGAGGCCGTCGACGTCAAGGAAGGCACCTACGAGGGCGTCATCCGCGGCAACACGTTCGACGGCCAGGGCATCAGCGGCCAGAACTCGGCCGACTCCTGGGTCGACGTCAAGGGCATCGGCTACGTGATCGAGGACAACACCGGCACGTTCCGCAGTCCCGGCACCTTCGCCAACGGCTACGAGACGCACAACACCAGCACGACCCCCACCCTGCCCAACGGCTGCGGCAACACCTGGCGCAACAACCGTTCGGACCTCGGAGGCGTGGGCCAGTACGCCATCAACATCACCTCGGTGTCGAAGTGCACGGCGATGCCCAACGTCGTCCACTCCTCCAACACCGTGGCCGGGGCGGTGAAGGGCCTGACCAACGCCCCTGTCACCCCGTAACACCTCCCTGTCGCGAACGTGCCCGGCGCTCCACTGTGGACGCCGGGCACGTTCGTCTGTGTCGATGGACGTGGCCGCCGGTAACCGGTCATCCGATCATGCGTCCCCTGGCCGAGGTGGACGTCCCCTGCCAGGTGGCCGTCACCATCGCGCAGACGCACCGCTTGTCGCCCGTTCAGCTGGCAGACGTTCGGCAGGTTTTCGCCCCCTCGACGCGGCTACTCCAAACGGCGCAACCACGGTGATCCGTTCGAGAGCGGAGGGACTTCTGCACGGAACACCGGCGCGGCGGCAGGCGGGACCCGCGGAACGGACGCTGACGTGCTCCGGGCCGTGGACGAACCGCGCGGCCGCACCAGGAGACGCCTCGCATGAAAGGAAGACCATGCGCAAGAACGTCAAAACAGGCCTCTTGGCCGTAGTCGCGGCCAGTGGTCTCGTTCTGGCCGGCGGTCCGACCGCCAGTGCCGACATCAGCGCGTTCCACCCGTTCCGCATAAGCGGTGCGGGACACCTGATGTCCGGTGAGTGGTTCGGACACCACGTCGCGGCATCCGCCATCGCCGGACACGGCGGGCCTGCCGGGCACGGCGGTCACGCCGTCAGCTCCAACACCGCGGTGTCCGGGAACACCGGCCACTCCGGCGACTCCGGTGACACCGGTGACAACGACGCCCACGTGATGTGCGTCCACGCCACGTGCGTGACCGGCACCGGCTCCGGCCACTCCGGCACCACGTCCACGGGAGATTCCGGCGACGCCACCAACCACAGCAGCACCAACGGCGGTGACACCGGCAACGGGGGCAACGGCGGCGACGCCAACGTCACGGCAGCGAACGCCACCGAGACCGAATCAGACGACGACAGCGTCCACAGTGACACCGAGACCACGGCAACCGCCACGGCCGGCCACGGCGCGTCCTCCGGAAACGGCGGCAACGCCTTCAGCCACAACAACGCCGCTACCTCGGGCAACACCGATCACTCCGGCGGTTCCGGCGACACCGGTGACAACGACGCGTGGGTGATGTGCGTCCACGCCACCTGCACGACCGGCACGGGCTCGGGCAACTCCGGCACCACGTCGACAGGGGACTCCGGCGATGCCACCAACCACAGCACCACCAACGGCGGCGACACCGGCAACGGCGGCAGCGGTGGAGACGCCGTCGCCACAACGGAGAACGCAACCGAGACCGAGGGCAACACCGTCCACAGCAACACCGACGTCGCGGCGACCGCCACGGCCGGGAACGGCGCGCCCTCCGGCAACGGCGGCCACGCCGTCAGCTCCAACACCGCGGTGTCCGGGAACACCGGCCACTCCGGCGATTCCGGCGACACCGGTGACAACGACGCCTGGGTGATGTGCGTCTACTCGACCTGTCTGACCGGCACCGGCTCCGGCCACTCCGGCATCACGTCGACGGGGAACTCCGGCGACGCCGTCAACCACAGCAGCACCAACGGCGGCGACACCGGCAACGGCGGGCACGGCGGCGACGCCGACGCGATGACGACGAACATGACCGAGGTGGAGGACGACTGACCGACTGATCATCTGTGGAACGGGCGGGATCGGGTCTCCCATCCCGCCCGTTTTCGCTGTCCCGGCACCGTGCCGGGCTGTTCGACGGCCGCTTCAGTTCCGCGAGTCTTGACGGTTCTTGCGGTAGTTGGAGAAGAGCGCGACACCGCTGGCGATGGCGATCAGTCCGAAAGCGGCGCTGATGTAGAGGCTCAGGCCGAAGGCTTGAGCGGCAACGTTGGCCACGAGGCTGCCGGCCAGCACCACCGCGAGCAGGGCTCGGCTGCGGGCGGGGGAGAATTTCGCTTCTTCGTTCATGGCAACGAAGTTAGTTGCGTTCGCCGGCGTCGCCGATACCGCAGGCTTCCAGGTTCCAGGTAGAGCAGGCTGCACCTCGGTCCCGCGGGTGAGTGCGGCGAGGTTCGAAGCGCGCCTGTGAAGCGCACCACCTCCGTGAGCAACAAGCCCCTTGATTGTTCAAGTTGGTGCTCAAATACCCCCGGACGAACTGGAACCCTCGCTTTCCGGTCACCGCCGCGGTTGCCGGCGGCGGGGAGTTGCACGGAAGAGAGAGCGCGGCATGCAACGACGGGCGCTGCTGGGGCGTGAGACGGAGCGCCGTGCACTGGCCGCCCTGGTCGAGCAGGCCGCCTCGGGGTCGGGCGGCGCCGTGGTCGTCCTCGGCGCACCTGGGATCGGCAAGTCGGCGTTGGTCGCCGAGGCGGCGGCGCGGGCCGCTGACCGCGGGACGCGGGTGATCACGGCGGTGGGGGTGGAGTCGGAGGAGGACGTGCCCTGCGCCGGCCTGCACCAGCTGGTCCACCAGCTGCGAGACGGGATCGACGACCTGCCCGGACCGCAGCGTGCCGCGTTGCGCGCGGCCGTCGGGCTCGTCGACGAGGCCGTTCCCGACCTCTACCTCGTCGGCCTGGCCGCGCTGACCCTGTTGTCGGACGCGGCGGTGAAGGCACCGCTGCTGGTGGTCGTCGAGGACGCCCACTGGATGGACCGGGCCAGCCTCGACGTGCTCGGGTTCGTCGCGCGGCGGATCGAGTCCGACCCCCTCGCACTGGTCGCCGTCACCCGCTCCCTCGACGACCGGCTCGGCGGCGCCGGGCTGCCCGTGCTGCACCTGAACCCCCTGACGGACGAGGTGGCGGGAGAACTGCTGGACGCGGTGGCCCCCGGCCTGGGGCAGCAGGTCAGGCGGCGGCTGCTGGTGGAGGCGGCGGGAAACCCGCTGGCGTTGACCGAGCTGCCGGTCGCGCTGCAGTCGGTCGGTGGGGCGTACGCGCTCACGCCGGGCCCGTTGCCGCTGACCGAGCGGCTGGAGCGGACCTTCACGGCACGGGTCTCCCGGCTTCCGGCCGACACTCGCGCAGTTCTCCTCCTCGCGGCCCTCAACGGTGACGGGACGATGGACGAGTGCCTCGCCGCCGCTGCCCGGATGCTCGGGACGGCGGTCGGCGTCGCCGCCCTGGAACCGGCGGTCGGTGCGGGCCTGGTGGAGCCCTGGGAACTGGTCTTCCGGCACCCGCTCGTCCGCTCGGCGATGCACCACGCCGCGACGGCCGCGGAACGACAGGCCGCGCACGCCGCTCTCGCCTGCGAGCTCCAGGGGCAGCCTGACCGGCAGGCGTGGCACCGCGCTGCCGCCACCGCCGGTTCCGACGAGCACGCGGCGCGGGACCTGGACTCCACGGCCGGCAGGGCCCTGCGCCGCGGTGGTGTCGCCGCGGCCCTGGCCGCGCTGCGGCGAGCGGCGGAGCTGACCGCGGACCCGTCCGCCCGCGCGGACCGGCTGCTGCGCGCGGCCGAGCTCGCTCTGGAGTCGGGCCAGAGCGACGTCGCGGCGCACCTGGTGGCCCAGGCGCGCTCGCTGGACCTGTCGGTCCGGGACCAGGGCCGTGCGGCCTGGGTCGGCATCGCCCTGGTCGAGGGCGCTGCGCAGGGCGAGGGCACCGCGACCGCCGAGCTGGCCGAGCTGGCCGTCGGGATCGCCGCTGACGGCGAGCGGCTGCTGGGGCTGCGCATGCTGTGGAGTGCGGTCCTGCACTGCTTCTGGGGCGAGCCGGGGCCGGACGCCCGCCGGCGGATCGCCGCCGCCGCCGACCGGATGCCCGTGAACGCGGACAACGCCGACCTGGTGGCCCTGCGGGCGTACTGCGCGCCGGTCGAGCGCGGGCGAGCAGTCCTCGAGTCCCTGACCCGTCAGCTGGATCGTTCGTCCGAGGACGCCGAGGGGGACCAGCTCCTGGGCGCCGCCGCGGTGACGGTGGGTGCTCCCGCCCTGGCCGGTCGGCTGGCAGCGAGGTCGCTGGACGCCCTGCGGGCACAGGGCCGTCTGTCGATGCTGGCCAGGGCCCTCTGCGTCCAGGCGGGCAGTGCCGCACGGCTCGGTGACGTGCGTGCCGCTCATCTCGCCGCCGAGGAGGCCGCCGAGCTGGCCCGCGAGACCGGTCAGCCCTTGGTGCACGCGATGGTGCACGCCATCCGCGCACAGCTCGCCGCCGTCTGCGGTGACCCGGAGGCGGAGGTGTGGGCAGCGGAAGCGGAGCGCACCGCCCTTCCCGGTGGCGCCCGCCCGGCGCTCGCCATCGTGCAGATGGCCCGCGGGCAGGCAGCCCTCTGCCAAGGGCGCTACGGCGACGCCTTCGGGCACCTGCACCGCGTCTTCGAGCCGGCCGACCCCGCCTTCCACCCCTGGCTGCGGTTCTACGGTGTCGCTGAACTGGCCGAGGCGGCCGTGCGCAGCGAGTCCGCCGAAGCGGCGCGGGACGTCCTGCGGGAGCTGACGCCACTCGCGGAGGGGACCCCCTCACCCGCCCTGCTCTGCGGGTTGCGCCTCGGCCGTGCCCTGCTCAGCCCGCCGGACGCCGCCGAGCAGCTCTTCCGGGAGGCCCTCGACGCCGTTCCCGTCGACTGGCCGTTCGAGCGGGCGCGGGTGCACCTCGCCCTGGGGGCGTGGCTGCGGCGGCACCGGCGGCCGGCGGACTCCCGCGTCGTCCTGCAGGCCGCGCGCGAGGTCTTCGACGCGCTCGGCGCATCAGCCTGGGCGGAGCGGGCACGTCAGGAGCTGCGCGCAGCGGGTACGTCGTCGCCCCGCCAGGACCCGGCCGCCGTCGACCGGCTCACGTCGACCGAGCTGCACGTCGCCCAGCTCGCCGCGCAAGGGCTCACCAACCGGGAGATCGGCGAGCGGCTCTACGTCTCGCCCAGGACGGTGAGCACTCACCTCCAGCGGATGTTCCCCAAGCTGGGCGTGACGTCCCGCGGCGAGCTCGCCGCGGTGCTGCGCGGCACGATGACGTACGCCGAAGACGTAGTCCAACGGACGCGGCCGGCCCTGCTCGCTCCCTAGGTTCGTGCCATGCCCGGTCCGCACACGGCGGACGGGCGGGAAGGCACCATGGGAACCATCACCGTCGGCACCGAGAACTCGACCGACGTCGAGCTGTACTACGAGGACCACGGCTCCGGCCAGCCGGTCGTCCTGATCCACGGCTACCCGCTGGACGGGCAGTCGTGGGAGAAGCAGACCGACGCGCTGGTCAAGGCCGGCTACCGGGTCATCACCTACGACCGCCGGGGCTTCGGCCGGTCGAGCAAGACCATGACGGGCTACGACTACGACACCTTCGCGGGTGACCTGGACAAGGTCCTGACGCAGCTCGACCTGCGTGACGTCGTCCTCGTCGGTTTCTCGATGGGCTCGGGCGAGGTCGCCCGCTACCTCGGCACCTACGGCTCGCAGCGGGTGGCGAAGGCGGCCTTCCTCGGCGCGCTCCAGCCGTTCCTGCTGCAGACGGAGGACAACCCCGCAGGCGTGCCGCAGTCGGTGTTCGACGGCATCGCCGAGCAGGCCGAGGCCGACCGCTACGCCTGGTACGAGAACTTCTTCGTCGACTTCTTCAACACCGACGAGACGCTCGGCTCCCGTCTGAGCGACGCCGCGCTGCGGGCGAACTGGGCCACCGCCATCGCCTCGGCGCCCGTGGCGGCGTACGCGTGCGTCCCGGCGTGGCTGACGGACTTCCGGGCCGACGTGGAGCGCATCGACGTGCCGTCGCTGATCCTGCACGGCACCGCCGACCGCATCCTGCCGATCGACGCCACCGCCCGCGAGTTCCGCCGCCGCCTGCCCGACGCGCGCTACGTCGAGATCGACGGCGCTCCGCACGGTCTGCTGCTCACCCACGCGGCCGAGGTCAACGCCGCCCTGATCGCCTTCCTCACAGACTGAGAACCGGACATGCACAGACTCACGCACCGCGTCACCGCTCTGCTGGCCGTGCTCGCCGCTGCCGCCGGGCTCGCCCTGTCCGGCATGTCGAACGCGGTAGCCGCCCACCCGGCAACGGGGCAGAAGCCCACGATCGTCCTCGTCCACGGCGCCTTCGCAGACGGCGCCGGCTGGAATCCCGTCATCGAGCGGTTGCAGCGACGGGGCTTCACCGCCGTCGCCGTGGCCAACCCCCTGCGCGGAGTCGGCTCCGACGCCGAGGCCCTCGACACGCGTCTCGCTGCCATCGACGGACCTGTGGTGCTCGTCGGCCACTCCTACGGCGGTGCCGTCATCACCAACGTGAAGGCGCGATCGCCGAAGGTGAAGGCACTGGTGTACGTCGCCGCCTTCGCCCCCGCCGAGGGGGAAGCCGCGGCACAGCTCGCCGCGAAGTACCCCGGCAGCACACTGGGGGAGACGCTGGCACCGGTCCTGTTGCCCGACGGCTCGAAGGACCTGTACATCAAGCCCTCGCTCTTCCGGCAGCAGTTCGCAGCCGACGTCCCGGCGCGACAGGCCGCCCTCATGGCCAGCACCCAGCGCCCCATCCGGGACGTTGCCCTGAACGAGGCGTCCGGCGCACCCGCCTGGGCGAGCATCCCCTCGTGGTTTCTGCTGGCCGGCGCAGACAAGAACATTCCCGTGCGGGCGCAGAAGTTCATGGCCGACCGGGCCGGCTCACGCGCGACGGTGACCGTCGAGGGAGCTTCGCACGCCGTGGCGGTCTCGCGTCCGAACGCGGTCGCCGACCTCGTCCTCCGCGCCGCGGGCTGACGCCTTCCCGGCCCCGTGAGCAGGAGGCTCGCGGGGCCAGGGCGATCTCCCCGGGTGCGGGACGTCGTCGAGATGCTGGACGGCTGTCCAGGAGGCCAGAGCAGGGATCATGACGTCCTGGACACCGGTGGCGCAGAGAACCGGGTGGGTGATGGTTTCAGGTCGGCCACCACCCGGTCGACGGGGACGGAGGCGTTCTTGTCGATCGCGGTGATCTGACCCCGGGCGGCGGCCGCGGAGACGGCGGGACCGCCGGCCGCCAGCCGTGCGGACACCCTTGCGAGGTAAGCACGTCCTGCGGTGCGGCCGGTGTCGGTCTCGGGGAGGAACAGGTACACCAGGTCGTCCGCGGTGGGCTCGGGCTTGGCCATGACGGCCCGCACCCGGCCTCCTGGGTTGGTCCTCAACTGAGCAACTCCGCGACGTGCACAACGCGCGAGGGAGCCCACGACTGACGCCCTCCGCCGTGGAAGTCCACTATGACGACGTCGTCGTGCACCACCGCGGTCACCCTGCCGACCGGTCCGATCGAGCCGCACAGCCGGACGACGTCCCCTGAGAGCAGATCGCTCGCGTGCTTCTGGCCGATGTTCCGTGCCGAGGACGCAGGCTTCACGCAGGTGGTGAAGAACCACCACGCCACACCGGACAGCGCAGGAGTGGCGATGACCAGAACCCCGGCCGCGACCGGGAACTCGGCCATCAGCGTGACCGCGACGATCGGCGCCCACAGGAAGCCGACCGCCGCGGCGACGTAGGCGGAACTCACCGGCCGGTCGCCGATCTGAAGCCAGCCGGTCGTGCGAACCCAGCCCTGCGCCGTCAGGCCACGCGGAGGCCTGCCGTCCTCCAAGCGAGGTGCCGGCTCGACCACGTGGACCGGCCTGCCGAACAGATCGACACCGACCTCATTCCGCACGCCGCCACCTCAGTTCGTCCTTCTCGTTGCGGGCACACACCATCTCCCCGCCGATGATGGACGTCCGCCGCTCACCTTCGGAGGCGCACCGCCTGCCCCTCAGGACGTCCACCCGCAGATCGTCAGGTGGCGTGGAGGACCGTGTCACCGAGGACGACGGCGGCGGGGGAGACTCCGTCAGGGCTGGAACGGTTGTCGCGGTGATGGTCGTGGTCTGCGCGGACGTCGAAGGCGCGCCGGTCGCCGTCACCTCCGTTCCGGCGGGATCACAGGTGGTCGCCCACACGCCACGGCGCTCGTGGCGAGCGTCGGACTCGACCGGCGCGAGGTCCTCGCGGATCGACGGATCCGCGGACGCCGCGCCGTCGAGCACGACGGTGCGGGCGTAGTCGTCGCCGTTCGGCAGCAGGACGTCGACCATGACGTGATCACTGCCCGAACTGTCATCCCTTCTGATGACCAGCCGCACCTCCTTGCCGAGCAACAGGTTCCGGGCGGCGGCGCGGGACTCCGCCTGCCAGCAGTCGCCGACCCGGCGTACCCCGGCGACGCGGGCGCGGACGAGGAGACCGGTGCCCGGCTCCGCGCCCTCGAAAGAGTCCACTTCGGACACCTCGTGGACCGTCACCTGGACGGAGTCACCTCTGCGCAGGTTCGCTTCCAGGTCCGAGCTCCCGCGCATCCCCGGCACCGCGACACCGTTGAAGGCGATCGCTCCCGTGGTGGCGACCGTGGTGACGACGCTCAAGCCGGCTACCGCGAGCCTTGCACTTTGGCTGGAGCGCCACCAGGAGCGGCGCACGAACCCTGGACAGATCATGAACGGTGCTGAGCTGGGCAATGGCGATCCCGCCTCGGTGGGGTCGGACGTGGCTGTGGCGCAGGCGGCCCACGTCGACCTCCACCGAGGTCACGTCTTCGGCGTTTCGCCTGGCGGTGCGGGGTGAATGTCGCCGCCAAGGCAGTGTTACCGCTGAAAAACAGGTCGTCAACGACGTAAAAGGTTCAATTGGATTCGACCCCAATACTTCACCGGGGCCCTGATGTGATTGTGCCTGCACTCACCCGATCACGACCGGCCGGTCGCTCAACCGGCTGAGCCGGGAACAGGCGGCCAAGGCGCGTCGGCGACCAGGTCGCCGGTGGTCGCCGGGTCGCGGCCGGCCCACCCGCCGGCCGCGACGACCAGGACCACGCATCCCGCTGCGAAGATCAGACCGAGTTGGCCGACGGTCCCGCGTTCGGGAGGAAAGCCCAGGGTCCAGCCGAGAGAGGGCACGAGGAACGCCAGGCCGGTCAGCACGGCGGCGGCGTCCACCACCGCCGCACGTGACCGGCGCACCGCTCCCTGCGCCATCGTGAGACCGATGCCGATGCCGATGAGACACAGCGCGAACACCAGTGCGGGAACGGTCGACATCCCGGAGCTGGAGTTGTCGAACGCCATCGCGCCGGCGATCGGGACGGCCGCCACGAGGAGGAAGACGAGTGGCATCACCACGACGAGCACGTGTCCGAGCCGGGCGCGGGTCCGGCAGACCGCGACCGACATCCCGATCAGCAGGGCGAGCAGGGTGATCGTTCCGGCTTCCTTCACGTCGTCTCCGATCACCTGGCCGAACCCGGTGAGCGGCGCGGGACGGAGCTCCAGCCCGGTCGCCGCGACCACGACCGGCACGCGTCGCCACGCGCCGTCGGCGCCGCGAACCGCGAGCCCTTCGACGCCGTTGGCCACGATCACCTCGTGTCCACCCGGGACGGCACGGACCTGGACGTCCACACTGGCCACTTTGGACACGTGTTCGATCCCGCCGGGGAACGGGTGCTGGCGCTTGACGAACGGCCACCGGGCGGCCGGCACCTCCCAGGCGGTGTGCCAGGTCCGACCGGCGTCGGTCGTTTCGTCGACGCCGAGCAGCCGGCCGCCGCGGGGCGTCCCTTCGACGAAGTCGAGGTCGAGGTCACCGCCGTGCACCCGGTAGCAGTGTGCGGTGTCATCGGGTACGCACGCTTCGACCTGCCGGCGCTCCGGCAACTGTCCGGGCGGCGTCTCCGGCAGCAGCGTCCAGTCGCCGACACCGGAGCCGGAACCGTACAACCGCTCGTCCACCTCGATGACCACCTGCTCGCCCATGATCTCCACGGAGTCCACCGACGGAATCCTCACGGAGGGCGCGGAAGTCGCGGCGATCGCCAGCACCGCGAACGGCATCGCGAGCACCACCCGCAACCGCTGAGCCATGCGGTCCGGCAGTGGCGGAGCCGCCGCCGACCTCCGCCAGGCCCACCAGGCGAGGCCCAGCGCGGGCAGCGCGACCAGGTCGCTCGGGTCGGCCAGAACGACCGAAGGTCCGTTGACGACGGACCACGCCGCCGACGCGACCTCGGCTCCCGTGCTGGTCAGCTTGACCCACGCGAATCCGGCTCCCGTCAGCAGCGTCGCCACCGCGGCGCCGATCCGGCCGGCGCGGAACAGGCCGGACATCAGCCCCAGCACCGCCGGCGCCACCACCAGTCCGGCGACGTCACTGAGCTTGCCGGTGACGAGGCCCGGCCACGCCTGTTTGAACACGTGGTCGTTGAGCAGCAGGACCGCGGTGGCCCCGACGGTCAGCGGATGCGCCACCCAGCGCAGGAAAACCCCAGCTCGCATGGGACCAGCCTGCGTTGCCGCGATCACGGCAACGACTCGGCCCGGCCCCAGATCGGTCCGGGTCGCGGTGTCACCGGTCCGGACGTCCCGGGCGGTGCTGACGAAGTCGCTGGGGAAGGTGCAGGTCCTCGCGCAGCCGTCATCGCTCTTGACGGAGATCGACGAACTGCTGTCGCGACCGTTCCTGTGAGTCCACTGCGCAAGGGATGAACAGGTGCTGTGCGCGCCTCTCACAGCCTCCGCACAGCCGCACCACATCGGGCGCCAAGATCCGTTGAAGACCCTGGCGCCATGAGCCTCGCGACTCCCGCTCCCGACACCACCGCGACGGCCACCACCGCACCTGTGCTCGACGTGGTGGTCCCCGTCTACAACGAAGAGAACGACCTCGCACCCTGCGTGCGGAAGCTGCACACGCATCTCACGCAGCGGTTCCCGCACTCCTTCCGGATCACCATCGCCGACAACGCCAGCACGGACGGCACGGCGGAGATCGCGGACGCACTCGCGGACGAGATGAGTGAGGTGCGAGCGGTGCACCTCGCCCAGAAGGGCCGGGGCCGCGCGCTCAAGGCGGTGTGGTCCTCATCGGACGCCGCTGTGCTGGCGTACATGGACGTCGACCTGTCCACCGACCTCGCCGCGTTGCCTCCCCTGGTGGCAGCGCTGAGTTCCGGACACTCCGACATCGCGATCGGCAGCCGGCTGGCGCGTGGCGCCCGCGTGGTGCGCGGTCCCAAGCGGGAGTTCATCTCCCGGTGTTACAACGTGATCCTGCGCAGCGTCCTGGCTGCCCGGTTCAGCGACGCCCAGTGCGGTTTCAAGGCCATCCGCGCCGACGTCGCCCGTGGACTCCTGCCCCACGTCGAGGACACCGGCTGGTTCTTCGACACCGAACTGCTGGTGCTCGCCGAGCGGGCGGGCCTGCGCATCCACGAGGTGCCGGTGGACTGGGTGGACGACCCGGACAGCCGAGTCGACCTCGTGTCGACCGCCATCGCCGACCTCAAGGGCATCGCGCGGTTGTTGCGGGGCTTCGCCTCGGGTGCCGTCCCGATCGCGGAGCTGCGCGTCCGGCTGGGACGCGCGCCGCTGGAGCAGCCGCAGCCCGGTGTTCCGGCGGGACTGCTCACCCAGCTGGTGCGGTTCGGTGCGATCGGGGTCGTGAGCACACTGGCCTACCTCGTGTTGTTCCTCCTGCTGCGCGGCGGGATCGGGGCGCAGGCGGCCAACCTGGTCGCATTGCTGGTCACCGCGATCGCCAACACGGCGGCCAACCGGCGGTTCACCTTCCGGGTGCGAGGAGCAGCGGGCGCGGTGCGCCACCAGTTCGAGGGACTGATCGTCTTCGGTGTGGGACTCGGTCTCACGAGTGCCTCACTCGTGCTCATCCAGCAGGTCACGGCGCCGGGCGGGCACGCGGAGATCGTTGCCGTCGTGCTGGCCAACCTCGCGGCCACCGTGCTGAGGTTCCTGCTGTTCCGCAACTGGGTGTTCCGGACGAGGATCCGGTGACGTCGTCCCTTGTGGATCTGGGTCGCGCACGGCTTTCGTCGCGGCGTGAGCCGGTTGGTGAGGACGAGCGCCGGCTCGTCCTCACCGTCACCGAGGCCGGCGTCACCGCCGTCAGCTCGGCAGGGGCCGTTCCCAAGCCTGGCGCTCCTTCCCGCGTGGATCGTCGACCGTGCCGCTGTCCAGGTCGAACCGCATGGTGGTGCGCCGGTCCCGGGTGTAGCGCGGCCAGCCGGGATCTCCGGTGCGGGCGAAGCGGACCCAGCTGTCGTGGACCCGCGTGACGAGGGACGACGGCGCGTCGTCGTCACCGAGCAGCCTGTTGGGCCCGCGCAGTGAGGGGAGGTCGGTCCGCCCGAACACGAACGGGAGCTCGGCCGTGTGCGTGGCGCCGAGCGCGCCGTCGAGCGCGGGTGACTTCCACGCGAACTCGTAGGCGAAGACCCGGGAGTGACGGGCGTACGCCTCGGTGAGCGCCCAGGTGCCCGCGCCGAACAGGGCGTCACCCAGGACGGCGGACCGGATCTCCCCGTCGGTGGCCGCCGGCCGCTGCTCGCGGTAGGTCTTGACCAGCAGCAGGGGGTCGGGGTGCGCCTTGGCCGCGACGGCGTCGACGTCCGCGCTGGTCGAGCTGTCGTACTTGCCGAACGGGACCAGGTAGAGAGTGCCCTCCTCGGTGTTCGTGCCGATGAGCAGATCGACCTCGGCGACTACGGCGTCCGCCGGTTGCGTGTCGAGCACCAGGCTGAAAGGGCTCAGCCCGGCCAGCGGATCGGTGTGCGTCGCGGTGCGCAGGTCGATGCCCGCGAGCCTGGACGCCGTCTCCACGAGACGCTCGTCGGAGATCCCCGCGAAGGCGCCGGCGCTCGCCTCGATGCCGAGGAGCTCGGCGGCGGAGCGGGTGACGAGGGACGCCTGCTCGGAGGAGAAGGCGCCCAGACCGCTTCCACTTTGGACGATCGCGCGCCGGAACAGCCCGGTGGCCTCGGGCGTGGCCAGCAGCCCGCCGACGATGGTCGCCCCGGCGGACTGGCCGAACACCGTGACGGCGCCGGGGTCGCCGCCGAACCCGCTGATGTTCTCCCGCACCCAGTGCAGGGCCGCGACCACGTCGAGCAGGCCGCGGTTGGCCGGCGCGCTGGGAACGTCGAGGAACCCGGCGACACCGAGGCGGTAGTTCACGGTGACGAGCACGACGCCGTCGCGGGCGAACGCCGACCCGTCGTACAGCTCGGCGCGTCCGGAGCCCGCGACGAAGCCGCCACCGTGCACGAACACCATGACGGGCAGCCCGGTGGCACCGGGATCCGGCGTCCAGACGTTGACGGTGAGGTAGTCCTCACCGCGGTGCCAGCCTTCGCCGAAGTAGGCGCGCAGGTCCATGGTGCCGAGCAGGCGCGGCGCCTGCGGGGCGGTGGGCCCGAACCCGGTGGCATCGCGCACGTCCCGCCACGGCTCGTGCTCCGCGGGTGCCGCGAACCGGCCGGCACCGGAGGGTGCGGCGGCGTAGGGGATGCCCAGGAAAGCGGCGATCCCGTCCCGGCTCAGCCCGCGCACGGCACCTCGGGTGGTGACGACCTCCACCGGCCTCACCTCTGCTCGTAAGGGGAGAAGGACGCCCAGTCCTTGATGGCGAACGTGCCCGCGTCGCGCGCGACCTCCACGGCGCCCCCGCCGGGGAAGTGCGCCTGGAACACCAGCGTGCCGGTGTCCGCGGCCTCGCCCAGGATCCTGCGGCGGGTGGCGCGGGCCTCGGCGGGGTTCTCGCAGAAGCAGCTGTTGGCGTCCGGTTCGAGGACCTGTGCCGGGGCGTGCACCATGTCGCCTGCGAACACCGCGCGGTCGGTGCCGGAGGCGAGGGTCAGGACGCTGGAGCCCGGAGTGTGGCCGGGTGCCGGTTCCAGGCGCAGGTTGGCGTCGATCTGGTGGCCGTGCTCCCACAGCCGCGCCAGACCGGCCTGGTGCACGGGGGCGACGCTGTCCTCGAAGACGTTCTGGTTGCCGCGGCCGAGCACGGCGGTCCTGTTGTTGGCGGGGTTCCAGAAGTCGAAGTCGTCCTTCGGCATCAGGTAGGTGGCGTTGGGGAAGGTCGGCACCCAGGCGCGGTCCTCGAGGCGGGTGTTCCAGCCGACGTGGTCGATGTGCAGATGGGTGTTGACGACGACGTCCACGTCCTCGGGGCGGACGCCGGCGCGGGCGAGGTTGCCGAGGAAGTCCGTCGTGAGGTGGCTCCACACCGGGGCGTAGGGGCGTTCCTTGTGGTTGCCGACCCCGGTGTCGACCAGGATCGTTCTGCCCTCGCTGCGCAACAACCACGTCTGGATGGCGGCACGCACGTTGCCGGTGGCGGGGTCGAGGAACTCCGGTGCCACGTCCTCCCAGACCTGCCGTGAGCTCTCGGGGAAGAAGACCTCGGGCGTCATCTCCACCGAGCCGTAGTACTCCCACACACGGGTGACGGAGACGTCACCCAGTTCGATCGTGTCCATGCCGTCGATGCTGCGAACCCCGGCCGCGGGCAACCAGACCCGCTCTTGCCTACCACTGGCGTGGTCAGGCTCGGCGTGACCGGCGTGCGCATACTGGCCGGATGAGCGGACAGGGACAGCTCGCCGAGTACCTCCAAGCCTGCCGGGCGCGCCTGCGACCGGAACAGGTCGGCCTCTCGACCTACGGCGAACGGCGACGGGTCCCCGGTCTGCGTCGCGAGGAGGTCGCCGGTCTGGCGGGCGTCAGCGCCTCCTACTACGTCCGGCTGGAACAAGGACAAGCGCTGCACGCGTCGCAGGAGGTCGTGGCCGCACTCGCCCGAGCGTTGCGACTGAACCCCGACGAACACTCCCACCTGCGCGAACTGGCCCAGCCACGACGCCACCGGACCGCGCCGAAGCCACCACCCGAACGCGTCTCGCCCGACACCGCCGAACTCGTCGCCACGCTGGCCCAACCGGCGATCCTGCTGGGCAGGCGCGGCGACGTCCTGGCGTGGAACCCCCTGGGCCACGCCTTCTTCGCGGGCCACCTCGACCAGTCCAGCCCTCAACGCCCCGCGGACCGTCCCAACATGACCAGGCTGGTCTTCCTCGACGCGCACACCCGCGACCTCTACCGCAACTGGGCGGTCAAGGCCCGCGCGGTGGTCGGCAACCTCCGCCTCACCGCCGGCAAGTACCCGGAGGACCGGGAACTGAGCGCCCTCATCGGTGAACTGGCGACCCGCAGCCCCGAGTTCGCGACGATGTGGGCCGACCACCGGGTGCGCGCCTGCGACAGCACCGCGCACCAGATGCACCACCCCGTCGTGGGGGAGCTCCTGGTGAAGCAGCAGACGCTCCGCCTCCCGCACGCCCCGGACCAGACGCTGACCGTCGTGACGGCGCAGCCTGGTTCGGCCGCGGAGGCCGCGCTCACGTTGCTCGGGCAGCTGCGCCCGTGCGCCTAGGTCACGGCGATCCGCGACAGCGCAGGTGCTGAGTCCGCAGCCGGCCCTATCCGGCGTCCTGTGCCTCGATCAGGCCGAGGTCGCGGACGCAGAAGCGGTGGTGTTCGAAGGTCTCGTTGAGCACCGTGCGGAGGCACTGCTGCACGGAGCGGCCTCGGGCGTACGGCGGCCAGACGTCGTCGCCGGGCACCGGCGCCCGTGCTGCGAGCTGCCCAGCGGTGACCTCGTCGAGCCACGCCTGGAGCTCGGCGGTCTGTGCGGCACGCACGCTCGCGATCTCGTCGAGGTCCGGATCGAGCGAGAGGTCGAGGCCGTGCGCTTCGCGGTAGGGCTCGACGGTCGGCCCGATGCCCATCGGCGTGAACAGCTCCGTCGAGCCCAGGCAGCAGCGGCGGAACCACGAGTCGTGGACGAAGACCAGGTGGCGCAACGTCTGCACCGCCGACCACTCGTCGTTCACGCTGCGGCGCTCGATGCCGGGCGTACGGTGGATCCGCTCGGTCGTGGCGGCCCAGTCGGCATGGAGCTGACGTGATGCCTCGCGCAGATCGGCAGGGTCCTCGGAGCGGATCAGCACCCGCTCCGGATGACGCCGGTCGAGCTCTGCCTCGACGTACCCGGTGACCTCGACACCGTTCACCACGAGGTTCGTGACGAGCCCGTCGATCACGGCGTCCTGCATGACGACGCCGATCAGGCGTGCCCCGGTCAGGTCGCACTCGCGGAACTCCGCACCGTGCAGATCCTCGTCGACGTATCGCGTCATGCTCCGAACACTAGGGCTGAGCACCAGAGCGGCCTGACCGTTCAAAGATCCGCCCCCGTCTGCCTTGGGCGGTGCCGGGCGCGGTGACCTCCCACGACAACAGGGCGGTCACTTGCTGTAGTGACGCGCTCACCAGCAGAGATGTGACCATGAACACTGGCCTGTGACGTTCTCGTGTTCATTTCGTAATGTGGCGCCCCGTGTGAACATGCCCTGTCCCCAACGCAAGGTGTTCCCGAATGCCGGGCCGACATAGAACGCATCCAGAGACACCCAACCGGAAGCTCCCGATCGCAGTCGCCGCCACCCTCACCGCGGGCCTCGTAGCGACCTTCTGGGTGGTCCGCACTTCCGACCAGCAGGTAGATCCGACCGGAGCGGCCGCCCAGCTGGCCGCCGCCTCGACCTCTTCCAGTCAGGGCCCGCCGACCAGCACGACGTCGAGCACCACGCCGTCGTCCTCGCAGCCCCCGGCGACCACCACGGCGCCCCCGGTGACCACGACCACCACGCTGCCTCCGGCGCCCCCGCCGCCTCCACCGCCGCCGCCCTGCCCGACCACCCTGGACGGCGTCAAGCCGCACGTGGCGCAGGTGGGCCACCACATCGCGGGCAAGTTCGGTGTCGAGGACATCGGCGGCGCCGCCGGCCGAGGAGGCTCCGGCGACCACCCCACGGGCCTGGCGCTCGACTTCATGGTCGACACCGCCACCGGCAACGCCCTGGCCGACTACGTGCTGGCCAACCGCAAGGCGTTCGGCGTGACCTACGTGATCTGGCGGCAGCGCTACAACGACGGCAGCGGCTTCACGCCGATGGAGGACCGCGGCAGCCCCACCGCCAACCACATGGACCACGTGCACGTGTCGTTCCAGGCGAGCGCGACCGTCAAGGTCACCTGCTGATCTCTTCGAACGACATGCAGACCCGCTCTGTGCCAGCAACGGCCGGCCGACTCCCGCACCTGGCAGGTGCCTTCGGGTGTCGACCGGCCTTCGTTGGTGCGGCTCAGCCGCTGACCGCGGCCGAGAAGTTGTCGACCGCCAGGCCGACACCGCCGTTCCAGGGCTCGAATCCGGCCTGGATGCTGGTCAGGTACCAGGAGTTCGTGATCGCGCCGCGGGCGCGCACGTCGTTGATGAAGTCGAGCACGCTGAACGACCACGAGTTGATCGGCGACGGCGCGACGTAGGAGATGACGTTGTTGGAACCGTTGCTGCCGCGCCACACCTGCCAGCTGCGCCCGCCGACGTTCGTCGTGCCGACCGCACTGCCGATGGGCTGGATCGAGCCCTGGCGGTTGAACCAGATCATGATCTCCATCTGGTTCACGCCGTTGGTCTTCGGCGTGGGGTCGAGCCAGATGTCGTACGAGGCGTTGTAGGTGCCGCCGGCGTACCGGTAGTTGATCGACGACGTGGCGCTGCGGATCCGGCTGACCTGCATCGGCAGGGTGGAGCCGGGGGAGCAGTTGGTGTAGTGGCAACCGAGGAACGCCGACGGGTACGACACCGGCGCCCCGTTGGTCGGGGACGAGCCCTGCTGCCTGGTGATCTGGAAGCCCGATGACGTGACGTTGATGCACTGCTGCGCCGAGGTGCCCCACCGGTTGTTCTGGACCACGTAACGGCCCTGGATGGTGGTCGACCCGTACTGGTCGCAGATGGTCACATCGGCGTGAGCCGGACTCGCCGTCGCGACGAACGTGCTCGCGGCCAGCAGGCCGGCAGCGGCGACGGCACGGATGGTCCTTCGCATGATGACTCCTGTGACAGGGATATGGGAGCGCTCCCAGCGTACCGAGGTGTCAATGATGCGGCAGATTGTCGAATGAGTGTTTGGATATGCCGGTAGAATAGAAAAGGCTGGTCAGAAGGCTTTTGGGGTGGTTATCCTGCCTATTTTTTTCGCGCGGACTGTCGAACACCGCGTCGAATCAAAGCGGCATCGACCAGTTCGTGCCCGGCCGGTGGATGAACGCGAGCGGCAGTCGAGGCTCTAGTCGCCCGCGCAGGAGGAGTCGCCGGGGGAGCGGACCTTCGACAGGAGTGAGCGCAGGTGGTCGGCGTCGGTGGGGGACAGGTCGGCCAGCAGTTCGCGTTCGATCGTGTCGATCGTGCCCTCCATGGCCGTCAGCGCGGTGCGGCCCTGTTCGGACATCTCGACGATGTGCCTGCGGCGGTCCTCGGGGTCACGCTTGCGCTCGGCGAGGCCGGCGTTCTCCAGGTCGTTGAGGATCGCGACGAGGACGCTGGGGTCGACGTCCAGCACCTCCAGCAGGCTCTGCTGGCTCGTCGGACCGTTCTCGCACAGGTGCGACAGCGTGTATCCGTGCCTGGGCGTGAGGCCGTAGGTGCTCAACTGCCTGCGCAGCCGGACGTCGACGTCCCTTCCCAGGTGCATCAGGAGCATTCCAACCCGTTCCCCGTCCACCCCACAACTATAGCGGCCGACTAAACCATTGATGGACGTCAACGATCTGCTATGTTCCATCGTATGTTCATCGCAACGCTTGTTCTCAGCGCACTGCTCGCCGTCGCCTTCATCGGGGCCGGGGTCTCGAAGGTCATGAAGGTGCCCGCGATGGTCACCGCCGCCGAGACGCACGGGTTCACCGCGAACGGCTACCGCAACATCGGCCTGCTGGAGGTCGCGGGCGCCGCGGGTCTGCTCATCGGTCTGTGGTGGGCGCCGCTGGGCATCGCGGCGGCTCTCGGCCTGACGGTGCTGATGGCGGGCGCGGTGATCGTCCACGTGCGCGCCGAGGACAAGGTCGCCGAGACCGTGCCGGCGGTCATGCTCACGCTTCTTGCGGCGGCCGCGCTGGTGCTGCGAATCCTGACTGCCTGAGGGCCCTGGCCTGGGACTCGTGCGCCCCATCCGCTTACGGTTCCGCCCGCGCGGCCAAGGCCGTCCTCCTGGCCTCGCTGGAACCCTTCCTGCTCGGCTTCCTCAATGGCCGACCGACTAGACGACCGGTCTAATCGCTGCTAGGATGGAATCCATGCCAGGCGCCCAGGGCGACACCCGTCGCAGCATTCTCGACGCGGCTCAGCGGATCATGTCGCACAAGGGGTTCGCCGCCGTGGGGATCAACGAGGTCCTCTCCGAGGCCGGAGTGCCCAAGGGGTCCTTCTACCACTACTTCAACTCCAAGGACGCCTTCGGCGAGGCGATGATGAAGTCGTACTTCGTCGACTACCTCGCGGACATGGACCGCGTTCTCGCCGGTCCGGGCCTGACCTCGGCGCAGCGGCTGATGAACTACTGGCAGAGCTGGCGCGAGACGCAGAGCGTCGACGAGTGCCAGGGCAAGTGCCTGGCCGTCAAGCTCGGCGCGGAGGTCGCCGACCTGTCGGAGTCGATGCGGCTCGCGCTGAAGGAAGGCACCACCGCCATCGTCGACCGCCTGGAACGGGTGATCGCCGCCGGCCTGGAGGACGGCTCGCTCGCGATCGACGGCGACGCCCGTGCCACCGCGGAGGCCCTGTACGACATGTGGCTCGGCGCAAGCGTCATGGCCAAGATCCACCGCGACATCAGCCCTCTGGACACGACCATGACGGTCACTCGCCGGCTCCTGCACGTGTAACGCCGCCGCATGGCCCACCACAAGTTTTGATCACTGAGAGACGACTGGTCTACTAGGCCGGCGACATTCGAAGGAGCAGTACTCATGAAGGTTCTCCTCGTCCTCACCTCGCACGACGAGCTCGGCGACACCGGCAGGAAGACCGGTTTCTGGCTGGAGGAGCTGGCCGCCCCGTACTACCGCTTCCGGGACGCAGGCTTCGACATCGTGCTCGCCTCGCCCGAGGGCGGCCGGCCCCCGCTGGACCCCAAGAGCAACGAGCCGGCCAGCCAGACCGACGAGACCCGCCGCTTCGAAGCCGACGCCGCGGCAATGGACGCTCTCGCCAACACCGTCCGCCTCGACTCCGTCTCCGTCGACGACTTCGACACCGTCTTCTACCCCGGCGGTCACGGCCCCCTGTGGGACCTGGCCGAGGACGCCACCTCCATCCGGCTGATCGAGACGACCCTGCGCGCCGGCAAGCCGCTCGCCCTGGTCTGCCACGCCCCCGGCGTCCTGCAGCACGCGGTGAACGCGGACGGCACGCCGCTGGTGCGGGGCAAGAAGGTCACCGGGTTCACCAACAGCGAGGAAGAGGGAGTCCAGCTCACCGAGGTGGTCCCGTTCCTGGTCGAGGACGAGCTCGTGCGGCTGGGCGGCGACTACTCCAAGGGCGACGACTGGGCGCCGTACGTCCTGGTCGACGGCCTGCTGATCACGGGGCAGAACCCCGCCTCCTCCGGTCCGGCCGCCGACGCACTGATCGAACTCGTCACCAAGACCACCAAGACCGGCGCGTGAGCCCTGGGTCGTGATGCTGCGCGAGCGGCTCGACGACCCCGCCGGGCCGGAGGCCTCCACGGCCCTGGCCCGGCGGGCCCGACCCATCACCGATGCCGTCCGACAGCTGCGCGTGGTGCCAATCCCGCCCACGATGACGAGGAACGCCTGAACCACGAACGAGCTCTTCGTGGAACAGGTGGCTCCTCGTTGCAGGCGTGGGGGTCAGGAAATGCCGCGGAAGAAGGTGCGGATGTCGTCCGCGAGCAGCTTCGGCTCCTCCATCGCGGGGAAGTGACCACCCTCGGCGAACTCGCTCCAGTGACCGATCGCCTTCCAGGGATCCATCGCGCGGCGCACGAGCGGGTGGGTGTCGAACACGGCCCATCCCGATGGCACGCCGGACGCCATGACCAGGTCGAGTCCGGAGTGCTCGGACTCGTAGTAGAACTGCGCGCTCGACGCGCCGCTGCGGGTGAACCAGTACAGGCTGATGTTCGTGAGGAGCTGGTCGCGGTCGACCGACTCGTCCGGCGTCCGGTGGTCGCCGCTGGTCCTGGTCTTGAACTTCTCGGCGATCCACGCGAGCTGGCCGACCGGCGAGTCGGTGAGCGCCGCGCCGATCGTGTCGGGACGGTGGTCCTGCATCAGGAGATACCCGTGATCGGCCGCGTCCTCGGTGCGCACCGCCTCGATCTGGGCGATCTCGTCATCGGACAGGCCGTCGGGGAAGGGGAACTTGGCGCCGAGCAACCCGAGCAACCGGGGGTCGACGCCGATGTGGGTGCCGATGACGCGCTCGGGGTAGATCGCCGCGAGACGGCCGGTGGTGCCGGCACCGATGTCGGTGCCGTGGGCCGCGAACCTCTCGTAGCCGAGACGCGTCATGATCTCGGCGTAGGCCTTTGTCGTCCGCGCCAGCTCCCAGCCGGTCCCGGACAGCGGGGTGGAGAACCCGAAGCCGGGCAGGGCCGGGATGACCACGTGGAACTCGTCGGTCAGCAGCGGGAGGAGTCGCTGGTACTCGACGAACGATCCCGGCCAGCCGTGGTTCAGCATCAGCGGGGTCGCCTTCGGGTTCGCCGATCGAGCGTGGACGACGTGGAACGTCTGGCCGTTGACGACCGTCGTGAACTGATCGTGCTCGTTGAGCTTCTCCTCCTGCGCACGCCAGTCGAACCCGTCGCGCCAGTACTCGGCGAGCTCCTTCAGGTACACCAGCGGGATGCCGCGGCTGAAGTCGGTGCGCTCGTCCCGGCCCGGCACGGGGATCGGCCAGCGCGTGTGCGCCAGCCGGTTGCGCAGGTCGTCGAGGTCCGTCTGCGGGATGTCGACGTGGAACGGCGTGAGTGCGTTGTTCTCGTTCATGACCTGGACGTTTTCAGCAATTGCGGCAGGATGGCTTCCGCGATTGCTGGAATGATCGAGAACATGTTGGAGACCTCGGCTCGTCTGCTCGAACTGCTGTCGTTGCTCCAGCTCAAGCGCGACTGGACGAGCACCGAGCTCGCTGACCGGCTCGACGTGAGCACGAGGACCGTGCGCGCCGACGTCGGCAAGCTGCGGTCGCTCGGTTATCCCGTCGACGCGCGGCCCGGCGTCGCGGGCGGGTACCGGCTGGCCGCCGGGACGGCGATGCCCCCGCTGCTGCTCGACGACGACGAGGCCGTCGCCGTCGCGGTCGGACTGGGTGCGGTCGCGACCCAGAGGCTCGGGGTCGAAGAGACCTCGCTGACCGCGCTCGCGAAGCTGGAGCAGGTGCTGCCCTCGCGTCTGCGTCGGCGCGTGGAGGCCGTGCGCGAGGCGATGAGCGTTGTTCCAGGAGCCGGGCCGACGCTCGATCCCTCGGTTCTCGGCGCGGTCGCCGCCGCGATCCGCAGCCACGAACGGCTCCGGTTCGGATACACGAAGCCCAGGGGCGACGAGGAGGCGCGCCACGCAGAACCGCAACGGCTGGTGAGCTGGGGAACGCTCTGGTACCTGCTGGCGTGGGATCTCGACCGTGACGACTGGCGGGTCTTTCGTGTCGACCGCATGGTTCCGCACGCACCGACGGGTGCGCGGTTCCGGCCGCGCGTGATCCCGGGGGCCAGTGCCGTCGAGTACGTCGTCGCACGCGTCAGCAAGGGTGCCTGGAAGTACCGCGCCCAGGTACTCGTGCACGCTCCCGCGGCCGAGGTCGCCGCGAAGATCCACATCCCGGTCGACATCGAGGAGGTCGACGAGTCCACGTGCCGTGTCGCGGTGGGTTCCGACGACCCGGACCGGCTCGCGCTGTGGATGGCACAGCTCGACGTCGACATCGAGGTGATCGACGGAGACGAGCTCGCGGTGGCGTTCGACCGCCTCGCGACGAGGTTCCGCCGCGCGGCGGGGGACGCATCCACCGCGTCAGCGAGCCACTTTGATCGCGCGGTCGATTCCCAGCCACACCGCGCACCCCACCACGATGCACACGACCCACACGATCGGTGACGGCACCTGTGGTTGCAGGTGCGGGAACACGGCGTAGTGCGTGAGGTAGATGGCGAGTGACGCGCTGGCCAGCAGGCTCACCGGGGTGAGCAGTCCGCGCGGCACCGGCACGCGGGCCAGTGACAGCAGCAGGATCACGCCGGCGATCACGACGATCTCGCGCGAGAGGTCCTCCATCCGGCCGGGGACCATCATGACCAGCACCACCACGACGAAGCACTTCTGCCACAACGCGGGGGAGCGTTGGGCGAGCCAGCCGAGGGCGACGAACCAGGCCGCGCCGAGCGTGGTCATGTTGCGAGCGAAGAAATCGCCGTCGACGGTGAACCTGAGCGCCAGTGTCAGGCCGAGCATCACGAACGCGAGTGCGTAGCCATGCCGCTGTTCCCAGCGCCGGATCGCCGGTACGGCGAAGACCAGTGCGCACAGGAGAAGGACGTGCACGACGACCTCGACGAACCAGTACCCGGCTGCGCCGACACGGGTGAAGTTGTTGACCAGCAGGACGTTGTCGATGGTCACGTCGTCGGTGACAGCCATCCGGTAGACGAGCCAGAGCGAGGTCGGCACCGCTATCAGCGCCGCCGCCCGCAGGATCCGGAGCGGATCGGCGGGCAGCAGGAAGCGGGCGAGGTTCCAGCCCGCGACCACGAGCAGCAGGTGCGCGCCGCCGAGCAGCTTGAAGAAACCGACGTGCGAGCCCACGATGAGCAGGATCGCCAACGCCCGCAGCACGATCGTGGTGTCGATCAGCGGGACGCGGCGGTGCTCGGCGCGGAGCTCTTCCAGCGACGACACCGGCATCGTCGGCCAGGAGGACGGCAGGTCGCCGAGCAACCGTTGCAGCTGAACGGTCATCTGGACGTAGCGCAGCGAGTCGCCGCCCAGCGAGTTGAAGGTCGCGTCGGACGGCACGGACCGCACGCCGAGAACCGAGCTGAACACCTCGCGCACGGAGTTCGAGTCGCGACTGGACGGTGCCACGACGGCTCGGTAGTCGACTTTGCCGTTGGACAGCAACGGAAACGACGTCACGGCGTAGGTGCGAACGGCGGTCGCGGGCAGGCCGGTCAGGGCGCGCACCAACCTCGCCGCGCGGTCCGCGTCGCCGAGCACGGCGACGACCAGGCCGCTGTCGTCACCCGTGCAGGCCACGCGGAGGCCGTCGGCGGCGAGCGAGCGTTCGACCTGGTCCAGGTCGACGCGCAGCCCGAACGGCTTCACGAACCGGTTCTTGCGGCCGGTCACCGAGAACAGGCCGTGGGACTCCACTCCCAGATCACCGGTCCGCAGCTCGAAGGTCGTGCGTCCCAGCGCCAGGTCTTCGGGCGCGTGGGCGTACCCGAGCATGACGTTGGGGCCGCTGTAGACGAGTTCGCCGTCGTCGATGCGCAGCTTTCCGCCGGGGATCGCGACACCGACCGCGGACGGGTGTGAGGCGGCGAGTTCGGGCGGAAGGTAGGCCATGCGCGCGGTGGCCTCGGTCTGGCCGTACATCACGAAGAACCGCCAGCCGCGCGCGGCGCCCAGTTGGGCGTACCGGACCACGTCCGCGGGGGGCAGCCGGCCGCCGGCCTGCGTCACGTAGCGCAGACTCGGGAGGTCCACGGACTCGAAGCCGATGCCGTCCAGCAGCCCGAACGTGTGCGGCACTCCGTGCAGGCTCGTCACGCCGTGGGAACGCACGAGATCCCAGAACTCCGGCTCGATCACCGATCGTGCGGTGAGCACCAGCCCGGCGCCGCGCGCGAGGTTGCTGTTCACGACCGACAAGCCGTAGCAGTAGTGCAGCGGCAAGGACGTGACGGCGCGGTCCGTCTCCCGGATGTCGAGGTACGAGCCGATCGCGGCGGCGTTCGCGGCGAGGTTGTCCGCGCTCAGCCGCACCAGCTTCGGTGAGCCGGTCGTACCGGACGTCGACAGCAGCAACGCCAGCTCGGGGTGCAGCGCGTGCACGGTGCCCGCGTGCCGTTCCGTCCACGAGCCCGAGATCACCACGTCCGGGTCGTAGGCGGAGGTCAGAGCGGGAATCTGCGCGGTGGACGCGAGAACGACCGGGTGCCTGCCGCGCAGCGCGGCCAGGTAGGCCACGACCGAGTCGATGTCGTTCTCCGCGGCTAGCAGCACCAACCGCCGCGTCGTGCCGAGCCGCTCCGCCGCCGAGGTCACCCGCTGGTCCAGCTCGTGATAGGTCAGCGAGCCGTCGGGTGTCACCAGGGCGAGCCGGTCACCGTGCTCCGCGAGACGATCAGCGAACCCGAGGTCCGCCGTGGCCGTCACGGTGTGCCCTCGAAGAACAGGGCGGTCCCGTCGACCGACACGGAGACCGCGTCTCCGGCCCGCACCGAGATGCGGCCCTGCACGCGTGACCGCACCCGTGTGCCGTCGGCGAGCCGCAACAGAACCGTCGCGTCGTGCCCGTGGAACAGTACGTCGTCCACAGTGGACGGGACACCGGTGCTGCCGAGGATCAGCTGCTCGGGCCGCAACAACACCGTGCCGGGACCGTCACCGGACGTCGGCAGGATCCCGAGCGGTGTCTCCACCAGGCCGGAACGGGCGACGCCGGCGAACGTCACCGCCTCGCCCACGAACAACGCCACCCCGAGATCAGCGGGCGAGGTGTAGATCGTCTGCGGCCGGGCGAACTGCGCCACGACGCCGTCTCGCAGCACCACCACGTGGTCCGCGACACCCAGTGCTTCTTCCTGGTCGTGCGTCACGAGCAACGCCGTCGCGCCGGCCGCCTTCAACGTCGCGCGGACGTCAGCCCTCAGCTCTTCGCGCAGACCGGCGTCCAACGCCGAGAAGGGCTCGTCGAGCAGCACGACCCCGGGCCGGGGTGCCAGAGCGCGGGCCAGTGCCACCCGTTGCGCCTGGCCGCCGGAGAGCTGTGCGGGCATCCGCGAGCCGAACCCGCCCAGGCCCACCAGGTCGAGCAGCTCTTCGACCCGGTCACCGCGCTCACCCCGGCTGAGCCCGAACCCGACGTTCCCCGCCACGCTCAGGTGCGGGAACAACGCGCCCTCCTGCGGCACGATCCCGATCCCGCGCCGCTCCGGCGGCACGTCGGAGGTCAGCTGCCGCTCGCCCAGCCACACCTCGCCCGAGGCGATCGGGTGGAATCCGGCGAGGACCCGCAGCAGCGTCGTCTTGCCGCACCCGGAAGGCCCGAGCACCGCCAGCAACCCGCCTTCCGGCACTTCGAAGTCGACCTCGCGCAGCACGGGTTCTCCGCCGTAGCCCGCGACCAGTCGCTTCACCGTCAAGCCGCTCATCGCTCACCTGCCGAATCGTCTTGGCGCAGGAACCGGTCCAGCACCACCGCGGGAATCGCCGCCACCACGAGCAGCACCGCCGCATAGGGCGCCGCAGCGGCATAAGCGGCGACCTCGGTGCGGGTCCACAGCTCGGTCGCCAGGGTGTCGACCCCGGTCGGCCGCAGCAGCAACGTCGCCGGCAACTCCTTGGCACACGTCAGGAACACCAGCGCGGCGCCGGCCAGGACGCCCGGCGCGGACAGTGGCACGGTGACCCGCAACGCTGTCCGCCAACGCCCGTGGCCGAGCGATCGCGAGACGTCCTCCAGCACCGGCGGTGCGTGCGCCACGCCGGTGCGCACAGCTCCCACGGCCAAGGGCAGGAACAGCACCGCGTACGCGAAGGCCAGCATGGGGATGGTCTGGTACAGCGCAGGCGCGAACCTGATCCCGAAGAACACCAGTGCCAGCCCGACGGTGATGCCGGGCAGCGCGTGCCCCGCGAAGCTGGCGAGCTCGACCCCTCTGGCGAGCCGGCCCTGGTGCCGCGCCGCCAGGACTCCCACCGGCAGCGCCAGCAGCAGCGTCAGCACCGCGCCGAACGCCGACACCGCGACGGTGTTCCCGGTGGTCGCCAGCAGGTCGGACACCTCGAACGTCGAGGTGCCCGCCACCAGCCACCACACCAGGCTGACGACCGGCACCCCGAGCGTCAGCACGAGCAACACCACTGTCCCGGCCAGCGCGGGCACGCGAGCCCGTCCCAGCGGCACGGTCAGCGGCTGACGACGCCCGCGCAGCGCGATGACCCCGCGCGCCCGGCGTTCGCCGATGGTCAACGCGACCGCCAGCACCACCAGGACCAGCCCGAGGATCGCGGCCGGCGTGCGGTCGAACGTGGCCCGGTAGCTCGTGTAGATGCCGAGGGTGAACGCCTCGTACCGCATCAGCGACACAGCGCCGAAGTCGCTCAGCACGTACAGCGCCACCAGCAGCCCGCCGGCGAGGGCCGCGGGCCGGATCTGCCGCAGCGTCACGGAGAGGAACACCTGACGACCGGTCCTGCCGAGCGACCGCGCGACCTCCTCCACCGCCGGATCGGCCGTGCGCAGCGCGGCGGCGACCGGCAGCAGCACGTACGGGTACGACACCAGCGTCAGCACCACGAACGCGCCCGTGAACCCGGTGAGCTGTGGTGCCACGGAGATCCAGGTGAACCCGGCGACGTACGACGGCACCGCGAGCGGCAGCACGAGCAGCACTCCGAAAGCCCGCCGCCCGGCCAGGTCCGAGCGCGTCACGAGCCACGCGCTGAGCACGCCCAGCACGATGCACGCGGCCGTCACCGCCACCGCGAGCGAGAAGCTGCGCAGTGCCAGTTCCGCGGTCCGGGTCCGGGCCAGCACGTCCCACACGACACCTCCGCCGCGTTCGAACGAACGCACGGCCAGGTACGCCAGCGGCAGCACGGCCACCGCGGCGACGAGGAGCGAAAGCGTGGTGAGAGCTGGGGCGGCCCGGTGTCCGGGCCTCAGGACAACCCCGCTTCCTGCAACAGCTTCACCGTCTCCTGCAACGACGACAGCTTGGAGAGGTCGATGTCGGGCGCCTGCAGGTCCGTGATCGGCGGGAGCTGGTGCTTGCCCGGCTTCACACCCGGATTCGCCGGGTACTCGGCGGTGACGTCGGCGAAGTGCCGCTGTGCCTGCTCGGACAGCAGGAACCGTACGGCCTTCTGCGCGGCCTCGCTCTGGTTGGAGCCCTGGATGATCCCGACACCGGCCACGTTGACCAGCGCGAGCGGATCACCACCGCCGCCCCGGTGCAGCCTGGCCTTGACGTTGGCCTCGCCGCCCTTCTCCGCGACCATGGCGTACCAGTAGTAGTGGTTGATCAGTCCAAAGGGGAGCTGACCGTCGTCGACCGCCTTGAGGATGCTGTTGTTGTTGTCAAAGCGCTTCGGTTCGTTGGCGGCGAACTTCTTCAGCCAGTCCCTGGCGAAGTCCTCGCCCTTGAGCACCCGCACCGACGTCACGAACGCCTGCCAGGACCCGTTGGCGGGCGCGTAGCCGATCTTGCCCTTCCACTTCGGGTCGACGACCTCCTCGACGGACTTGGGCAGCTCGTCCTCGCCGACCACACGGGGGTCGAAAGCGATCACGCGGGCCCGTGCGCTCGTCGCCACCCACCGCTTGTCACGCGCCTGGTAGGTCTCCGGCACCATGCCGAGCACGTCCGCGGGCAGCTCGGCCAGCCTGCCCTGCGCCCCGACCGCGCCCAGCGCGCCGGCGTCCTGCGAGAAGAACAGGTCCGCCTCGCTGCCCTGACCTTCTTCCAACAGCTGCGCGGCCATTTCTCCGCTGCCGCCGTAGCGGACCTCGACATCGATTCCGACGGCGTCCTCGAGCTGGTCCAGGAGGGCCCCGACCAATTGTTCGTTGCGGCCGGAGTAAATGATCAGGTCGTCTGCTGAACTGCAAGCAGTCAACGTCGACGCCAACAGTGCTGCCACCAGCGTCACGGTGCGTGCACGACGCCTCACCAGCGGTCCTCCTCAGCTCACCCCCCAGGTCAGAACGGGTGTCGACAAGGTAAAGCTAACCTAAGCCACATTCAAGACGTGGATGCCATTACGTGATGCGACGACGGACACATCACCTGTTTGGTCCCATATTTTGAAGAGCTCGCCTTCGTCGCCGAAACGTGGTCATGAGATGCTTGACACAGGGGCTCGTGAGCTTTCGTGGTGCTGCCGGAAGACGTCACGGGGCAAATCAAGAAACTCGCCACGTCCGGCGCTGGGTCCGGCTCCGTGAAGGTGCGGGTCGGTGCGAGCACTGATGGACGTCGGTGTCGATCCAGGCGATCAGGTCGGTGCGCAGCCGCTACGACGGACTCTGGGCCCAGGGCGCCGCGTCGTCGTTCATGCTGCACCGCGCGTCGGAGGGGCAAGGCTCGGGCGCGATCACCGTCCGGTACGCGAACGCCAACAGCGATGCGCGCACGATGACGCTCTCTGTGGACGGACGCGTGGTGCGCCAGGTGAGCTTCCCGAAGGTCTCCGACAGCTGGGACGCCTGGGGCACGGTGACCTTCGACAACGTCCCGCTGAGCGGTCGCGACCCGGTGGTGACGCTGTCCTGCCGCGCGGGCGACACCGGTTCGATCAACCTCGACTGGCTGGGTCACGGGGAATCGTCCGGCAAGGCCGCCTCGTAGTCCTCGACGAGGGTGAGGATCCGGGAGATCGTCAGCTCCGGTTCCTCCAGGGGCAGTGCGTGGGTGGTCTTCGGCACGATCTCCGCGTGGAGGTGGGGATTGAGCGACTGGACGCGGGCAGTGACCTCGCGCGCGTCGTAGACGCCGTTGCGTTCGGCGAACACGAAGTGGACGGGCACGTCGATCGCGCGCAGTTCGTCGTCGGTGAACTCGTGCTGCGGCGGGACGTGCGCTTCGTACTTGAGCCCGCGCAACAGCAACGGGGCCAGGGTGCGGCGCACGTGGGGATCTCCGGACATGATCCGGCGCAGGATCGGCGCCGGCAGCAGCCAGCGGAACATCTGGCCGAAGCCCCAGAGGACGAACCGCAGCCCGATGGTCCCGAAGCCCCCCGGTTCGAAGGCGATCACACTGGCGATCCGGTCACTGGAGCGCGTGGCGAGGTCCAGCGCGAAGATGGCGCCGCGGGAGATCCCGACGAGATGGAACTCCTCGTGGCCGAGGCCTGCGAGCACGTCGGCGAGCCAGTCTGCCTGGTCCTCGCCGCTCTGCACGGGACGCGTCTGAACCGAGCGACCCGGCTCGCCGATCGTGTCCACCGCGTACACCGTGTGCCGCTCGGCCAGCTCGGCGACGTAGGGATACCAGGACAACGACGTGCCCATGACGCCGTGCAGCAGCACGATCGGCGTGCCCTGCCCGGTGCCGCTGCGCCGGACCCGGGTCGGCCCGAACCGCGTCTCGACGTCCAGCTCCTCAGCCGGAACGGGCCACTTCCGCAAGATCGCCTCGTACGTGACGAAGTACCTCTCCTGCGCCTTCTGATCCTTGAATCTTCCGAGCATCCCGCCCCCAGGTCGTTTTTCCAATGCAGATGCAATGTTATGGCAAATCGGTTCGTCAGGCCAGCAGGCCGGTGTGGCACAGTGATCACGTGCCGAAACGCGTTGACCACGACGAGAGAAGGCGTGAGATCGCGGAGGCGCTCTTCCGGATCGCGGCGACGCAGGGCCTTCAGGCGGTGACGCTGCGGGCGGTCGCCGCGGAGGCCGGCATCTCGATGTTCCAGGTGCAGTACTACTTCCCCGCCAAGGAGCAGATGCTGCAGTACGCCTGGCACCGCATCACCGAACTGAACGGCGAGCGGTCAGGACGAGACATCGCCGAGGCGTTGCGGACAGGCGACGAACGCGCCGTCGTCCGCGCGTGCCTGCTCTCCGTGCTGCCGGCCGACGAACGCAGCCGCATGCTGTGCGCGGTGCAGATCGCCTACTTCGCCGTCGACGTCACCCGTGGCGGCCAGGCTCCGGACCAGCAGGCCATGCTGCCCCACCTCGTACGCCTGCTCGCCGGCCAGCTCGACCAAGCCCAGCAGCGCGGCGGCGTTCCGGTGCACTTCGACACCCGGCTGGAGGCCGACGCGCTCGCGACCATGACCGCCGGCCTGCTCAGCGCAATTCTGGTCGAGGCCTACGACACCGAACAGGCGACGCGGATCATCGACTACCGGCTCGGGCACCTGTTCGCCGGCTAGCGGCCACGCCACCTCGGGGGAGTACGCGGGCGTAGGCTTTCCGGGATGCGGATCGGCGAGCTGTCCAAGCGCACGGGCGTGAGTCCGCGCTCATTGCGGTACTACGAAGAGCAGGGCCTGCTGGCCAGCTCACGCTCCGGCGCGGGGCAGCGTCACTATTCCGATGCCACGGTCCAGCGCGTGTCGCTCATCCGGCAGTTGTTTGACGCGGGTCTGTCCAGCCGGGTGATCGCGACTTTGCTGCCGTGCGTGGACCTCCCGGACGACCTCGGCGTCGCCGAGGAGACGTTCACGGCGATGATGCGCGAGCGCGACCGGATCGACGCCGAGATCGCGCACCTGGTCGAGACCCGGGATGCGCTCGACGTGGTGATCAGGGCCAACAGCCGGCACCGGGCGGAGCTGTCCGCGACCCCGGAACCGGTGGCACAGCCGGCCTGACGCTGTGATCTGCACCTCAGCCGGTTGCCCCTCACATCGGTGTCAACGGTGAGGATGGCCGCAGAGCCCGGAACCACCGGGCCGGTCACCCGAGAGGCGGCAGAAGATGGGGCAGGCGTGGGGTTTCGGCAGGTATGGCGGGCCCGAGGTGCAGGAGTTCTTCGATCGTCCCGACCCCGTTCCCGGTCGAGGCGAGGTGCTGATCCGGGTCGACGTCGCCGGCGTGAATCCCCTTGACCACATCGTGCGCTCGGGTCTGGTCGACGGCCTCGACGGCGGGCGTCCGTTTCCCCGCGTGCTGGGCATGGAGGCAGCCGGAACCGTTCTCGCCCTGGGGGAGGACGTCGACGGGCTGGAGGTGGGGGACGCGGTCTTCGGCTTCGCGCTCACCGGTGGCGGCACCTACGCCGAGACGACGGTGCTGTCCGCGCCGAACACCGCGCGCATCCCGGCGGGTCTGTCCGCGGCCGTGGCGGCAACGCTGCCGGTGGCCGGGACGACCGCGGTGGACGCACTCGACCAGCTCGGCCTCCCGGCCGGTGCCACGGTCCTGGTCAACGGGGTCGGGGGAGGGGTCGGCCTCGCCGTCGCCCGGCTGGCCGCCGGGCGCGAGCTGCGGGTGATCGGCACCGGGAGCACCGCCAAGCGCGAGGCCGCCGAGGCCATCGGGGTGCGGTTCATCGACTACACCGCCGGGGACGTCGTCGCCGCGGCGGGCGAGCTGGTTCCGGACGGTTTCGACGGGATCGTCGACCTGGTCGGCGGCACCTCGCTGCGAGCGGTCGCCCCGCTGGCCCGGGATACCCGCAACGTCATCGCCGTGGGTGACTCATCCGTGTCCGATCTCGGTGGGCGTTTCGTCGAGCGTCGCCTCGACCGCGAGAACCTGGAGCGGTCCGCCAGGCTGGCCCTCGACGGAGTCCTCGCACCGGTGATCACCGCGGTCCACCCGTTCTCCGACGCCCTGGCCGCCCTCGCCGCGGTCGAGAACGGTCACGCTTCGGGCAAGGTCGTCATCAAGGTGGCATGAGAAGTGCCCGGCTGCCTGCTCCTCGGACGCAAGTAGCATTGCGACCCGTGACTGCGGGGGACAAGTACAGGACACCGACGCGTCTTTCGCGAAGATCGCTGCTCCTAGGCGGCACCGTTGCCGCGTCGGTGGTGGCACTGGGGGTGCAGGCGATGCGGACCTCCCGCGGTCCGCGGCCGCATGATCCGCACAGCTGGGAGTCGGTGCCCGCGCCTGCCCAGACGGACGAGCCGGTCGAGGTCGTGCACTGCGCGGGATGGGACCCCGCCACGCGCTCCGCGGCCTCGCCGATGTCCGAGGCGGTCGCACGCGCGCGGGACGCGGCAGGCGACCAGTACGCCGCGGTCCTGTTCGTCGGCGGGGTGGCCCGGGCAGTCGTCGAGGTGTGCTGGTCGGCCCGCCACGCCGAGGTGTGGCACATCGACGAGTCCGGCCGCCGCTACCGGGGCGTCGCCTACCGCCGTTGGCCGGACGGGCGGTTGCGACTGTTCGAGGTCCGCGGCTGGCGCTACGGCGAGCAGGACACCCCTGAGTTCGCCGGCGAGAACCCGACGTTCCGGGCCCGCGTCCACCGCACCGTGACCGCGACGGTCGAGCAGGTCGCGGTCTCGGCGGAACTGTCCAGCGGCGGCAAGCTCGACACCTGGCGCGACTGGCAGAACTGGCCGGAACCGACGCGTCCACCGGACGACGTCGCCGTACCCGCATCAGACGGCTGGCCCGCGCTCGCGGGAATGACCGGCCCGGTGACCGTCCGCCCCGGCCCCGACGTCGTCCCCGCCACGTTCCCGTGGCGCCCGCCGCACCCGCTGCGCCCCCGTCACATCGAGAAAGTCGTCACCGACGGCTCGCGCTTCCGCACGCAGAACGGTCGTGTCCAGACCATCAAGCGGGTCCCGGCGGGCACGATCAGGTTGCCCAGCGGCAAGTTGCTCGTCGCGGACCCCGGCTGGCTCCACACCGACCCCGAACCGCTGACCGCGACTGTCTCGCCCGGTGAGTACCCGGTGGACGTGTTCGAGCTGGCGGAGGACGGGAAGTCGGCCTGGACGGTCGCCTGCCGGGTGACCGTGAAGGACGCGCCTGTCACGTCGTGGGACCTCGCGTTGCTCGAAGGCCGGCACGAACTGGACCTGGGCGACGGCGAGTTCTTCGGCAACCCGGTGGACACCGCCACGCTCGCCTTGGTCGATCAGGCCGGCGTCAAGGCGTTCCAGCAGGCCGACATCGACGCCGCCACGGCCGGGGAGGCCGTCTTCCACCGGCTTGCCGATCCGAAGACCGGCACTGACCTGGTCATCGTGCCGGGGTGGAGCGACGGCTCGTACCCCGTGTGGATCGGACGCACCGGGGACGGCGCCATCGGCTGTTTCGTCCTCGACTTCCGCGTGCCGGAGCTGGCCGGCGCTGAGCCCGTCTGATTCACGTCTGGCATGACCCGTCAGACGGGCGCGCGTGACCACTGCTGGTTGGTGCCGGTGTTGCAGGCGTACTGCTTGAGAATCGCACCGTCCACAGTGGAAGCGGCCGGCACGTCGACGCACTTGGCGCTGTGCCGAGCCCGCAGCTGGAAGTAGCTGCCGTTGGCGACCATCTGGAACTGCTGGTTGCCGCCGCTGCCGCAGGTGTACTGGATGAGTTCGGCGCCGTCGCTGGTGGACGCGCTCGCGACGTCGAGGCACTTGCCGCTGTGCCGGCTGACGATGTGCCAGTAGCCGCTGCCGGCGTCCCGGAACTCCCACTGCTGCCAGGCGTTGCCGTTGTAGGTGTACTGGCCGACACGCGCGCCGTTGTCGGTGTTCGGCTGCTGGACGTCCATGGCCTTGCCGCTGTGGCGCGCGGTGATCCGGTGGAACGTCGCCACGGGCGGGTTCGTGCCGTCGCCCCAGGCGTACCGGAGCCGGTCGGCGCCGGAGGCGTTGCGGATGGTCAGGTCGAGGTTGGTGCCGCTGCCGCTCAGGGAGTACATCGAGTAGTGGTCGTAGCCGATGTTCCCGGGCTTGCCGCCGATGGCCGGCCAGTAGGTGCCGCCCATCCTGTTGTCGCGCATGACCTGGGCCATGGCGCGGATGTGGCGCACGAAATTGTTGGTGCTGTTCGCGTCGCTGTAGTCGAGGCCGGTGGACATGGGCGCGCCGAACTCGGTGGCGACCGCGCGGGAGGCGCAGTTGCCCAGCCGCGTCTGGATGTGGCTGCGGAACTGGTCGTACGTCATCGCGTCGTAGAAGAAGGCGTAGTGGTGGAAGGACAGCAGTGTCGAGTTGAAGCGGCTGTCGTTGCAGACGTCCCGCAGATCCTGGCTGTAGCCGATGCCGCCGATGAGCACCCGGGAAGGCACCGCCGAGGTGTGGTGGCTGAGCCAGTTCGCGGCGACGTTGCGCCAGTCCGCCGAGCTGTAGCCGACCGGCTCGTTCATCGGCTCGAAGTAGACGTTGCCGTTCGAGCCGTAGGTGTTGGTCACGCTGGACCACATGCTGTTCCACGCGGCCATGTTCGTGATTCTGCCGTTGGCCGCGGCGCCGTCCTCCCAATAGGCGAGGATGACCTTGAACCCGCGTTCGGTGGCGGCGTCGATGGCGCCCCGGTAGGCGTTCCACCAGGTCGTGTCGGCCACGGTGTGGGTGTTGACGGGCAACCGGACCGTGTTGATTCCCAAGGTGGAGGCCATGTCGTCGTAGAGGGCGTTGGCCTTGGCCCGCACGGTGGCGTTGCTGTCGGACTTGCTCAGGCCCTGCACGACGAGGGCGGTGGTGCTGAAGTTGTCGCCCAGCACGGCCCAGTTCACGCCGCGGAACTGGCTGGTGGCGGCATCGGCCCGGGGTGTGGTGCCGACGAGGCTCAGCGATGCGGTGAGTGCGGCCACCGCAAGGGCGGTCAGCGATCGACGCGACGACCGGTTCTTCCGCGATGGCCGTGGCTGATGACGGTCGTGCGCCATGATCACTGTCATGAGATGTCCAATCGCCGTGCCATGCGCGCTGCCTGGATGAGGATCGCGGACACCTCGTCAATCGTCCACTGCTGTCTTTCGAACCGTCGAAGCGTTCGACAGTGAAGGCGGGGGCTCGGCGGGCTTCGCGCCCAGAACGGGCCGAGCAGGTTCTCGCCCTGGCCGTGTGCCGTACGCCCTCCGAGGTGCGACGACGAAGATCTGTTTGGTGCGCTGCAAGGTGGAAAGCGCTTACCGTCCGCCTCGAAATGAAACGTTTCAACCATTGACCGGTCCTGGTGTCCGGTGCTGTCATGGATGCGCGGCATCTCTGGGAGCGTTCCCAGAAATCAGACAAAAGGAGCAATGGTGCTCAGCAATGTTGGCGCGCGCGCACTCGCTGTGGGAACGGCGCTCTGCGTGGTTGCAGGTGGCTTCGCGGCCGCGGGGATGGCTGCGGCCGCCCCCGGCTGCGAGGTCGACTACCTGGTGCAGAACAAGTGGCAAGGCGGGTTCTCCGCCAACGTCACGATCAAGAATCTTGGTGATCCGGTAGACGGGTGGAGGCTTGCGTGGACATTTCCGGGTTCTGAGCGTTTCGGTGAGGGCTGGAACGCCACGTTCGCGCCGTCCGGTGCGGACGTGGTGGCGTCCAATGTAGACTGGAACAGGGTGATCCCGACCGGTGGGAACGTGTCGTTCGGTTTCAACGGAACGGTGTCCGGTTCCGAGGTCGGTGAACCGGAGGCGTTCACGCTCAACGGAGTCCTGTGCAACGGCGGTGCAGCACCCACCACTACGACCACCACGAGCCAGGGGCCGGGGCCAGGCCCAGGTGATCCGGCCGGGCGCAAGCAGGTCGAGCGGCTGGACCGCGGTGTGGTCAGCGTGCGGTCGGGCAGTGGGAACCTGGTCAGCTGGCGGTTGCTCGCCGGGGACGCGCGGGACACCGGGTTCAACGTCTACCGGGGTGGGGCGAAGCTCAACTCGGCACCGGTCACGGCGTCCACGAACTACCTCGACTCCGGTGGCCCCTCCGGTGCGTCGTACACCGTGCGAGCGGTGGTCAACGGTGCCGAGCAGCCGGCTTCCGCGGCGTCGTTGTCGTTCGCGGCGGGCTATCTCGACGTTCCGATCTCGCCGCCGGGCAGCGCGTACACCGCGAACGACGCGAGTGTGGGCGACGCGGACGGCGACGGGCAGTACGAGGTCTTCCTGAAGTGGTATCCGAACAACGCCAAGGACAACGCGCAGGCCGGTGTCACCGACAACACCTTCATCGACGCCTACCGTCTTGACGGCACCCGGTTGTGGCGCATCGACCTCGGCCGCAACATCCGCTCCGGCGCGCACTACACCCAGTTCCAGGTCTACGACTACGACGGTGACGGCCGTGCCGAGATCGCGATGAAGACCGCCGACGGCACCCGCGACGGCCGGGGAACGGTCATCGGCAACGCCTCGGCCGACCACCGCAACGGCGACGGCTACGTGCTGGCCGGCCCGGAGTTCCTGACGATGTTCAGCGGCCTCACCGGTGCCGCGCTGTCCACTGTGAACTACGACCCGCCACGCGGGAACGTGGCGTCGTGGGGAGACAGCTACGGCAACCGCGTCGACCGGTTCCTCGCGGGCACCGCCTACCTCGACGGTGCTCGTCCGTCGCTGATCATGGCTCGCGGTTACTACACCCGCGCGGTGATCGCGGCGTGGGACTTCCGCGACGGCCGGCTGGTGAGGCGGTGGACGTTCGACTCGAACGCCTCGGGCAACGGAACCTATGCGGGACAAGGCAACCACTCGCTGACCATCGGTGACGTGGACGCCGACGGCCGCGACGAGATCGTCTACGGCGCGGCGGTCGTGGACGACAACGGCCGTGGTCTGTGGAACACCCGCTTCGGTCACGGTGACGCGGCCCACCTGGGTGATCTCGACCCGTCACGGCCTGGCCTGGAGTACTACAAGGTGTCCGAGAACGGCAGCCAGCCCGGTACGTGGTTCGCCGACGCGCGCACCGGTCAGGTCCTCTGGCGGACCGCGCCGGCGGGCGACAACGGCCGTGGTGTGTCGGGTGACGTCCACGCCGGCAGCCCCGGCGCCGAGTCGTGGTCGAGTGCGGACAGCCAGATTCGCAACACCCAGGGCCAGACGATCGGCCGCAAGCCGTCGTCGGCGAACTTCCTGATCTGGTGGGACGGCGACCCCACCCGCGAACTGCTCGACGGCACCCACATCGACAAGTACGGCACCGGTGGCGACACCCGCCTGCTCACCGGAGCGAACGTGCACTCCAACAACGGCACCAAGTCCACCCCCTCGCTGTCCGGCGACATCCTCGGCGACTGGCGCGAGGAAGTCATCTGGCCGACCAGCGACAACCGGGCGCTGCGCATCTACAGCACGCCGAACCAGACCGACCGCCGCATCCCGACGCTGATGCACGACCCGATGTACCGGGTCGCGATCGCCTGGCAGAACACCGCCTACAACCAGCCACCGCACCCGAGCTTCCACATCGGCGGCGGCATGGTCACCCCGCCGTGGCCGGACGTCCACTACGCGAAATGACCAGTGCGTAGATCGCTGAAGTCCTCATCCGCCGTGTTGATCTGACTCGGCTCGAACAGGGGCCGGTTCGCGGGGTTCACGCTCCCGAACCGGCCCTCACCTGGTCGCTCCACCGGACTGCGCGGTGGCCGGCGATGGCGGCGAGCCGGAGTTTGGTCTCGTCCTCGCTGCCGGGCGCGGCCGTCATGATGACGATCTTGAGCTCGGAGTCGCCTTCGGACAGGACGTCCCAGTCCACCGCGACCGGGCCCACCGACGGGTGGTGGATCGTCTTGCGGTCCTCGCGGTGCGCGCCGACCTCTCCGGTCGCCCACAGCGCGGCGAACCTGCTGTTGGCGGCGTTCAGTTCGCCGACGAGCGCCGCCAGGCGGCGGTCCTGCGGGTGGCGGCCGGTGGCGCGGCGCAGGTCGGAGACGACCGCGGCATCGGTGGCGTCGCGGCCGGTCTCGCTGACCGGCCACCGCGCGAGGTGAGGGGCGCTGCCGTCCAACGGGAACCTGTCCCGCGCGAAGTTGCGCAGCCCGGCCGGCGACAGGGCGGGATCACCGAGCAGGGCCGCCCACCCGCGGTTCCACCACACCAGTTGCCAGTCCGCCGCGAACACGGAGGCCGCCGTGTCTCCGAGGCGGGCGAGCACCCGCTGCACGCCGGGTGGCAGGTGGTCGGAGATCAAGCCCGTCGTCGGTGCGCCGAGCTGAGCGAGCCGGTACAGGTGGTCCCGCTCCGCGGTGGACAGCCGCAGGGCACGCGCCGGGGACGCCACCACCGACGCCGAGGGGGTCGTCGCCCGCCCCTGCTCGAGGCGCACGACGTAGTCGACCGACAGCCCGGCGAGGTCGGCCAGCTCTTCACGCCGCAGTCCCGCCGCCCGCCGTCCGCGTGCGGACGCGTGTCGCCACCAGGCCGGAGCCGGCTCGTCTAGTGCAGGTGCCTGCCGATCCGGTCGAACTCGGCTGCCATCTCCGGGGACGCGAGGAAGTCGTCCAGGCGTGCGGAGACCTCGTAGTCCACCGCTTCCAGCGACCGGATCGCCAGCTGCACGACGAACTCGGGGTCGCGGTCGACGAGGAAGCTCGACCAGTGCTCCAGGGCCTCGAGCGCCCACAGCACCTGCGGTTCCATGTCGCCGTCGGACAGCGTGCCCTTGTCGATCGTGTCCAGCAACGCGCGCAGCCGAGCGGGCGTGCTGCCCGCCGGGTCCGTGCGCGCCTGTTCGAACGCCTGCTGGGCGTCGTCGTCGAACTCGGCCTCCGCCGCGTCCGCGAGGTCGCTGCCCGCGGTCAGCCGGACCACGGTCTCCGCGCCGAACCGGTGGCGCTTCTCGTCGTCGGCGGCCGCGACCAGTTCGCGGACGGCCTGCTCCACCTCGTTGTAGTGCACGGCGTCATCCAACCAGCCCGCCCGGCGCGCGCGTGGCAACGCCGATCACTGTTGGCCATGAGGAAACAGCTCCCAGTGCCCCTCGGAGACGACCTCGACGGTGCCGTCGGCCACCTTGATGGCCGTCTGGTCGTCGATCGCGTACGCCGGACCCGCGATCTCGGCTGCCCATCTCCGGGCAGCGGCCATGGTGTTGTCCGGCACGAGACCCAGGTGCGGGAAGATCGAGAAATCGACGACCCCGAGGGTGCTGTCGCCCCCGTCGGGTGACGTCCACTCGACGAAGTCGTCACCGATCCGGGGGGTCATCACCATGCTCCCCGCACTCAGCCCCACCCAGACGGTGTCCTGCAGCGAAGGCAGGAGGTCCGCCAGCCCGGACTGCCGCATCCAGTGGCACAGGTACAGCGCATCACCGCCGGCCACCAGCAGGACGTCAGCCTCCCGCACCCAGGGGACCCACCGCTCCTCGCCGATGCTGGGCAACGCTGTCAGCTCCAGGACTCCCAGCGACTTCCACCCCAGGTCGCACATGGGCAGTGGCGTCTGGCCGGTGATGAACTGCCAGGCCGAGGCCGGCCCGCCGTAAGGGCTGCCGTACGTCGCCGTAGGAATGCTCAGAGCGCTGGAGTCGGCGATCGGCCTGCCCAGCAGGTCGGCCAACGCAGCGCGGATGCTCGGGTTCGTGACGCCTGCGGACGTGAGAAGAAGCCTCACGCTTGCCTCCTGTAGGTAGCCGTCATGACGCTCTGCCGGAGAGCCATGAAAACGGGTGTGCAGGAAGACAGACCGGACGCCGCAGCGAAACTCATCGCCGTTGCGACCCCCGCCCGCACCTACATCGGCAGCGGGAAATGAGTCAGGCGTTCTCGGCCGGGTCGCTGTGAACGATCTTGCCTTCGACGTTCTTGCGCGGGACGCCGTCCACGTCCACGCAGAGTCCGAAGACGCGGTCCCTGGTGGTCCAGCCGTTGATCCGACCGCGGTTGTTCCCGATCTGCACCCGCTGCCCGGCGATCGCGGTCACCCGGTGGAGGTAAACGGTTCCAGCGACCCGCACCAGCACGATGTCGTCCACGTCGAGCTTGGCCGGGTCAACCGGAGCGACGGTCACCAACTGGCGGCTGCGGATCAACGGCACCATTGACGAGCCGGCCGGGCGGAACTGCACCTTTTCGCCACGCGCTACCCGAGCCGCAACGACATCCAACATCCCCACGCGCTGCAGCTTCGACCGCAGGCCGGACCTGCACAACGCATTTTCGATCGCTCGTCGACAGAGACGGGGCGTGGTGTCCGAACCGTCGTGCATCCCGGCTCCGCCGACCGCGTCCACGCGGCGATATTCGATCGCTGCCACCCGGCCCTCTGCGGCAGCATGAGGAAGTCGGGGGTCCGGAGGGGGTCGGATGGTCGTGCCAGAATCGGAAAGGCCTGTCCGCAAGAACGCGGTGCCGCTCGCTCTGCGCTTGTACGGAAAGGAATTGCGGCGCCACGGGTTCAACACCGCGGGCGCACTCGTGTTGCCCGCGCTGGGCGTCACGTGCCAGCTCTACCTCGCGCCGTTGGCGGTGGGCGGGCTCGTGGGAAAGCTCGCGGGTGGTGGTGACACAGGTCTCGGTACCGTCCTGCCGTACGTGCTGGCCTTCGGCGGTTTCATGCTGCTCTCGGAACTGTTGTGGCGCATCGGCTTGCACTGCCTCAACCGCGTGGACGGCCGCGGGATCGAGAACCTGTCCGCCCTCGCGATGGACGAGCTGCTGGCGAAGGACGCGGCGTTCTTCCACGACAACTTCGCCGGGTCGCTCACCAAACGGGTGCTGAGCTTCGCGTTCCGCTTCGAGGACTTCGTGGACACGCTGGCGTTCAAGATCTTCGCCAACCTCATCCCGCTGGGTTTCGCCTGCGTCGTGCTGTGGAGCTACAACCCGGTGCTCGTCGCGGTGCTGATCGGCCTGATCCTGGTCACGGGATGTGTGGTCGCGCCGCTCATCCGCCACCGCCAGCGGCTCGTCGACCAGCGCGAGGCCGCCATCGCCCAGGTGTCCGGCCACGTCTCGGACACGCTCACGAACATGGAGACGGTGCGGGCGTTCGCCGCCGAGCGGCGCGAGGGCGCGGAGCACCGGACCCGTGCCGCCAAGCAGCGAACGCTGGCACTGCGGTCGTGGGACTACAACAACCTGCGCATCGACACCGTGATCGCGCCGCTGTCCGTGCTCACCAACGTGCTCGGCCTCGTGGTCGCGATCGGGGTCAGCGATGGGCTCGGCGTGGAGGCGATCGTGGTGACGTTCGCCTACTTCGGGAACGCGACGCGGATCATGTTCGAGTTCAACCAGATCTACCGGCAGGTGGAGAGTGCGCTCACCGAGGCGGCTCAGTTCACCGAACTGCTGCTCGACCCGCCGACCGTGCTCGACCCGAAGCACCCGGAACCGTTGCGCGTGAAGGACTCCCGGGTCCAGTTCGAGAACGTCGTGTTCACGCACGGCGGCGGCGAGCCGCTGTTCGACGGGCTCGACCTGGACATCCCGGCGGGCACGCGGATAGGGCTCGTCGGCCGCTCCGGCGGCGGCAAGACCACGCTCACCCGGCTGCTCCTGCGGCTGATGGACGTCGATCGGGGCCGCGTCCTCATCGGCGGCCAGGACATCGCCCGCCTGAGTCAGGCCGACCTGCGCGGCCTGATCGGGTACGTGCCCCAGGACCCGGCCATGTTCCACCGGACGCTGCGCGAGAACATCGCGTTCGCACGGCCAGGCGCGACCGACGCCGAGATCCACCGCGCCGCGCATGCCGCGCACGTGACGGAGTTCGTGGACGCGCTGCCAGACGGGTTCGACACGATGGTCGGCGAACGCGGCATCAAACTGTCCGGCGGACAGCGGCAACGGGTCGCGCTGGCCCGCGCCATCCTGCGTGACGCGCCGATCCTGCTGCTGGACGAGGCGACCAGCGCGCTGGACTCGGAGAGCGAGGTGCTGGTCCAAGAGGCGCTGTGGCGGCTCATGGAGGGCCGCACCGCGATCGTCGTGGCGCACCGGCTGAGCACGGTCGTGCGGATGGACCGGCTGATCGTGCTCGACCGGGGCCGGATCGTCGAACAGGGCACGCACGCGGAACTGCTCGACGTCGACGGGACGTACGCGAAGCTGTGGCGCCACCAGTCCGGCGGCTTCCTCGACGAGGCGGTCGGTACTCGTTGATCGGTCCTCGCGGACTGATCAACGGGTACGAACCCACGAGCCTTTGGTGAGCTGCGCCACGGGTTCCCGCGGGAAACGGGTCGAGCGGATGCGTCAGCGGTGGTTTTGTCGGTGTCGTGTGGACACTGGAGGAGTGAGCACCTCGACACCGTTGCTGAGCCCGACGCGGATCGGCTCGAGGACTGGCGGTACCTGCTCGAGTCGCTCGGGGACGCGGCCTCCGCCGCCACTCGCGAGCAGCTGGCCGCCGAAGTCGTCATGCTGACCCACAACCGGCCGCTGCACGAGGTCAACCTGCGCTGGCACCCGCGGGCCGAGGACCTCCTGTGGCGCCCCGAGCTGCAGGAGGCCAAACGCAGCGAGGGCGGCGGGCTCAACATTCGGTACCGGCGGGGACTGAAGCGGGAACTTCTCGACTCCTTCCTCGCACTGGTCGAGACACGTGCCCCGTACCTGCGGGTCCGGTACGCCTTCTGAGCAAGGCTGCCGCATCGCGGACCATTCGATGCGTTCGATTGTCAGTTCTTGACCGTGAGGCACGAGCACTGTTAGGACTGATCACTGGGAGCGCTCCCGGAATGTTCGACCCACGCCTGCAGCCGACGGGGAATTGGGATCAGGCGTCTCATTCAGACCACGCTGCCCATCGGTCGGACATCTGAGTTGTCTCAACCCTGCTCGAGACCAACTTCGTGGAGATGCCATGACAGCACGTCGAGACCAGTCCGAGATCGCGGATTCGCAGCCGTTGCGCCGGCGGACGTTGCTGGCGGCCGGCGCCGCGCTACCGGTGCTGGCGGTGGGGACACCTGCCGCGGCCGCCACCTCGGTGGTCGTCGAGCCGTCGAACGTGCAGCAGACGATCCTGGGTTTCGGCGGTATGAACCACACCGTCTGGATCAGCGATCTCACTGCCGCTCAGCGGGAAACGGCGTTCGGCAACGGTGCGGGGCAGCTCGGATTCACCGTGTTGCGCATTCCGGTCCACGAGGACCGAGCCAACTGGAGTCGCGAGGTCGCCACGGCCAGGCGTGCGGTCGAACTCGGGGCCAAGGTCATCGCCTCGCCGTGGAACCCGCCTGCCTCGATGACCGAGGCCTTCTCCGGTGGCAAGCGGCTGCGTTACGCCTCTTACGGCGCCTATGCGCAGCACCTGAACGACTTCTCCGCGTTCATGGCGAACAACGGGGTGAACCTGTACGGCATCTCGGTCCAGAACGAGCCGGACTACGCCCAGGAATGGACGGCGTGGACCTCGGCCGAGATCGTCAGGTTCCTGCGCGAGAACGCAGGCGCGATCAACACCAGGGTGATCGCCCCCGAGTCGTTCCAGTACCGCAAGAACCTCTCCGACCCCATCCTCAACGACCCCGCCGCGCTGGCGAACGTGGACATCATCGGTGCGCACCTCTACGGCACCCAGTCCGCAGACTTCCCGTACCCGCTCTTCCGGCAGAAGGGCAACGGCAAGGAGCTGTGGATGACCGAGGTCTACCACCCCAACAGCAGCGACTCCGCCGACCTGTGGCCGCAGGCGCTCGACGTGGGCGAGCACATCCACCGCGCGCTGGTGGACGGCCGGTTCCAGACCTACGTGTGGTGGTACATCCGCCGCTCCTACGGTCCGATGCGCGAGGACGGGCAGATCAGCAAGCGCGGCGCCAACATGGCGCACTTCTCGAAGTGGGTCCGCCCCGGCTACTCGCGGATCACCGCGACCGCGAACCCGCAGTCGAACGTCTACATCTCGGCGTTCAAGAGCGGGTCCAGGATCGTGATCGTCGCCGTCAACAAGAACACATCGCCGGTGGACCACGTGTTCACCATCCGGGACACCGGTTCCGCGACGATCTCGACCTGGCTGACGAGCGCAAGTGCGACTCTCGCGCACTACAACGACTTCACCATGTCGAACGGATCGTTCAACGCTCAGCTGCCTGCCCGCAGCATCAGGACGTTCGTCCTGAACTGAGGCGGGAACGGTCCCCGTCTCGCGTTCGGTTCGCTCAGTTCCACTGCAGACGGTCGGAGAGCCCCGCGGCGGCGAAGGCGGCGGTGAGCTCGTCGCGGCCCTCGGTGAAGTGGGCCCAGCCCTCGTAGTGGACCGGAACCACCCGGCGAGCGCGGAGGATCTTGGTGGCCTCCGCGGCCTGGGCGCTGTCCAGGACGAGCGGCTGGCCGTCGAAGAGGCCGGCGAAGCGCGGGGCGCCTGCGAAGAGCACGGCGGTGTCGATCGGGCCGAATCGCCCGGCGACCTGCTCGACGGCGTCGAGCGAGGCGTTGTCACCGCTGACGTAGACCGTCGGCAGGCCGTCCCCGGTCAGGACGAAACCGACGACCTGGCCGGTGAACGGTTCGATGTCCTCGCGGCTGCCGGGACCGTGGACGGCGGGCACACCGGTCACGATCACCGTGCCGCCGTCAGGGCGGTCCAGCTGGACGGACTCCCAGTCGGCCAGCCCCTTGGTCCTGTCCCCGAGGCGCTGCTCGGCACCGGGAGTGCTGAGTGTGAGCGGGACGTCGGCGAGCAGGGCGCGCCCGGCGTTGTCCAGGTTGTCGGCGTGCTCGTCGTGGGAGAGCAGTACCACGTCGACGCGGCCCAGGTCGGCGGGCGTGATCTGGGAGTGCCCGGTCTTGGTCAGGACCGCGCCCCCGCCGGCCGGGTAGTCGCCCGGTCCGTCGAAGGTCGGATCGGTCAGGAACCGCAGGCCGCCGTACTCGAAGAGGGCGGTCGGGCCGCCGAAGACGTGGACGGGGAACTGGTCAGCGGCCAGGGGAGCGGAAGTCACGAGAAGGGTTCCTCACGGTTCGGTTGTGCGGTATCCGTGAGTCTGACGGTAGTGATTCTCACGGACTGTTGCAAGCCGTACCATGAGGTCTGTGGACGAGAGCATGACGGCAGAAGTCACCTGGCCGCCGGTGCCGGGCGAGGAGCAGTACTCGTCGCTCGCTCTGGCCAACAGCGCCATCGCACTGCCGGGCGGGCGCGTGCTGGACCTCCTCGGCACTCCCGCGCAGACGAACCTCTGGCTGACCGAACACGGCCTTGCGCCGGTCGACATCGGGATGCGGGAAATGTGCGCCACGCAGCTGCGTTCGCTGCGTGAACAGATCAGGGCCTTGTTCGACGCCCGCGTCGCCGGGCTGCCGGCGCTTCCCGCCGCCCTGTCGGCGGTCAACGACGCGCTGACCAGGGTCCCCACGGCACCGCTGCTGCACTGGGACGAGAAGAACGGTCCCTACCGGGCGACGCCCCACCCCACCACCGAGATCGTCGACCACGCCCTCGCGACCCTTGCCGCAAATGCGGCCGACCTGCTCACGGGTCTCGACGCGGAACGGCTCACCGCCTGCCAGTCCAGCCCCTGCAACCGCTATCTGCTCCGCCACGGTCGCCGCCAGTGGTGCTCCACCCGCTGCGGCGACCGCGCACGAGCCGCCCGCGCCTACGCCCGCCGCACCCAACCCCGGACGGACTGACCAGGGCCGACATCACCAGCGGCAGCGTCACTGGTAGGAGACCATCGACGGTTTCGGTTCGTAGGCCATGGTCTGCTCCGGCGTGAGCATCGGTTCGTCCTCGTCGTAGAAGTTCTTCCAGCCCATCGGCAGGTCACCAGGCCGAGCTCCCACAACGGAGTCCCAAGTGGACACCTTCTGGCCCGTCGTGCCCTGCCCGTCCATGTGGATCAGCAGTTGCACCTCGTCGCGGGTGGTGTCGAGCGACTGCTCGTTCCGGATCATCGACAGCTGGAACTGGTGCGCCACGAGCAACTTCTGCGGCAGGAGCTTCACCGCGGTCAGCTCGGCGAGCCACGCCGAGACCTCGTTGATCTCCGAGGCGTCGACACCGCCGATCTGCTGCAGCGGCACCTGGTCCGGTCCGAGCTTCCACTCGGGGTCGACAGCCAGCCCGACGTGGGGCATCTCCAGCAGCGGCGCGTACCGCCTGGCCTGGTCCACCAGCCGAGCCCTGCCCGGTTGCAGGTCCAGGATCACGTACACGCCCTCCTGCCCGGCCCTCTCCACCCACGGGCGCAACGCCTCGACCTCGGTCTCGCCCGAGTAGTCGCCGTCCGGGCCGGGGGAGCCCTGAGCGACGGTGGCGATGATCTCCAGGGTCGGCACGACGGGAACGTCGCTGAGCGGCTCGTACTCGGCGGCCAGCTTCTTGGCGCGTGCGATGGAACCTTCGAGGTCCTGCTCGCCGAGCGCACCGAGCGCGGGCCCGTCCGGATGGCCGTAGAGGCAGACGAGCAACCTGCCGGGGAAGAGCACCTGACCGCCGCCAGGCAGCAGACCGCCGCGGATCACCGTGTCGACCCGCCCGCGCAGCCGCTCCGGTGGACCGAAGTCCTCGCCCAGCGCCAGCAGCGCACCAGACGGCTTCGCGCGCAACGCGTCGATCGCCGCCGGGTCGCTCCTCGGATCGGCGCCGCGCACCTCGACGATTCGCGCGCCCGCGGCCCGTGCCGTGGCGACCGCGGCGACGTCGTCACGGCTGGTGTCCGCCAGCACCGTCAAGTCGACCGGCTGGGCGGGCTCGACGGCCGGCACCCCGGCGGGCAGATCCGTGATCGTGGCACCGTCCGCCGGTGCGTCGATCCCGACGACCCTGGGCTTGCCGGACCACGCCTCGACCTCACGGCGCGCGTCGGCGCCAACGGCGAGCACCACCTGCGGTGACAGCCTCCCCACCTCGTCCCGCACGGACGCGACCCCCTGCTCGGGAGTCGCATTCGAGGCGGGGATCTGGAGCACCGGCACGCCCAGCCGCTCGGCGAGGGTGCCCGCTCCGGCCGAGGCCGCACGGTCCGTCTGCGCGGCCACCACCACGACGGGGGCGCTGCGGAAAAGGGCCGAGCTCACGGCGATCGCCGACTCCGCGCCTGGTTCTGCGTTCAGCACGACGGCCTTCTCAGGTGGTGCGGCCACGTGGGCACGCAGCGCATCAGCCGGCCCCTGGGCCGTGAGTCCGAACGGCCCGGCGGTGCAGCCCGACACCACCACGGACATCACCACGGCGAGGCGCCAGCGCTTCCGCGGCGGCGCAACGGCTCCAGAAGACCTGTGATCAGCGCATTTCAGCACGTCAACCGTCCTATGTGCACAGGTGGTCCGCCTCAGTGCACGAGGGATAGCCGGTGGAGAGCCGAATGTTCACCGGTCACGCCACGACCACCCGAAAGAGGGCACCCGCTGGCGAACCTGGGCCTGCTCAAGGGCTGGATCGGAGGGTCCGGGCGGTGAACGGTGCCAATTCAGGTGACGACCCCCCGCTTGTCCGCTGAGTTCTGCTGACGCGGTTCGCCGATTTCGGTGGTGGCCTGGCTGTACAGTGCTCACAGGTGTGCCGGGAAGCCTGGTCGGCGTCGTTCAACGACGTCTAGGCGCGGGAGCTTCCATGGACACGGCAGTCGCAGGCACGGCAATCGGCCCGATGGTCATCGCCGCAGCGGACCAGTACGACGCCCATCCGGTCGTCCGAGACGACTTGGCGGCACGCATTCTGCCCACCTCCGGGCGTCTGGTCGCGGCCGCGACCCGCTGGCGCCCGGTGCGGAGCGCACTCGTCGCGGCGACGGAGAAGAAGATCCCAGGCCTGTGGGCCGGCATGTTGTGCCGCAAGCGGTACATCGACGACCGGCTCGCTGCCGCTGACGCCGACGCGGTGGTCGTCCTCGGCGCCGGGTTCGACACACGCGGGTGCCGGCTCCGTCACGAGCGTGTGTTCGAGGTCGACCTGCCGGCCAACGTCGAGAGCAAGCGCACCAGGTTGCGCGCGATCTTCGGTGAGGTGCCGCCGAACCTCAGCCTCGTTCCGATCGACTTCGAAAGTCAGCACCTCGACGAGGTGCTCGCCCAGCACGGCTACCGCGCCGACGTGCGGACGTTCTTCGTCTGGGAAGCGGTCACCCAGTACCTCACCGAAGAGGCGGTGCGTGCGACGTTCGGGCTCCTCGCCCATGCACCTTCAGGTAGCGAGCTGGTGTTCACGTTCGTGCGCAGGGACTTCCTCGACGGCACTGCGCTGTTCGGCGGTGAGGCCGCCTACCGCGAGTTCGTGGTGAAGCGCCCTGTGTGGAAGTTCGGGCTGCTTCCTGAGGAAGTCGCCGGGTTCGTCGCGCCCTACGGGTGGGCCGAGGTCGAACAGCTGGGCCCACCTGAGTTCACCGAGCGATACATCGCACCGTCAGGGCGTTCGTTGGTCGTGTCGGAGATCGAGCGCACGGTGCGGTGCGTCAAGGTCGCCGACCGGTGACGCCGGTGATCGACGCCCGTGGCCTGACCAAGCGCTATGGCGATGTCGCGGCGGTGGACGACGTCTCCTTGCGCGTCAACGCAGGCGAGATCTACGCGTTGCTCGGGCTCAACGGGGCGGGCAAGACGACGACGATCCGCATGCTGCTCGGCATGGTGCGACCGACCGGCGGATCCGTGGAGGTGCTGGGATCGCGGGTGCGGCCGGGTGCGCACGCCGCTTGGTCGCGGGTGGGACATCTGGTGGAGACGCCGGCGGCGTATCCGGAGCTCACGGTCAGGGAGAACCTGATCGTGGCGGCCCGTCTGCGCGCACTGCGCGGGCACGATCACGTCGAGGAGGTGGTGGAGCGGTTGAGGTTGACCGCGTACGCCGACCAGCGGGCGAGAACGTTGTCGCTGGGCAACGCGCAACGGCTCGGCCTGGCCAAAGCGCTGTTGCACCGGCCGGAGCTGCTGATCCTCGACGAGCCCGCGAACGGCCTCGACCCGGCCGGCGTCGCGGAGATCCGCGACCTGCTGCACGAGTTGAGCCAGGAGCACGGCGTGAGCGTGGTCCTGTCGAGCCACATCCTCACCGAGGTCGCGCGGCTGGCAACCCGCATAGGCGTCATCCACCGCGGCCGGCTCGTCCGCGAACTCGACGCGGGCGACCTGTCCGCACACGCGCGTCGTCGGTTGAGCGTGTCGGCACGTGACCGGGTGGCGGCCGAACGAGCGTTGGTCGTGGCGGGTTTCAGTCCGATGAGGACGGAGTCGGACGGCCTGACCCTGGCTGACGACCGCGCGCTCGAGCAGCCTGACGCGGTCGCCACCTTGCTGGTGGAGGCGGGCTGTCCGCCGACCCGGCTCGTGGTGGAACAGGACGATCTCGAGACGTTCTTCCTGCGGGTGGTGGAGTCGTGATCAACGTACTGGCGACCGAGGTCCTCAAGGCCCGCCGATCGCGCGTCCCGTGGATCACCGCACTCGCTTTCACCGTCGCCGCGGCCGTGGGCGGGCTGTTCATGTTCATCCTGCAGGACCAGGACCAGGACCGGGCTCGTTCGCTCGGGCTGATCGGAACCAAGGCCGCGCTGGTCGGCCGGGACGCGGACTGGCCGACGTACCTCGGGTTCCTGGCGCAGACGACTGCTGTCGGCGGCATGCTGGTGTTCGGCATGGTGTCGGTGTGGTTGTTCGGCCGGGAGTTCAGCCAGAACACGGTGAAGGACCTGCTGGCGTTGCCGAGTGCGCGGACCACGATCGTGCTGGCGAAGTTCGCCGTGGCGGGTGCGTGGTGCCTTGTCCTGACCGTGCAACTGGTCGTGCTCGGACTGGGGATCGGCGCAGTGCTCGGCCTGCCGCGGTGGTCAGCGGACCTGGCGACGTCCGGCGTGGCGACGATCGCTGTTACCGCGGTGATGACGGTGCTGCTCACGACGCCGGTCGCTCTCGCGGCCAGTGCCGGCCGCGGTTATCTGCCCGGTGTCGGGGTGTTGATGGCCGCGATCTTCAGTGCACAGGTCGTTGCCGCGCTTGGTTATGGCCGGTACTTCCCGTGGTCGGTGCCGGCTCTGTTCAGCGGACTGGCCGGACCGGATGCCGGATCGCCCGGCTGGCTCGGCGTGGTCCTGGTGGTTCTCGTCGGAGCGGCGGGAGTGGCGGCGACGGCGCTGTGGTGGCGCAACGCCGATCAGGACCGATGAGCCCGATGGCGCTCCCACAGCCAGCCGAACCGGTCGATCCGCCACAGCTGCGCCACCACGACCAGCGTCGTGCCGAACACCGTCGGCCACACCGAGAGCACGATCAGACCCCACACCATCAGGCCGAACCCGATGATGCCCAGCGCGACCAGCAGGCGCAGGACCTGTCGATGATCCGGTGGCACGAGGTCGCGGTCCTCCAGCCAGGCGCGTTCGCCGTGAATGCCGCGCGCGGCCCAACTGCGTGGTTCACGCACCGGAGGAAACGCTCTCGGGTTGACGAACAGCCACACGATGACAGCCGCGACCGGCACTAGGCTCCACCACCCGATCCAGGTGCGGCTCCAGATCGCCAGCAGCATCAGGGGAATCGCGGCGAACCGCGTCCACACACTCCACGGGTTCGCGTGCCGCTGCCACGCCTCGTCGGTCATGCGGAACGTCTTGGCGACGCGGTCAGCCACGTCCATTGTGGATCCTTTCCAGCTCGTGCACGGCGGCCTCGACGCCGTTCTCGGCTCGTACCTGCTCGCCGAGCTCTTCCGCACGCTGTCGCAGGGCCAGGGCTCGGGTGATCGCTTCGGACAGCGTGTCGACGGAGAGCTTTCTGTACGGCACGGGTTCTGGTGCGACACCGACTGCATGCATCCGTTGAGCCCAGTGCGGTTGGTCTGCGACGAACGGGCACACGACCTGCGGCACGCCCGCGGCGAGTGCTGCCGCGGTCGTGCCTCCACCACCGTGGTGCACCACCGCGCGCACCTGGCCGAACAACCAGTCGTGGGGCACCTGGTCGATCACCAGGAGATCGTCCGACGAGCGCGCGGCGAGCCCGCCCCACCCGGTCGCGACGATCGCGCGCACTCCCGCTGTCCGCGCTGCGTCGGCGACGATGTCACCGGTCCGCTGCGCGTCGCGTCCCGCCATGCTGCCGAACCCGATGTAGACCGGCGCCGGACCCGCATCCAGAAATGCCTGCAGGGTCGCGTCCGGCGACCAGTTGGCTTCCCTCGGCAAGTACCAGAAACCGGTGGTGCGCACCGAATCCGGCCATGCGGGATCGATCGGTGTGACGAGGGAGCTGAACGCCTGCAGAACGTGGGCCTGACGTGGGCCCTGGCCGCGTGGCAGGCCGAGGTCGTTGGTGCGCCACGTGGTGACGATGCCGGAGTAGGCGCGCAGGGTCGCCGACACGGTCAGGTAGGTCGCCCGGTTGAGGAACCGGGGCAGCCGGGGGAGCGGCACCATCGGACACGGGAACTCCGACGTCGGCACCCAGCCGGGTTGCAGCGCGGCGAGCACCGCGGGAACACCGAGCATCTCCGCCGCGTGCTGTGCCGGGACGCTCGGCGTGTGCACCAGGACATCCGCACCGCTGGATCGTGCGACCGTGCCGACATCGCGCAGCACGTCGGCCATCAACGGCTTGATGCGCCGGATGGTCGACAGAGCGGTGATCTTGCCGCGGACGCCGCGGTACCCGCCCTCGATCGCCTCCGCCATCAGGGGATCTTCGAGCAACCTGTTGGGGCCGTTGTCCAGGGGCGCGAACTCGACGTCCTGCTTCGACACGCTGGAAGCGAACGACTCCGGTGCGGCCAGCAGCGCCCCGTGACCCGCTTTCTTCAGCGCCACCGCCAACGCCAGCAACGGCTGCACGTCTCCGCGCGTGCCGTGGGCGACCAACAGGGCCTTCACGGCCTGGTCCTCTCGTCGATGTCGGTGAACGCGGTCAGCCAGCGGTCGTCGGCGAACAGGCCGTGCGTCAACATCTCCAGGCCCGCACGGGCTCCGCGCACCGCCGTCGCGGTCTCAGCGGGGTCACCGCCCAGCAGGCGACCCACCTGATCGCCGAGCACCAGCGGCGCCAGCAACCACGACACGTAGGTGACGGCCCGTGCCTTGGCGTCCGCCGAAGCGCGCACCCAGCCTTCCTGTTCGCCGGCCGCGAGCCACGCCTCGGTGCGGTCGACGATCTCGGCGAACAGAGCACGGGCCGCCGGCGTGTCATCGAGCAACGCCCTCGCCAAGTAGCGCCGAATCGGCGTCGCCGCCTGCAAGACCTCACCCAACGCCTCGATGGACGTCTCGCCGCCGCTGCGGATCGAGTCGAGGACGTAGTCGTCGCAAGCCTGCCGGAGTCCTTCCTTGGAACCGAAGTGGTGCACGACCAGAGCCGGCGAGACCCCGGCATCCGCGGCCACCGCGCGTACCGACGTTCCGGCGATGCCGTCGGTGCCGAACCGGGCCAGTGCCGCGTCGCGGACACGAGCCCGCGCCGTCAGATCAGAGGCTGAACGCATGTTCAGAGTATTGAACAGATGTTCAGCGCTTGTCCAGACCTGCCGGTTTGCTTTGAGTGGACCTTTGCGGCATCTTTGCGCGCGGTGCGCCGGGAAGTCTGGTCGGCAACGCCCATCGCGAAACCGTGGTGGGCTTGGCTGACGTGGACGGGGTTCGTCGATGGCGCTGGTGCTCGCATTCGGTCTGGTCCTGCTGATCAGCGTCTCGCTGTCCGGCCTCGCCGCCCGCACGATCCTGTCGACCGCGCTGATGTTCCTGGTCGCCGGAGCGTTGATCGGGCAGGGCGGTCTCGGGCTCGTCGACATCCCGTCCAACAGCGCGTTCGTCACCGTTCTAGCTGATCTCGCGCTGTTCACGGTCTTGTTCACCGACGGCCAGCGCGCGGGTCTGCCGGACCTGAAACAAGGGTGGCGGCTCTCGGGCAGGGCGCTGGGCCTGGCCATGCCGCTGACCATGGTCGGCATCGCCGTGCCGACGCACTTCCTCACCGGCCTGGACTGGACGACCTCGTTCCTGATCGGCGCGATCCTCTCGCCGACCGACCCGGTGTTCGCCTCCGCCATCGTCGGCCGCACCGACGTGCCGATGCGGCTGCGGCGCCTGCTCAACGTCGAGTCCGGGCTCAACGACGGTCTCGCGCTGCCGTTCGTGCTGATCTTCCTGGCCACCGCGGCGAACAGGGACACCGACTTCCTCACCATCGGTATCGAACTGGCCGCAGGGCTCGCGCTGGGCGTCGTGATTCCCGCGGTCGTCGTGCTGGCGTGGCGGCTGCGAATCTTCACCGCCGAACCCCGGTTGCAGGCGCTCGGCCCGTTGGCGATCGCGGTGATGCTGTACGCGACCTGCCACCTCACCCACGCCAACCCCTACCTCGCCGCGTTCGCCGCGGGATCGACCATCGCGACGCTGGACCGTGTCGCGGCAGAACACTTCGAGCACTTCGGCGACCTGCTCTCCGAGATCACGAAGTTCGCCGCGCTGCTCGTCTTCGGCGCGCTGATCACGCCCGAGCGCATCTCGCACCTGAGCGTGGGGGACTGGGCGGTCGCGATCATCGCGATCCTGCTCGTGCGGCCGGCGGCGATGATGCTGTCGCTGCTGCGCACACCGCTGCCCGCACGCGAACGGTCCGTCGCCGCCTGGTTCGGCCCCAAGGGCTTCGCGTCCGTGGTCTACGGGCTCCTCGTGCTGCAAGCCGGGATACCCGCAGGCGAGCACGTGTTCGACCTGGTCGCGATCACCATCGCGTTGTCGATCGTCCTGCACTCGTCGACGGACGTGCCCGTGGCGAAGGCGTTGAGCATCGAGCCCCCGGACGGACTGCCCACCGGGCAACCTGAGCGGCCTGCTCGCGAGCAGACGTGATGGCTCTCTAGGGTCTGTATCGCGGACCAGACCTCGATACAGACCCTAGTGCTGGCCTGACCGGTCCGCGCGCGGCTGATCGGCCTGGTGCACGTCCGGGATGCCGTCGTTGTCCGCGTCGCGGTTCTCTTCCTCGAAGATGCGCCGGTACACCCTGTTGCGCACGCGCAGGACCACCGTCGCGATCAACGCGGACAGAACGGATCCCAGCAGCACGGCCACCTTCGCGTTGCTGTAGCCCGCGCTGCCCTCACCGAACGACAACTCGCTGACCAGTAGCGAGACGGTGAAACCGATACCGGCGAGGATCGACAGGCCGACCACGTCGATCCACGCCAGGTCGTCGTCCAGATCGGCCTTGGTGAACCGCGCGACCAGCCAGGTGGCCGCGGTGATGCCGATCGGTTTGCCCACCAGCAGGCCCAGCACGATGCCGAGCGTCACGCTGTCGGTGAGCGAGGTGACGAACCCGCTCAGGCCTCCGATGGAGACGCCGGCGGCGAAGAAGGCGAAGATCGGCACAGCGACACCGGTGGACAGAGGTTGCCACCGGTGCTGGAACAGCTCGGCCAGACCAGGACCTTCGCCGCACCGACGGATCACCGGCACCGCGAACCCGAGGAGCACGCCGGCGACGGTCGCGTGCACGCCTGAGGCGTGCATGAGCGCCCACGTCGCCACCGCCAAGGGGATCAGCAGCCACCACGACCGGACACGTCGCTGCACGAGCACCGTGAACAACGCCAGCGGGATGAACATCAGCAGCAACGGCAGCAGCGACAGGTCGTCGGTGTAGAACAGGGCGATGATCACGATCGCGATCAGGTCGTCCACGACCGCGAGGGTGAGCAGGAACGTCCGCAGCGCGGAGGGGAGACACCTGCCGATCACCGCGAGCACCGCGAGTGCGAACGCGATGTCGGTGGCGGTGGGGATGGCCCAGCCGGACAGCGCGGGACCACTGCCGAGGTTGACCGCCGTGTAGATCAACGCCGGCACGAGGACGCCGCCGAACGCCGCCGCGATCGGAACGGCGGCACGACGAGGATCACGCAGGTCACCGGCGACGAACTCGCGTTTGAGCTCCAGGCCCGCGACGAAGAAGAAGATCACCAGCAGGCCGTCGGACGCCCACTCGGCGAGACTGAGCCGCAGGTGCAGGGATTCGGGGCCGATCTCCACGGAGCGCAGGGTCTCGTAGAGCGATGACCAGGGCGAGTTGGCCCACACCAGGCCGACCACCGCCGCCACCAGCATGATGACGCCGCCGACGGTCTCGAGGCGGAGCAGGTCGGCGATGCGCTTGGCCTCGGGCCAGGACGCGCGGCTGAACAGCCGGGTCTTCACGGGTTCCAAAGCTCGCTCCGGGTGTCGTCGGCCGAATCGCCGACCAGACTTCCCGGCACACCATGCCGCTCGTCACGGCAACAGTCCGACCGTACCCCACGGTCAGGCATCGGGCTCTGTTGATGTGATCTTGCCGGGAACGCGGATCAGCGCTGGGACTGGTCGTTTCTGGATCACCGCGGGCAGCTCTACGGGCGGTCTTCGTCTCGTGTCCCGCCTGCGGAGTGCCGTTTCTGGTGCCGCACGATCGGCCGCATCTGCTCCTCCCACCACGCCAACGCCCCGGCGGTGCCGGGGAAGATGTCCAGCGCGTCACCCAGGAGCTCGGCGCCGCCGATCGCGAGCGACGCGCCCTCGCCACAGGGCCGGCCCGTGCACCACGCGGCGTCGCCGACCAGCGCGATCTGTCCCGACGCCCACCGGTCCGCGTGCACCTGAAAGCTCGCGCGCCGCGTTACCGGGCCGGTGTCCACCTGGGACAGGAGATCGGGCGCGAGCCAGGTGAGATCACCGAAAGCCTGCCGCAGGGGAAGGGAAGCGTTGCCGTGCCAGGCGAACAGCGCCGCGGAGCTGCCGTCGCTCAACGGATGAACTCGGAGCGATCGCCCCGAGAGATCCATGCGGACCGCACTCGCCGAGGCCGTTTCCAGGCGGCTCGACACCGACACCGTGGCTTGGCGGTGCCCGTGGCGTTCCCCGAAGACGGCACCACGAACCGCGGAATCGACACCGTCCGCGCCGACGACGAGGTCGAACCAGTCCTCGTCTCCGTCCGAGAAGGTGACCGTGACGCCGCAGTCGTCCTCGGCCAGTTCCAGCACGCCGGTGCTCCTGCGCGCTTCGACACTGCCGACCGCACCGCGAAGCACGGTCACGACGTCGGTGCGGCGGAGCACGGGCGTCGCCGTGGACGGCTTGGAGTACAACGCGAACGGAGTTCCCGCCACATCGACCACGACCGTGTCGCACCGCGGTTGGCTGTGTTCGATCAATGCCGGCATCAGTCCCAGCCTGGTGGCCGCGTCATGGCCGATGCCACGGAGCGCACAGGGAAATCCGAGATCCTGAGACTGCTCGGCTCGTTCTACGAGAACGACGTCCCAGTCGCTGCGGCGCAAGCGCAGCGCGGTGGCCAGTCCGGCGATGCCCGCGCCGACGACAAGAGCCCTTCTGGTGGGCATGACCGCTCCCTTCCGAACGGGGATACGTCACGCCGACCAGACTTCCCGGCACACCTCCGCACAGGCTAGTTCACGCCGACCCCGCACAACAGCCGCTGAATGCGCGCTTGCGTTTTCAGTGTGATCCGGCGAGCTGGCCGGACAACCGGCTGTGCAGTTGTTCGCTGTGCGGGTTGAGTCCGATGATCTCCGCTTCGACGCCGCGCGAGGTGAACTTCGCTGTGACCGCGTCGAGCGTGGCGACGGCGGAGCTGTCCCACACGTGCGCGTCGGAGAGGTCGATGACCACTTTGGACACGGTGTCGGTGTAGTCGAAGGAGTGCATCAGCTCGTTGCTGGAGGCGAAGAACAGCTCGCCGGTGACGGCGTAGACGCGGATCGTGCCGTCCGGGTCGAGGACGCTGGAGACGTCGACCAGGTGTGCCACGCGGCGGGCGAAGAAGATCGCCGAGAGCAGGGCTCCTGCGATGACGCCGAGGGCGAGGTTGTGAGTGACGACGACGGTGCCGACGGTCACGACCATCACGGCGGTCTCGGTCTTGGGGGTTCGGCGCAGTGTGGAGAGCTTGATGCTGGTCCAGTCGAAGGTGCTGATCGACACGAAGACCATCACCGCGACGAGTGCCGCCATCGGGATCAGGGAGACGACCGGGCCGAGGGCGAAGACGAGGATCAGCAGGAAGACGCCGGCCGCGAGGGTGGACAGCCGGGTGCGGCCGCCGGACTTGATGTTGATGATGGACTGGCCGATCATCGCGCAGCCCGCCATGCCGCCGAGGAAGCCGGTGGCGATGTTGGCGATGCCCTGGCCGCGCACCTCCACGCCCTTCTTCGACGGGGTGTCGGTGAGGTCGTCGAGCAGCTGCGCGGTGAGCAGCGACTCGATCAGGCCGACGACCGCCAGCGTCAGCGCGAAGGGCGCGACGATCGTGAGGGTTTCCAGCGTGAACGGCACCATCGGCAGGCCGAAACCGGGCAGTGCGGTGGGCAGCTCACCCATCCCGCCGACGGTGGGCACGGCGATGTGCAGGAACACCGTCAGCGAGGTGATCACCACGATGGCCACCAGCGGCGCGGGGATCGCCTTCGTCAGCTTCGGCAGCAGGTAGATGATGCCCAGGCCGAGCAGCGCCAGGGCGATGACCGGCCAGCCGCCCTTGGTGATGTGCGGGATCTGCGCGGCGAACAGCAGGATCGCGAGCGCGTTGACGAAGCCGACCATGACGGTGCGCGGCACGAACCGCATGAGTTTGTGCACGCCGAGCAGTCCGAAGAGGATCTGGAACACGCCGGTGAGGACCGTGGCGGCGAACATGTACTCGACACCGTGGTCGCGCACCAGTCCCACGAGCACCAGGGCCATCGCGCCGGTCGCGGCGGAGATCATGGCGGGACGGCCGCCGGCGAACGCGATGATGATCGCGATGGTGAAGGAGGCGTAGAGGCCGACCTTCGGGTCGACGCCGGCGATGATGGAGAACGACAGCGCCTCGGGGATCAGCGCGAGTGCGACGACCAGGCCGGACAGCAGGTCGGCGCGGGGGTTGGAGAACCAGGTCGTGCGGACCCTCGACAGCAGCGAGGGGCGCGGCGCAGCCACGTGTGAGGACAATCGACACCTCGGGGTTGTGCGCGCGAGCAGGCAGGAGGCTCGCGTGATGAACGGGACTCGGGTCCGCGCGCCCCAGGGCACGCGGAAGGACGCCGACGTCGTCGTCGGCGTGAAGTGATGTGTCCTGGTGCCGCGAACTTCTCGGGTTCGCTCACATGACGGGCCGCGGCATCTCCGGCGCAACCGCGGTCGTCATCACCACGAGACAGGTCAGGCTTCGATGACCACCGGAATGACCACCGGTCGGCGGCGGTAGGTGCGTTGCGCCCACATCTGCACCTGTTGTGCGATGAGGCGTTCGAGCTCCGCCACGTCGGTGACGTTCTTCTCCGCGGCGCCCACGAGGGCCTTCTCGATGGCGGGGACCACCGGCTGGAACGTCGAGGCGTCGTGTTCGAAGCCGTGGGCGATGAAGTCGGGTGCGTCGTCGAGCCGGCCGGTGTCGGTGTCGATGATGGCGACCACGGTGATCATGCCTTCTTCGCCCAGCGTGCGGCGCTGTGCCAGGGAGTCCTCGGTGACGCCGCCGACGGTCTGGCCGTCGACGTAGATGTTGTGGATCTCGACCTGGCCGGTGACCGACGCCCGGCCGTCGTGCAGGTCGACGACGTGGCCGTTGGCGGCGACGAGCACCCGGTCGCGGTCGACGCCGGTGCGGACGGCCAGTTCGGCGTTGGCCCGCAGGTGGCGTGCCTCGCCGTGCACGGGCAGGACGTTGGTGGGTTGCACGATGTTGTAGCAGTAGACCAGTTCACCGGCGCTGGCGTGCCCGGAGACGTGGACCTTGGCGTTGCCCTTGTGCACCACGTTGGCGCCCAGGTCGGTCAGTCCGTTGATCACCCGGTAGATGGCGTTCTCGTTGCCGGGGATCAGAGAGCTGGCCAGCAGGACGGTGTCGCCCTCGACGATGACGATCTCGTGCTCGCCGGACGCCATGCGGGACAGCGCGGCCATCGGCTCACCCTGCGACCCGGTGCACACCAGGGTCACCTCGTGGGCGGGAAGCCGGTTGGCGTCCCTGACGTCCACGACGAGCCCGTCGGGCACCTTCAGGTACTCCAGCTCCGAGGCCAGGCCCATGTTGCGGACCATGGAGCGGCCGACGAAGGCGACCTTGCGGCCGTGCGCCGCGGCGGAGTCGAGCACCTGCTGGATGCGGTGCACGTGGCTGGCGAAGCTGGAGACGATCACCCGGCGCGGGGTGGTGCGGAAGACCTCGTCGATCGCGGGCGCGAGATCGCGTTCGGAGGTGGTGAAGCCGGGCACGTCGGCGTTGGTGGAGTCGACGAGGAACAGGTCGACACCCTCCTCGCCGAGGCGGGCGAAACCCCGGAGGTCGGTGATCCGCTTGTCGAGCGGGAACTGGTCCATCTTGAAGTCGCCGGTGTGCAGCACGAGACCGGCGTTGGTGCGGATGGCGATGGCCAGGCCGTCGGGGATGGAGTGGTTGACGGCGAGGAACTCCAGGTCGAACGGCCCTCGGGTGAGCTGTTCACCTTCCTTGACCTCGACCAGGACGGGCTTGATCCGGTGCTCGGCCAGCTTGGCGGCCAGGAACTTCAGCGTGAGCCGGGAGCCGATGACCGGGATGTCACGTCGTTCCCGCAGCAGGTACGGCACGCCCCCGATGTGGTCCTCGTGGCCGTGGGTCAGCACGATGGCGACCACATCGGCCAACCGGTCCCGGATGCAGCTCCAGTCCGGGAGGATCACGTCGACGCCGGGCTGGTGCTCCTCGGGGAACAGGACCCCGCAGTCGACGATGAGCAGCTTGCCCTCGTGCTCGAACACGGTCATGTTCCGGCCGATCTCGCCGAGGCCGCCGAGGGCGATGACCCGCAGGGCATCCGGGGCGAGTGCGGGCGGAGGGGTGGACGTTCGAGCCATGGTCACACCCTCACGTTACGTGAGAGTTGCCGGTGAGAGGAAATCGGCGACGCGTGCCAGGCGTGATGTTCGTCAGTCCGAGGGCAGATGGGACCGGAGGGTCGTGGCGAAGTCCTCGGCGATGCGCAGCTGCGCGCGCAGCTGCTGGCAGCGTTCGTCGGCGGCGGTCCAGAACCCGGACAGGCGGTCCAGGTGTTTGTCGCGGTCGGGATCGTCGCCGGCGGACAGGGCGTCGAGGATGCCGAGCAGCTCGCGCATCTCCTCGAGCTGGAAACCGAGCGGTTTCATCCGCTTGATCACGTCGAGGCGTTGCACGTCGGGCTCGGCGTAGAGACGGAACCCGCCTTGGCTGCGTGCGCTCGGCACCACCAGGTCGACCTCCTCGTAGTACCTGATCGTGCGCAACGACAGACCGGTCCTCTCGGCCACCTCGCCGATCTGCATGTGCTCGCCCACAACATCCTTTCTGAACCGCGTCACGATCACCGGCCATTCTGGCACCACGCCAGGTGCTCGTGTCCCACTCGTGGCTCCGGGGCCAGGCCCAGATTACCGTCACGTGAGGGTAGGGTTCGGCGAGATGTCGCCTACCCCCGAAGGACCGCGAATGACCACCGCCACCCCGGTGACCGCCTCGTCCGCAACCGTGCTCGCGGAAGCGGGACGCAGGCGCACCTTCGCGGTGATCAGCCACCCCGACGCGGGCAAGTCGACCATGACCGAGGCGCTGGCCCTGCACGCGAAGGTGATCTCCGAGGCGGGCGCGGTGCACGGCAAGGCCGGTCGGCGCGGTGTGGTGTCGGACTGGATGGAGATGGAGAAGGCGCGCGGCATCTCCATCACGTCCGCCGCGTTGCAGTTCTCCTACCGCGACTGCGTGATCAACCTGCTCGACACCCCGGGCCACGCCGACTTCTCCGAGGACACCTACCGGGTGCTGTCGGCGGTGGACTGCGCGGTCATGCTGCTCGACGCGGCCAAAGGCCTGGAGCCGCAGACTCTCAAGCTGTTCGACGTCTGCCGGTACCGCGGCATCCCCGTGATCACGTTCATCAACAAGTGGGACCGCCCTGGCCGCAACGCGCTGGACCTGTGCGACGAGCTGGGCGAGCGGATCGGACTCCAGGCGATGCCGCTGACCTGGCCGGTCGGCGACGCGGGCCACTTCCGCGGTGTGCTCGACCGGCGCGGCGGGCACTTCGTGCGCTACCAGCGCACCGCGGGCGGCGCCACCGCCGCGGGCGAGGAGCACCTGCCGCCGAGCCAGGCCGAAGCCGAGGAGGGCGCGAACTGGACTCGCGCGAGCGAGGAAGCGGAGCTGCTCGGCGCGTCCGGCGGCGAGTTCGAGCTCGAGCGGTTCCTCAACGCCACGGCGACACCGGTGCTGTTCGGGTCGGCGGTGCTCAACTTCGGTGTGCGGCAGCTGCTCGACCTGCTCGTCGAGATCGCGCCACGTCCCACCGCGCGGCTGGACGCCGCCGGCGATCCGCGTGAGCTGGACACACCGTTCTCTGCCTTCGTGTTCAAGGTGCAGACGGGCATGGATCGTGCGCACCGAGACCAGGTCGCGTTCGCGCGTGTGTGCTCCGGCGTGTTCGAGCGAGGCATGGTGGTCACCAACGCCGCCACGGGCAAACCGTTCGCCACCAAGTACGTGCAACAGGTCTTCGGCCAGCAACGTTCCACACTGGACACCGCCTTTCCCGGCGACGTCATCGGGTTGGTCAACGCCACCGCGCTGCACGTGGGCGACACCCTGCACGCCGGCAAACCCGTGGTGCGCTTCCCCGGCCTGCCCAGCTTCGCGCCGGCGCACTTCGCCGTCGCGCGACCGGCGGACCTCAGTCGCTCCAAGCAGTTCCGCAAAGGCATCGAACAACTGGAGTCCGAAGGCGTCGTGCAGATCCTGCGCTCACTGCGCCGCGGTGACGGGGCGCCGGTGTTCGCCGCGGTCGGCCCCATGCAGTTCGAGGTCGCCGCGCATCGCCTCGACGCGGAGTTCAAGTCGCCGGTGCGGCTCGAGCCGCTGCCCTACACCGTCGTGCGCCGCCTGGCCGACCCCAAGCAACGGTCCATCGTGGACGGCAACCGCACCGAGGTGCTCACCCGCACCGACGGCGTGGATCTCGCCCTGTTCCCCGACTCCACCGCGCTGGGCGTCATGCGGCGCCTGCACCCCGAGGTACGGCTGGAGTCCCTCGTCGCGGGAACCGACGACTGACCGTCCGTCGCTGAAGGGAGATGCGTTCAGCCGAGCAGGTCGAGCTCGGCCTGCAGCGCGGCGGTGAGCACGGGCAGGTCGGGTACGCGGTCGGGATCGGCGACCACCGTGATGGTGAACGTGCCGGCGTAGGACAGGGCCGCGAACGCCACGGTCACGTTGCCGGTGGTGGCCGACAGCGGGATGAGGCCGACGACCTGCGCGCCGCCCAGGCACATCGGGTGATCAGGGCCGTGCACGTTGGTCACGACGGTGTGCACCATGCGCTGGTGGTTCATGAACCAGTCCGCCAACCCGAGGACCTTCAACGTCCGGAAGATCGGTACGACTGACGTGACTGATTTCTTGTGCGACCGGGTGATGGCGGCGATCCGCGCCAGACGTGACCAGGTGTCGCCGCCGGTCGGCAGCGCGACGGGCATGACACCGGTGCTGTTGCCGAGGTGAGCGGCGGTGGTCGAGCGCCGCGTCGACACGGGAATCGAGACGACCAGTTCGTCGGCGTGGTCACCGCGACCGTTCAGCACCGTGCCCAATGCGCCCGTGACGGCGGTGAGCAGCGCGTCGTTGACCGTGCCCCCGCAGCGGTGCGCGGCAGCACGCAGCCTGGTGACGCTGGTCCGTGCCATGGTCTGCTGCCGCTGCGGTCCGGTGGGGTGGTTCAGGGAGCAGCGTGAACCGGGTGACGGCCACCGCAGCCCGGCGAACGAGTTGCGCCCAGGCAGTCTCAGCCGGGCCGCCCAGGCGTCTTTCGCGAGTTCACGGCGGGAAGGCGCGGGAGCGGGAAAGGGCACGACATCGGCACGGGGTGCCCCGTCGACGAGGTTCGCCAGCACGGCCAGGCCGCCGATGCCGTCGGACAGGACGTGGTGAAAGACCAGGATCAGCGCTGCCCTGCCTCCTGTCAGTCCGGTGACCAGCGTCGCTGACCAGAGCGGCGACGAGCGGGGCAACGGACGGGTCGCCAGTGAGGAGGCGATGCCCAGCAGCGCGGTGTCGTCCCCCGGAGCCGGGCAGACCAAGTGATGCACGTGCCGGGTGACGTCGAACCCGGCGTCGTCGACCCAGACAGGACGGCCACAGCCGAAGGGTGCCCGGATCAGACGCCGGCGCAGCCGCGGAACGGTCCGGACGCGGTCCACGATCAGGGCCTCGACGCCGCCGGGGTCCCGTTCCAGCACCACTACGGCGCCGACCTGCATGCCGGAGGCCAGCGACACCATGTCGTCGGAGCTCGTCCGGTCGATCATCAGAGGTGCCTTTCGGCCCGCTGTTCGATGCCGCGCAACATCTTCTGCTCCATCACCAGGCTCCCCGGCTCCATCACGAGCTGGTTGAACCACCTGACGAGCGGCGAAGCGTCGGGGACGGCGATGCGGTTGCGGCTGATCAGCCTGGTGCCACCGGGGATCTCGTGCAGCACGAACGCCCAGACCCACCGGCCGTCGTCGGAGCGCAGCACGAGCGCGTGATCGGGTTCGAGAACCTCCACCAGCAGCTTGGGACCACCTTCCCCGACCGGCAGGACGTCACCGATGTGCAGGTCCTGGAACTGGGGGAGGATCTCGTCGGCGCTGTGCATGTTCAGGCCGAACAGGTTCTCGATCCAGTCGTAGGTGTAGGCACCGCCGCGCCCGCTGCCCATCTGCACCAGCCACGGCCAGACCCGGCCGGGAGGTGTCTCGACGGTGATCGCGCGGGTGGTCAGCAGGTCGGGGTGGAGCAGCAGGTCGTCACCGGGCAACGTGGCCCGTGCTTCCTCCTTCGTCGCGCCCCAGGTCTGGCACCACTCGCGCCACAACAGTGGATACGACACCACCGCCGCAGCGGCCGCGCCCACTACCAATCCCGCGATCTTGGTCGTCCTCATGACTTCTACGGTGCTTCAGCGCGTGCAGCTTGCTCAGGGCCGTAGGACCCGACCTGGCGGGGCCCTTGCCTCACGTCGTCACGGCGCGGCGCAGCCGCCACGCGCCCAACGCGAACAGCACGACCGCGAACCCCAGCAGCACACCCAGGTGAGGCAGCACCGTGAAGAGGTCGCCGCCCCGCCGGGTCAGCGCTGCGAACGCGTCGTTGGCCCAGCCGTGCGGGGTGGCGAAGGCGACCGTCCGCAGCGCGGGGCTGAAGAACTCGATCGGCACCATGCACCCGCCGAAGGCGGCGAGGCCCAGTCCGAGCAGGATTCCCGCACCCGCGGACTGCTGCTGTGTCCGGCACATCGCCCCGAGGAGCAATCCTGCTCCGCCGGACACCAGCGCGAACGCGCACAGCAGCGCGGCGGCACCGAGCGGGTCGCCCCACCGCACACCGAACAGCAACGCCGAGCCGGCGACGACGATGAGGCCCTGCAGCAGTGCGATCGCCACCCGGCCGAGTGCCTCGCCCGCGATGATCGTTCGTGGGGGAGTCGGGGTGGCGAGCATCCGCCGCGTGACACCGAGCGTGCGGGTCTCGACCAGTGCGGCCGCCGCGGTGAGCGCGTTGAGGAAGGTGAACACGATCAGCTGGCTGGCCGCGCCGAGGTCGAACCCCGAGTAGCCCTCGGGGAACAACGCCGCGCCGGTCGTGGTCGTGCTCACCTCGATCGGCTCCACCCGGGTCGAGTCCACGAGGGAGAGGGCGGAGTCGCGGTCGAGCCCGGTGCGCGACGAGACGAAGTCGCCGACTGCCAGCCGGTTCGCCTCCCTCGTCAGCACCGTGGTGACGAGCATCTGCAGTTGCTGACCGGTCCGATCAGCACGCACGAGCAGTCTGGGCGTCTCTTGTGCGGAACGGATCAGACCGGCACTGACCTCGCCGTGTTCCACCGCCGCGCGCAAGTCGGCTTCGTTCGTGAAGTCCCTCACCCGCAGCCCGGGTTCCGCGCTCAGCGCACCGGCCTGGCCGAGTACGCCGAGCACCGGCGTGCTCGTACCCCCGAACGCGATGCCGATGATGAACACCAGCATCAGGGGCAACGCCACGAGGAAGAACAACCCGGTGCGGTCACGCAGTGCGCGACGGACGTTGATCCAGCCGATCGCCCAGATCTTCACCGCTGCACCGCCTTTCGGAACAGCAGCACCGCTGCCGTGCACGTGACCGCGGCGAACACGGTCATGGCGCCGACCGAGGGCAACACGGCGGTGACTTCCCCACCTGCCAGGTCGGCGAGGCCGCGCAGGAACCACCGGTGAGGTGCGATCAGGCTGAGGATCTCCAGGAAGCCCCCGGCTTGGCCGACCGGGAAGAACGCGCCGCCGAGCGAGCCGAGCACGATCGCGACGACGGCCTGCCAGCCGCTCGCCTGGCCCGCGGTCTTCGCGATCGCCGCGACCACCGCCATCGCCCCGGTGGCGGCCAGCACGCCGGAGACCACGAGCAGGGCGACACCGGCGGGGTTTCCCCAGTGAGCGCCCATGAGCAACGAACTCGCCACTACCAGCACGGTCATGCTGAGCACGCCGATCACCACGCTCGTCAGCAGTTTGCCGGCGAAGATCGAGGACCGCCGCACCGGTGCGGCGAGCAGACGTGCCATCGTGCCGAGGCGACGCTCTTCCAACAGCCCGGTCACCCCCAGCTGCACGGCGAAGAACAGGAAGAACACCGCCATGCCTGCGGCATAGCCGGTCTTCGGATCCAGCTGCCTGGTGGCCGTGGTGTCCTCTGCCACGACGACGCGCGGCAGGGAGGCCGCGGCCTCGGCGGCGAGCTCGGCCGGTGACGCGGCGAGTCCGGAGTGGAGGGTCGCGGCGACCGCTCGGCGTGCCGCGGTGAGACGGTCCGCGTAGGCCTGTGCCAGCGACCGGGCCACCTGGGTGCCGGTCGGGGCGTCCACGTCACCGACGACCCCGATCCGGGCCGCGCGGCCCGCGAGCACGTCCTCGGTCAGTCCTGCGGGCAGCAGGAACGCGGCCGTGGCCTCACCGTTGTCCACCAACGCGCGGGCGTCCCGCTCGGACGACACCGTCCGGATCTCGATCGCACCCGAGGTCGCGGCGCCCCTCAGCACCTCGTCGGTGAACGTCGTGGCGATCACGCCGCGGTCGGAGTCCACGACGGCGTAGCGGAACAGTTCGCTGTCGCCTCCGACGTTGCCCAGGATGAGCGTGAAGATCCCGGCAAGCCCGAGCGGCAGGACGAAAGCGAGGACGTACGCCGTCCGGTCCCGTGCCCGCTCGCGCAGGTCTCGTGCGGCGATCAGCAGTGCGTGGCGCATGATCACTCCCGCAGGGCTTTGCCGGTGAGGTGCAGGAAGACCGTCTCCAGGTCTGGTTCGGTCACCTCGACGGACCGCACCACGACACCGTTGGACGAGATCGCGGACAGCACCACGGGCAGGCATTCGCGTGCGTCGTCGACCACGAGCTCGATGCCCTGCCCGTGCGCGGCCACCTGGCGGACGTGCCGAACGGCCCCGAGCACGGTGGCGGCGTGCGTGAGATCTCCGTCCAGCTGCAACGAGATCCGGTCGTGCTCACCCAGGCGCTCGACGAGTTGGCGTTGCGTTCCTTCGGCGACCAGCCGGCCCGAGTCGATGATGCCGACGCGGTCGCAGAGCCGTTCCGCCTCCTCCATGTAGTGCGTCGTGTAGAGGATCGCCATGCCGTCCGCGGCGAGTGCCCGCACGTTGTCCATGATCTGGTTGCGGCTCTGCGGGTCAACGCCTGCTGTTGGCTCGTCCAGCACCAGCAACTTCGGTTCGTGCAGCAGCCCGATCGCCACGTTCAGCCGTCGTTTCATGCCACCCGAGTACTCGCGCGCCAGATCATCGGCGCGATCGCTCAAGCCCACGACGTCGAGGACGTGGTCGACGCGGGACCGCTTGGCGCCGTACAGGCTCGCGAAGAACCGCAGGTTCTCCCGTCCGCTGAGGTCCGGGTACAGCGCGAGTTCCTGCGGGACGTAGCCGACGAGCCTTTTGGCGGCGGTGGCACGTGTCGACATCGGTTGCCCGGCCACGAGCACCGCGCCCGCGTCGGGCGTGAGGACGCCCGTGATCATCGAGATGGTGGTCGTCTTGCCGGCGCCGTTCGGGCCGAGCAGACCGTAGGTCTCACCTTCGGCGATCGTGAACGACACGTCGTCGACGGCCAGCACATCGCCGAACCGGCGACTCAGGCCGGTGCACGAGAGAACCGCCATGTCCTGTACCTCCCCCCTCGGATGAATCTCACCAAACGCGCCCACGTGATCGACTTCTTCGGATCAGCTCTCGAGCATGCCGGGGCCGAACACCTCGTATCGGATGTCGTCGGTGTGCATTCCGCGGTTGAGCAGTCCCGCACGCACGTCGCGCATGAACGTGATCGGTCCGCACAGGTAGGCGACGGCGTTGGGCGGCAACGGAATCGCGTTCACCTCGACGAGCCCCGGCTGCCCGCCATCGCCACCGTTCTCGTACCAGGTGAGGTGCTGGAAGCCGGCGAGACGGGCGTACTCGGCGCGGTGTGCGTGCCGATCGGGCGAGGTCTCGGCGTGCACGGCGACGACCGGGCGGGAGGGCTCCGCTGCCGAGATGTGGTCGAGCATCGACAACATCGGGGTGATCCCGATGCCCGCGCTGATCAGCACCACGGGCCGGTCGCCGTGCTCGAGCGTGACCTCACCGGCGGGCGGGCCGACGAGCACGATGTCGTCGGCGTGCACGTGGTCGTGCAGGAAGCCGGACACCGCACCGTCCGGAGCGCCGTCCGCACCGCGGACTCGCCGCACGGTGATGCGGAGCTCGCTGCGGCCGGGTGCCTGCGACAGGGAGTACTGGCGAGGCTGCCGGTGCCCGTCCGGCAGGTCGAGGGCGATCGACACGTACTGACCCGGCTCGAACGCCGGAACCGGTCCGCCGTCGTCGGGCACCAGGGTGAAGGACACCGTGTCGGCTGCCTCCTCGTCGCGCTTGGCGATGCGCCAGGGACGCCACACCGTGTCGGGGCTGACGCCCGCTCGCTGGTACAGGCCCGCTTCGGCGGCGATCAGCGTGACGGCGAAGAGCCAGTAGACCTCGTCCCAGGCAGCCGCGACCTCGGGGGTGACGGCGTCGCCGAGCACGGTGGCCACGGCACCGATGAGGTGCTTGCCGACGATCGGGTACTGCTCGGGCCGCACGCCGAGCGAGACGTGCTTGTGGGCGATGCGCTCCGCGATCGGGCCGAACGGCGTGCCGTCGAGGAGGTGCTGGGCGTAGGCGACCACCGCGGCGGCCAGCGCGATCTGTTGCTTGCCGCTGGCCTGGTTGCCGCGGTTGAACAGGTTCAGCAGTTCCGGGTGCGCGGCGAACATCGACGGGTAGAACTCGGCGGTGATCTCGGCGGCGTGGTCGCGGACGACGGGCAGGGTCGCACGCACTACGGCAGCTGACGCAGCGGAAAGCACAAGTAGCTCCTCGAGGATGAATCCGGGGTGGGCCTGATGGCGCGGTGGCGCGCGTTCACGTCTCGAGCTTGCGCGATCGGGTTCAGGCGAACGCAGGTGAGAACGTCGCTTCTGAGCCGGGACTATCGTCCCGCGGTTTCACGACCGGAAGGCTTTGGTGGGAACGCCGTCAGGCCGTCCGGTGCACCACGATCCCTCACGAGCCGGGTCAGCGCGGCGCCGGTGACGGCTGCCATCGTGGCCGCCATCAGCAGGCCGCCGAGGGCACCGATGAGCGCGATGAGTTCCGGTGGCTGGCCTGGCTGCCACAGGGGAGTGGTGACGGCGGTGAACACCAGAAGACCGGCTCCCCACGCGAAGGCGTTGGCCCAGATCCACCGCTGGGCGCGGGGGAAGTGGTCGCGCAGTACGAACCACTGCGCGGTTCCCAGCGACAGCAGCACACCGACGCCCGCCACCGCGGCGATGGGCAGTACAGCCGCGAGTGGTAACGCGTTCAGCCGATCGCTGTTGCGCACGACGAGCATTGCGAGCGCCCACGCGAATCCCGCTGCCAGGGCGGTGGCGCCGATCCAGCGGTAGCTGTTCAGGGTGCGATCGACGCGACGCAGCACCACGGCTTGCGCCGCGCCGAGCACGGCACCCTCGACCACTCCGGCGACGACGAGCAGCTGTGGTGACGAGGTGAGTGCGCCGGCGAGTGCGGGCGCGAGGAAGCCCGCGAACTCTCCCGCTGTGGTCCAGCGGAACCACGACCGCCGGATGTCGCGTGTGGCCAGTTCGATTCTCATCCTTCAACGTTGCGCGCTGAAGCGTTCGAAGGTGAGGGACCAACGTCCCACCTGTTCAGTTCCAGAGGGCACGGCGAGGCTCCGAGTTCAGGGACCGAGGTCCTCGAAATCAGTGCCGTGCGTCGTTCGGGTTCAACAGTGCGCGGGTCTGCGTGGCGATCTCGACGTCTTCTCGTGCCTCGACGACCCAGACCTCCGCGGTCGAAGCGTCCCCGCTGACGCGGCTGTCCGCCGCCACTTCCGCGTTGCGTCCGGTGTCGAGGTCGATGCCGAGGAACGCAAGTCCAGCGGCGGTGTCCGCTCGTAGCGCGGCGTCGTGTTCGCCCACTCCACCGGTGAAGACGAGCACGTCGATTCCGCCGAGGGAGGCCGTCATCGCGGCGATGCTCTGCCGCAACCGGTGAACGTAGACCTGCAGCGCGAGCACAGCGCGTTCGTCACCGTTGTCCGCGGCCTTGCGCACGTCACGGAGGTCACCGCCGATCTCGGAGAGGCCCGCCAGCCCGGAGTGGTGTTCGAGGCCGTCCTCCAGGTCGTCCAGCGTCAGTCCGGCCCGTTGCAGCCACACCAGCAGGCCGGGGTCGACGTCCCCGCTGCGGGTGGCCATCACCAGACCCGCCAGCGGGGTGAAGCCCATCGTCGTGTCGACCGATCGTCCACCCGTGACCGCGGCGAGTGACGCTCCGGAGCCGAGGTGGCAGCTCACCACGCGGGCACCGGGCTTTCCCGCCAGGCCGGCGGCGTGACGGGAGGCGTAGGCGTGTGACAGGCCGTGGAACCCGTACCTGCGCAGGTTCCACTTCTGCCGCCAGGAGGCCGGCACGGCGTAGGTCGTCGCCGCGGCCGGCATCGTGGTGTGGAAGGCGGTGTCGAAGCAGGCGACCTGCGGCAGGTCGGGCAGCAGTCGCCGTGCCGCGTCGACGCCGGCGAGCGCACGGGGCTGGTGCAGCGGCGCCAGACCGGTGAGCGCCTCGATCTCCGCGCGCACGTCGTCGTCGATCGCGGTGGCGCTGGTGAAGGCGGAACCGCCGTGCACGACGCGGTGCCCGACTGCGTTCACGGCCGGTGCGTCACGAAGGAAGTCCTCCAGCGGGCCGGTTTCATCGCCTCCTGACCACCGTTCGACCTGAGTCTCGGCGAGGACGGTGTCGTCCTCGCCGAGGACTCGGAGCTTGAGGCTGGAGGAGCCGGCGTTCACGACGAGAACGTTCATTGCCAGGTCCAGTCGCGGATCTCGGGCATGTCCTCGCCGTGCTCGCGGATCCAGTTGTGGTGGCGGGTGCGCTGGTCCTGCATGTGCTGGCGCAGTCGGGCCGCCTTGGGACCGAGGCCGGGGACTCGGTCGACGACGTCGATCACCAGCCGGTAGCGGTCCATGTCGTTGAGCACGAGCATGTCGAACGGCGTGGTGGTGGTGCCTTCTTCTTTGTAGCCGCGGACGTGCAGGTTGTGGTGGTTGGTGCGGCGATAGGTGAGACGGTGGATCAGCCACGGGTAGCCGTGGTAGGCGAAGATCACGGGCTTGTCCGTGGTGAACAGCGCGTCGAACTCGCGGTCCGGCATGCCGTGCGGGTGCTCGGTGTCGGGTTGCAGACGTATCAGGTCCACCACGTTGACGACGCGGATCCGCAGCGATGGCAGGTGTTCGCGCAGGAGTTTCGTCGCGGCGAGCACTTCGACGGTGGGAGCGTCGCCGGCGCACGCCAGCACGACGTCCGGCTCCTCGATGCTGTCGTCGTTGCTCGCCCACTCCCAGATGCCGGCGCCACGGGTGCAGTGCAGGATCGCCTCGTCGACCGAAAGCCAGTCCGGTGTCTCGTTCTTGCCCGCCACGATGACGTTGACGTAGTCCTTGCTGCGCAGGCAGTGGTCCGCGACGGACAGCAGCGTGTTGGTGTCCGGCGGCAGGTAGACGCGGACGACCTCGGCCTTCTTGTTCATCACGTGGTCGATGAAGCCGGGGTCCTGGTGGGAGAAACCGTTGTGGTCCTGGCGCCAGACGTGCGAGCTGAGCAGGTAGTTCAGCGACGCGACTGGCCTGCGCCACTCCAGCTTCTTGTGCGTCTTGAGCCACTTGGCGTGCTGGTTGAACATCGAGTCGATGATGTGGATGAACGCCTCGTAGCAGTTGAACAGGCCGTGCCTGCCCGTGAGCAGGTAGCCCTCCAGCATGCCCTGGCACAGGTGCTCGGACAGCACCTCCACCACGCGGCCGTCGTGGACCAGGTGCTCGTCGACCGCCAGCGTCTCGGCCTGCCACTGCTTTCCGGTCACCTCGTACACGGCGTCGAGCCGGTTGGACGCGGTCTCGTCCGGGCCGAAGATCCGGAACGAGCGCGCGTCCACGTTGAGCGTGATGACGTCGCGCAGCATCCGGCCGAGCACCCTGGTCGGTTCGGAGTGCGTGGTGCCGTGCTTCACGACTTCGGCCGCGTGCGCGCGGATGCCCGGCATCTTCAGCTCGCGCAGCAACAGCCCTCCGTTGGCGTGCGGGGTCGCGCCCATCCGATGATCGCCGGTGGGCGCCAGCGCGGCGAGTTCCGGCCGTGGTGCCCCGTTGCCGTCGAAGAGTTCGGCCGGCCGGTAGCTCTGCAACCAGGCCTCCAGCTGTCGCAGGTGGTCCGGGTTGTCGCGCACACCTGCCAGCGGCACCTGGTGGGAGCGCCAGGTGTTCTCGACCGGCACGCCGTCCACTTCGGACGGACCGGTCCAGCCCTTCGGGCTGCGCAGCACGATCATCGGCCAGCACGGACGGTCCTCCGAGGCCTTGATGCGGTGGATCTCGTCGACGATCTGGTCGAGCACCTCCGCCATGCGGGCGTGCATCGCCTTGGGTTCGTCGCCCTCGACGTAGAACGGCGCGTAGCCGTATCCGCGCAGCAGCGCGTCGAGCTCGTCGTGCGGGATGCGGGAGAGCAGGCTCGGGTTGGCGATCTTGTACCCGTTGAGGTGCAGGATCGGCAGCACCGCGCCGTCGCGCTGCGGGTTGAGGAACTTGCCGGCGTGCCAGCTGGCCGCGAGCGGCCCGGTCTCGGCCTCGCCGTCACCGACCACGCATGCGACGATCAGGCCGGGGTTGTCGAAGGCGGCGCCGAACGCGTGCGCGAGCGAGTAGCCCAGCTCACCGCCCTCGTGGATGGAGCCGGGCACCTCGGGCGCGACGTGGCTGGGGACGCCGCCGGGGAAGGAGAACTGGCGGAACAGCTTCCGCATGCCGTCGGCGTCGCGCGGCACGTCCGGGTAGGTCTCGCTGTAGGTGCCTTCCAGCCACGTGTTGGCCAGCAGCGCGGGACCGCCGTGACCGGGGCCGGTCACGAACATCATGTCCAGGTCGCGTTCCCGGATGATCCGGTTGAGGTGCGCGTAGACGAAGTTGAGGCCGGGCGTGGTTCCCCAGTGGCCGAGCAGCCGCGGCTTGATGTGTTCCGGTGCCAGCGGTTCGGTCAGCAGCGGGTTGTCCATCAGGTAGATCTGACCGGCCGACAGGTAGTTGGCGGCTCGCCAGTACGCGTCGACGAGCTCCAGGTCGGCGTTCGGCATCTCGCGCTCCTCATTCGGGTTGGTGCCCTTCACGCTGCCGTCCGGATCGATCACGGAACAGGGCATCGGGACCGTGCGATCCGGGACTGAAGTCCCTGGGTGCCCGCATCAGTGGACGGGAACACCGCAGCCGGCGAACTGGCTGCGCACCCGCCGCACGAGTTCGGCGTCGGGGGAGGGGACGTCGGCCAGCGGGAACGGAATGCCGAGCGCGGCGTACTTGGGTGCGCCGAGTTTGTGGAACGGCAGCACCTCCACGCGTTCGACCGCGTCCAGGGTGCTGACGAACGACGCGATGCCTTCGACGTTGTCCACGGCGTCGGTGTGGCCGGGCACGAGGACGAATCTGATCCACATCGGCTTGCGCAGCGCGGACAGCCTGCGGGCGAACTCCAGCGTCGGCGTGACCTCGCCGCCGGTGACGTGCCGGTAGGTGACCGGGTCCCAGGACTTGATGTCGAGCAGGACCAGGTCGGTGTCGTCGAGGAGTTCACCGGACGCCCGCCCTCCGAGGAACCCCGAGGTGTCGAGCGCGGTGTGCAGGCCGAGCTGTTTGGCGCGGTGCAGGACCTCGGCGGTGAAGTCCGGTTGCAGGAGTGGTTCTCCGCCGCTGATGGTCAACCCGCCGCCGGCGACCTCGATGAACCGCCGGTACTTGGCGACTTCGTCCATGACCTCGTCGACGGTCATGCGGTGTCCGTCGCGCATGTGCCACGTGTCCGGGTTGTGGCAGTACAGGCAGCGCAGCGGGCACCCGCTCAGGAACAGCACGAAGCGGGTGCCCGGTCCGTCGACCGCGGTGGCGATGTCCCACGAGTGGACCGATCCGGTGGTCACAGAGACTCGTGGAAGGTGCGGTTGATGACATCGCGCTGCTGCTCGGGTGTGAGCCGGACGAAGTTCACCGCGTACCCGGAGACCCGGATGGTCAGCTGCGGATGCTTCTCCGGGTGGGCCATGGCGTCGAGCAGGGTCTCGCGGTTGAGCACGTTGGCGTTGAGGTGGAACCCGCCCGCGTCGGTGTAGGCGTCGAGCACGCCGACGAGGTTGGTCACCTGCTCGTCCTCGGTGCGGCCGAGGCCCGCCGGGGTGATGCTCGCCGTGAGCGAGATCCCGTCCTGTGCCTGGTCGTAGGGCAGTTTCGCCACCGACAACGCCGCGGCGACGAGCCCGTGCCGGTCCCGGCCGTTCATCGGGTTGGCACCTGGTGCGAACGGTTCGCCCGCGCGGCGGCCGTCCGGGGTGTTGCCCGTGTGCTTGCCGTAGACGACGTTCGAGGTGATGGTGAGCACCGACTGGGAGTGCACGGCGCCGCGGTGAGCGGGGTACTGCCGCACCTTCCGCATGAAGTCCTCCACCAGCTCGACGGCGATCGCGTCGGCGCGGTCGTCGTTGTTGCCGTACTTCGGGAAGTCGCCCTCGACGACGTAGTCCACCGCGAGGCCGGTCTCGTCGCGGATCACCCGCACACGGGCGTGCTTGATCGCGGACAGGCTGTCCGCCACCACCGACAGACCGGCGATCCCGCAGCCGAGCAGCCGCTGGACCGGATGGTCGTGCAGGGCCATCTCGATGCGCTCGTAGGCGTACTTGTCGTGCATGTAGTGGATGACGTTGAGCGCCTCGACGTAGGTCCTGGCGAGCCAGTCGGTCATCCGGTCCAACGCCGCTCGCACCTCCTCGTGGTCGAGGTACTCGGACGTGATCGCCGGGCACTCCGGTGCCACCTGCACACCGCTGACCTCGTCCCGGCCGCCGTTGATCGCGTAGAGGAGCGCCTTCGCGAGGTTGACCCGCGCGCCGAACAGCTGCATCTGCTCGCCGACCTTCATGGCCGACACGCAGCACGCGATCGCGGTGTCGTCGCTGAACCTCGGCCGGATCAGGTCGTCGTTCTCGTACTGGATCGAGCTGGTGTCGATGGACACCTTCGCGCAGAAACGTTTGAATCCTTCGGGCAGGCGTGGCGACCACAGCACGGTCAGGTTCGGTTCCGGTGCGGGGCCCAGGTTGTAGAGGGTCTGCAGGAACCGGAAACTCGTCCGGGTCACCAGTGGACGCCCGTCCTCGCCCATGCCGCCGATGGACTCCGTGACCCACGTCGGGTCGCCGGAGAACAACTGGTCGTACTCCGGCGTGCGCAGGAACCGCACGATCCGCAGCTTGATGACCAGGTCGTCGACGAGCTCCTGTGCCTCGCGTTCGGTCAGCCTGCCCTCGTCGATGTCGCGTTGCAGGTACACGTCCAGGAACGTGGACGTGCGGCCCAGCGACATCGCGGCGCCGTTCTGCTCCTTCACCGCGGCGAGGTAGGCGAAGTACAGCCACTGCACGGCCTCACGACCGTTGCGGGCCGGTCCGGAGATGTCGTAGCCGTAGGACGCGGCCATGACGCGCAGTTCCCCGAGCGCCCGGATCTGCTCGGCGAGCTCCTCACGGGCCCTGATGGCGTCCTCTGTGGACACGACCTCGTCCAGCGCCGCCCGTTCGGCCTTCTTCGCCGCGACGAGGCGGTCCACGCCGTAGAGCGGAACGCGCCGGTAGTCGCCGATGATCCGGCCTCGCCCGTAAGCGTCCGGGAGGCCGGTGATGATTCCTGCTTTGCGGGCCCTGAGGATCTCGGCGGTGTATGCGTCGAACACGCCGTCGTTGTGGGTCTTGCGGTACTTGGTGAAGATGTCCCGGACGTTCGGATCGAGCTTGTAGCCATAGGTCGCGAGGCTCGTCTCGACCAGCCGCAGGCCGCCGGTGGGCATGATCGCCCGCTTGAGCGGCCCGTCGGTCTGCAACCCCACGATGATCTCGTGGTCCCGGTCGATGTAGCCCGGAGCGTGCGCGGTGATGGACGACGGGGTGTTCGGGTCGACGTCGTAGATCCCGCGAGCGCGTTCGTCGACGAACATCTCCGTCAGCCGGTGCCACAACGCGGTGGTGCGCGGCGTCGGACCGGAGAGGAACGTCGCGTCTCCGTCGTACGGCGTGCAGTTGGCCTGGATGAAACCGCGCACGTCGATCTCGCCGGTGGTCGTGCGCTCGGCGGTGGCGGTCATCGGGTCAGCACCACCTTGAGCGCGCCCGTGTCGCCGGCGTTCTCGAACACCTCGTACGCCTGCTCCATCTCCTCGAGCCCGAACCGGTGCGTGATGAACCGCTCGCCGTCGATCCGGCCTGCCGCGACCATGCGCAGCAGGGTCGGCGTCGAGCTGGTGTCGACCAGCCCGGTGGTGATGGTGACGTTGCGGATCCAGAGGCTTTCCAGGTGCAGGGTGGCGGGCTTGCCGTGCACTCCGACGTTGGCGACGTGCCCACCGGGCCGCACCAGCTTCGTGCACAGCTCGAAGGTCTCCGGCACGCCGACCGCCTCGATCGCGACGTGCGCGCCAAGCCCTCCGGTCAGCTCGCCGACGACGCGTTCCGCCTCTTCGGCGGTGCTCGCGGTGATGTCCGCACCGAACTGCTTCGCGGCGTCGAGCCGTGACGCCGCCAGGTCGACCGCGACGATGTGGCCGGGGCTGTACAGCTGCGCGGTCTGGATCGCGGCGAGCCCGATCGGCCCGGCGCCCACGACCACCACGGTGTCGGCCGGCTTGATCCGTCCGTTCAGGACGCCGACCTCGTAGGAGGTGGGCAGGATGTCGGCCAGCACGACCGCGGCGGTGTCGGTGACGTCGTCCGGGAGCAGGTGCGTGGAGGTGTCGGCGAACGGCACGCGCACGTACTCGGCCTGCACACCGTCGGTCGTGTGGCCGAGGATCCAGCCACCGCCGCCGAGGCACTGGCCGTAGCTGCCGACGCGGCAGTACTCGCAGCGGCCACAGGACGTGATGCACGAGATGAGCACGCGGTCACCCGGTTTCACACCGGTGACCGAGGCACCGGCCTGCTCCACGACGCCGACCGCCTCGTGGCCGAGGATGCGACCCGGCTCGACCTCGGGCACGTCGCCCTTGAGGATGTGCAGGTCCGTGCCGCAGATCGTGACCGCGGTGACGCGGACGATCGCGTCGGTGGGGTCCTTGATCTCCGGCTTGGGAACTTCTTCCCACGCGCGCTTGCCGGGACCGTGGTAGACCAACGCCTTCATCGCAGATTCCTCCTCGTTGGTTCGTCGGTTCCCAGAGTTCTCGGGTCGGCGGGCGCGGCGCAGAGCCCGTGGTCCCCGACGCTGGAGGACCTAAGGACCTCCTGCGCACTCGCGAGGCAGACCTACCGTCGAGGTGTGGAGCAGGCGCTTGTGAGTGAGGGCTGTTCGCCGGCATGCCTGAGCCGGTCTACCTCGCCCTGCCACCGGTTTCGGCGTTGTGCTTGATCGTTCGCAGCACGGCGCGGCTGATGAGCGACACAGCGGGTGTGCTGATGCGCCAGTAGCGGCGGAAGTTGAGCCAGGCCTGGGGATCGGTGAGAGTCACGCGGATCTCGGAGGAGAGCAGCGTGCGGCGTTCGCCGTACGGATGCGTGGTGAACGACCACACGACCTTGCCGAAACCCGGCGTTGCGAAGTCGAGGAAGTCCCGAGGCTCGCACGGAACCCACTTCACGACCGGCCGCCAGAACTTGCCGACCGCACCGAGCACGATCTCGTGGCCGGGGTTCTCCCCGAGGATCATCCAGTCCGTGCCGGCGTCGAGGTCGTCCCACGTCAGCCGAGTGCGCTCACGAGCGGGACCGTGTTCGCGCGCACGCCACCGTTCCGGCGCCTCGCGGAACCACACCGCGAACCCCGCCACACCACCGCGCAGCTCGGTGAGGTCCAACCCCCGCAAGGCCTTCCACGTGGCTGCGGGATTCGCGTCGACCAGCAGGTGGTCGGTGCGGCCGAACTCAGGCCTGGAGGCGAACCGGTCGGCGAGGAGCGGGGATGGCGGTACGGCCATGGTGTGCCTCCAGAACCGGTTGGTGCACCACGAGAACGGGGCACGGCGAGTGGTGGAGCGCGGCTCTGGTGACGGTACCGCTCTCGTGCGTGTCACCGGAACCGACGACGATCAGGTCGGTGTCGGTGCACCGCGCGATCGCCTCGTGCGGTTGCGCGCGGACCAGCACGGCGTGGTGCCGGATCCCGTCGAGCGCGGCGGCAGCGCGCGCGAGCACGTACGTGTGGTCCGTGTCCACGCCGCACCGGACCGGGGGTTCCGGCGCGGCGTGGAGGACCCGCAGCGCCGCGTCACGCCGCCGTGCGAAGTCGGCGGCGTGACGCAGTACTCGTCCATCACCGGGACCACCGCTGACCAGCACGGTGACGTGGCGGTGCTGGAAGTCGACGGCCGCGGGCGTCCCGCGCACGACGACCGTGTCGCACCGGGTCGTCGTCAGCAGCGGCAGGACATGACCACCCAGTCCCAGCGCCGAGTTCCCCGGGCCCCGGTAGCCGACGACCACGAGCTGGGCGCGGAAGTCGTCCTGCGGGCGGTGGATCTCGAGGCCTGTGCCGACGAGCTGGGCGTGGGCGGCGGCCCATCGCAGCGCGGGCTCGTCACGTCTGGCGCCGTCTTGGATGATCACGACTGGTTCCATGCGTCGACAATGGTTCGTCACGTCCGTCCGGGGCAGGGCGGGAGGAGTCCACTGAGCCGGGACCAAAGTCCTGTCATCGCAGGGCCTGCCGGTGATCTAGGCGTGCGGCGCACACGCGGACGGCGACGAACTGGTGGCGTGGGCGACTGCGCGCACTCCGCGGCCCTGCCGACGGTGGACCGCTCTAGCAGGGCGCGTGCTCGTCGGAGTCGACCAGCAGCTCGGCGACGGACCGGCGCGGTGTGGCCGGCACCGGCGTGCTGAACCCCACCCGCAGCACCGTCTGGGGCACGAGCAGGCCGCCGAGCGCCCGTCGCAGGTCCTCGCGAACGCGCTTGACCTCGACCGGCTGGGACAGGAACGACGCCGAGAGCCCGTGCGTGGTCGCGGTGAGCAGAACGCGCTGCATCGCCTGCCCCGCCTGCAGATCACCGAGCGGGCCGTCGTAGTACGAGCACAGGACCATGACGAGCGGGTCGGACTCGTAGTCCTTGCCGGCATGCCGTTCGGGGCCCTGGAAGTCGCGGAACACCCACTCGTCCTGCATCTCGGGACGCACGCCCGCCGAAGCGGGTGGCACACCGTCGGTTGCGTCCGGACGATGGCCGGTGAACGTCGCGAGCTCCGCCTGCACGGCCTCGTCGCCGAGCTGGATCTGGTGTGCCTGCCGCACGAACCGCTTGAGCTGGGCGCGGTCTTCCGGCGTCGTCACGAGGTGCAGCCAGGACCGTTCCAGTTCGGCCGCGCGGACCAGCGCATGGCGCTGACGGGGGTCGACGGCTGCTTCGAGGAACGGCCTGCGGTTCGTGCGGCGCCGTGGCACCGCCGCGAGCAGGGCGCGGCTCTCGTCGTCGATCTGGAGCGTGCCGCCGCGGCGCACCACGGCGAGCGCGCCGGGCGCGTCGTGACCGGGGAGCATCGACACCAGCGGTCGCACACCCATGCTCTGCAGGGCCAGTCGCAGGTTGAACAGCGCCGCACCGCAGGACAGCCGCAGTTCGCGGTCTTCCGGGTCGGTCGCAGCCAGCTTGCGGCTCGGGTCCGGGTACAGCTCGATGCGGTCGCGCCGGACGCGGAACCGCCAGGGCTGCGTGTTGTGCACGGACGGAGCGAGCGAGGCAGTCGTGAGCGCGCTCTCGATTTGTTCGGGCCCCAGCCCCAGAGCCGCCACCACTTCAGCCATGTCCTTCACCCCATCGTGTTGCCTGGTGGAACGTCTTGTAGCTCCACTGTCCGTGGTCGCACGGGGTGGACCCACCATCGAAGGTCCCGATCTGACCGGGACCGCTTGGCGCTGTCGTCACCGCGTGAAAAGGTTGATCCATGTCCGGACCCGAGGAGAAACCGTCACGCAGCCTGCTCGGTGGGCTGCGTCTGGACGAGCTGCTCGACGAGATGCGGGACCGGCTCGCCGAGATCGGGTCGACCAGGGACAAGATGCAGAGCCTGCTCGACGCGGTGCTCGCGGTCGGTGCGGGCCTGGAGCTGGACTCGACGCTGCAGCGCATCGTCCAGGCGGCCGTGGAGCTCGTGGGTGCCCGTTATGGCGCCTTGGGCGTCCTCGGCTCGCGGCACAACCTCTCGCAGTTCGTCTACGTCGGCATCGACGCCGAGACCCGTGCGCACATGGGGCACCTGCCGCAGGGCAAGGGTCTGCTCGGTCTGCTGATCAAGGATCCGCGGGCGATCCGCCTGCACGACATCAGCGAGCACACGGCGTCGGTCGGCTTCCCGCCCAACCATCCGCCGATGCACAGCTTCCTCGGCACGCCGGTGCGGGTGCGTGACGAGGTGTTCGGCAACCTCTACATGACCGAGAAGATCGGTGGCGGCGACTTCACCGCCGACGACGAGGTCGTGCTGGAGGCGCTGGCGGCCGCGGCCGGCGTGGCGGTGGAGAACGCCCGCCTGTTCGAACGCTCCCGAACGCGCGAGCGTTGGCTGGAAGCGACCGCGGAGATCAACGCCCAGCTCCTCGCCGGTGCGACCGCCGAGGACGCGCTGCGGCTGATCGCCCAGCGGGCCGTCGAGCTGGCGTCGGCCTCGTGGGCGGCGGTGCTGCTGCGCGACGGGAACGAACTCCGCAGGGCGGCGCACGCGGGGAGCGAGGCCGTTCCCGACACGTTCGCCACCGACGCGCTCGTGCTCGCGCAGGTGCTGGAGACGGCCGCTCCGGCGCTGGTGGAGGAGGTGGACGGCCAGCTCGGCGACCTGCCTGCCCAGACCGGGGCCGCGGTGGTGCTGCCCCTGCGTGCCGGCACGACGGTGACCGGTGTCCTGCTCGCCGTCCGGGACAAGGACGCCGCCCCGTTCGGAGCGGACCTGATGCCGTTGCTGGCGTCGTTCGCCGACCAGGCCGTGGTGGCGATCGAGTTCGCTGACAACCAGAGCGCGAAGCGTCTGGTGGACGTGCTGGAGGACCGTGACCGCATCGCCCGCGACCTGCACGACCACGTCATCCAGCGGCTGTTCGCCACCGGCATGAGCCTGCAGGGAGCTTTGACGTGGGTGACCCACCCGGAGGCCCGCAGGAGGGTGACGAAGGCGGTCAACCAGCTCGACCAGACGGTGCTGGAGATCCGCACGTCGATCTTCGACCTGCAGGCGGACTCCGGTGACACCGGTCTGCGGCGCAGACTGCTCAACATCGTCGCCGAGATCGCCGAGGACACCGCGGTGAGCCCGGCGATCCGGATGTCGGGCACCATCGACAGCCTGGTACCCGACTACATCGGGGAACACGCCGAGGCGGTGGTGCGCGAGACCGTCAGCAACGCGCTGCGCCACGCTCACGCCACGGAACTGACGCTCACCGTCGAGGCGGGGGACGCGTTGATCATCACGATGGTCGACAACGGCCTGGGCATGCCGTCCGACGTCGCCCGCAGCGGCCTGCGCAACCTCGAACAGCGCGCGGTCGCGCTGAACGGAGCGCTCACGGTCGGCGAGGAACCGGGTGGCGGTACGCGGGTGACGTGGCGGGTTCCGCTGGACTAGCCCGTTTCGTTGTCGTGGGTGGGCTTGCGCAGCTGTGAGGCCAGCACGGCGGCCTGGGTGCGGCGTTCGAGGCCGAGCTTGGCGAGCAGGTGCGAGACGTAGTTCTTCACGGTCTTCTCCGCGAGGAACATCTTGTCCGCGATCTGCCGGTTCGTCAGGCCGTCGCCGATGTAGTCGAACACGGTCCGCTCCTGCTCGGTGAGCGCGCGGACCGGGTCGCCCTGCTCGCGTTCGCGGCGGATGCGGTTGAGCAGCGCGGCGGTCGACCGGGCGTCCAGCAGCGACTGTCCCGCCGCGACGGTCTTCACCGCCGTCGTGAGGTCGGTGCCGAGGATGCGCTTGAGCACGAACCCGGACGCTCCCGCCATGATCGCGTCGAACAGCGCCTCGTCGTCGGTGAAGGACGTCAGCATCAGGACGTTCAACTCGGGCATGCGCGAGCGCAGCTCGCGGCACAGCTCGATGCCGTTGCCGTCGGGAAGCCGCACGTCGAGCACGGCCACGTCCGGATTGGTGGCCGGGACCATCGTGAGCGCCTCGGTCACCGAGGCCGCCTCACCGACGACCTCCAGGTCGGGGGAGGCGCTGAGCAGCTCCCTGATCCCGACCCGGACGACCTCGTGATCGTCCACCAGGAAGACTCTCGACACCACCGCAAACCACCTTCTCTCGATCGTTCTGCGATCACGATCTCTCAGCCGACCGGCGGTACACAGGGACCAAAGACCCTGTCACCGGGAATCCAGGGTCCTGCGCAGCTGGTCGAACGCCTCGGCGTCGATCTCGCCCTTGGCCAGCCGCTCCTCCAGTATGCGGTGCGCGGGGCGTGCGTGCGGGAACCTGCGCAGCAACACGACCGCCAAGGCGATCAGACCGCCCCAGAAGACCAGCATGCTCAGCGCCATCATCGCGAATCCGCCCCAGCCCATCGGGCCGTCGTAGTACGGGTACATCTCCATCGCCTCCGTTGTCGTCGTCCTGCCCAGGTTGGTCCGGTCGTGCGGCGGCGCGGAGAGTCGAAGGGCCCGATCCGGGTGAGCAGGTCCGCCCTGTCCTCCTGCCGGTGAGGGGCGGGATCGTCGGGACATGCGATGGAACCCAGCAGAGGCCGCCGAGATCGTCGAGGCGGCGGGCAAGGCGCCCGTGTACAGCGCCGACCGCCCGTGGGCGCTGGAGTTGCACGGCCGGTCGGTCTACCTCTTCGAGGCAGGGCAACGGTCCGAGCACGACCCGCTCGGCTTCGACCGGCTGCTCTCGTGCGGCGCCGCGCTCGAACACGTCGTGCTCGCGATCCGGCACGCCGGGTGGCACCCGCACGTCGTGTTCCCGACCGACCAGGCCAGCCCCGGCGTGCTCGCCGTCGTCCGCGCGGACCGCCGCCAGCCACCGGAACCGCAGGACCTCGACCTGCACCGAGCGATCCGTCTCGCCGACGCGTCCGGGACGGGCGGTGCTCGCGGGCTGGGCTGGGCGAACCACTGGGCGGGCACCGAGCTGCGGGCGCTGACCGACCACGAACTCGTCGTGATCACCACCGGCGACCGGCGCCCGGACCACGTCCGCGGCGGTGCGGCACTGCAGGCGGCGGTGCTGGCAGGGCGCACCGCGGGCGTGGCCGTCCGGCCGGTGGTACACCTGGTGCACCGCCAGGAGTGGCGGGCGGGCCTGATCGAACGGCACGAACTCGCCGGCTTTCCGCAGGCGGTGGCGATCGTCGGTGCCAAGGGCCCGGCCGGCACGGGACCAACGGCCGCGTCCGCCGGTCGTTCCGATTCCTAACGTCGATGCCGGAAGGGAGCTCCGCCATGCGTGCTCGCGACATCATGACCAGCCCGGTGATCACCGTGACCCCGGCCGTACCGCTCAAGGGCGCGGCCGCGCTGATGGTCTCGCACGGGTTCACCGCACTGCCCGTCGTCGACGACGACAAGCGCCTCGTCGGCATCGTCACCGAGGCCGACCTGGTGCGCGGCAGGTACCTCGAAGAGACCGGCACCGTCGTCGCCGACGTGATGACCGCCCCCGCCGTCGCGATGGACGCCGCCGCACCCGCCGAGATGCTGGCCCGCGTCATGATCGACGACCGCAGGCGGTGCGTCCCGATCGTCGACGGCTCGACCGTGATCGGCGTCGTCACCCGCCGCGACCTGGTGCGCGTGCTCGCGAGGGCCGACACGACCGTGACGGCGGAGGTCCAACGCGTGCTCGACGTGTACGGCGGCGGTCGCAAATGGACGGTCTCCGTCCACGAAGGCGAAGCCGTGATCGATGCCGAGACCACCGACGAGGACACCGAACGGGTTCTGCTCGCACTCGCCGACGCGGTTCCGGGAGTGCTCCGCGCCCGCGTTCTGACTGGAGGACAACGATGAAAGCCCCATCCGCCCCGATCGTGGTCGGTGTCGACGGTTCCGCCTCGGCCCTGCTCGCCACCACCTGGGCCGCGCAGGAGTGCGCTCGGCACAACGTGCCGCTACGGCTCGTGCACGCCTACGTGCTGCCGACCCGCGGCTACCCCGAGATCATCCTCACCGGCAACGAGATCCGCCAGGCGATGGAGAACCTGGGCCGCGAGAAGCTGGACGAGGCCACCGCGGCCGCGCAGGCGGCGGCGCCCGAGGTCGAGGTGACCACCGAGATCGCGTGCTGCGGCTCCACCACGCTGCTGATCGAGGAGTCGAAGTCCGCGCGCCTCGTCGTGGTCGGCTCGCAGGGCCTGGGCACCGTGACCGGCATGATCGTCGGCTCCACCGCCCTGGCGCTGGCGGCACACGGCAAGAGCCCCGTCGTCGTGGTGCGCGGTGTTGCTGTGCCTGACGGGCCAGTCGTCGTCGGTGTCGACGGTTCCCCGACGAGTGAGTCCGCGCTGGCGTTCGCCTTCGAGACGGCGTCGATGCGCGACGCGCAGCTCACCGTCGTGATGTGCTGGACCGACTTCATGGTCGAGAGCGCGTACAGCGCGTCGCGGTTCACCGTGGACTGGGGTCAGGTGGAGGCAGACGAACGCAGGCTGCTGGCGCAACGCCTCGCCGGGTGGCAGGAGAAGTACCCGGACGTGCAGGTGCACCCGGTGGTCGTGCGCGATCGGCCCGTGCGGGCGTTGATGCGGTACGGGGCAGAGGCTCAGCTCGTGGTGGTGGGTAGCCACGGGCACGGCGGGTTCGCCGGCATGCTGCTCGGCTCGACGAGTCAGGCACTCGTCTACAACGCGCCGTGCCCGTTGGCGATCGTGCGTCCCGACTAGACCGCGTCACCCGCCGACATCCCCTTCGTCGTCGCGACGAAGGGGATGTCGGCGTTACCGGGACGCCGTCGGGGGAATGACGACGACCGGGCACTCGGCGTGGCGCAGGCAGTTCGCGGCGACGCCGTGCGAGAGGAACTCGCGGACGGCTCCACGTCCCCGCGTGCCGATCACCAGCAGCTCGGCGTGCTTCGACGCCTCGGTCAGATGGTCCGCCGCATCACCCACGACGACGCACTCGGCGACCTCCGGCGGGTGGGGCATCGTCGCGCGCACCTGCTGCACCGCCTCGTGGAGCTCGCGAGCGGGATGCCGTTGGGGCATCTCGCCGTACGGGTTGAGCCCCATCGGCACGGCCGGCACGACCACGGGCTCGCGCTGGTAGGCCAGCACCGCCTCCACCCTGGCGGCCCGGTGTGCCGCTTCCTCCATCGCCCAGTGCAACGCCGCGCGCGACTCGGCCGAACCGTCGACGCCGACCAGGATCACAGGTGTCCTCATGGCTGCTCCCATCACTCGCAACCAGCGTGCGGCCAGGTCTTGAACGCTGGCAGGGACCAACGTCACGAGCCAGGTGAGCCCATCCGCACTGCTGACGCGCACGCGCGTGGCGAACCCTCGATCACACGGATCGAACGGAGGACGTCATGAAGGTGAAAAGGGGCGACTGGCTGGTGGAGCCCGGCGGTCGGCGCGGACAGGTCACGGCGGTCAAGCACGAGGACGGTCGACCTCCGTACCTCGTGCGATGGCTGGACACCGAGCACGAGGCGCTGGTGTTCCCGGGCCCCGACACGCACGTCGTCACGGCTGCGGACGAGGCCGCTCGCCTCCACACGGGCTGAGCAGTGGACACCGTTGTCGCACTCGGCCACTTCGCGACGGCGCTCGCGATCGGCTTGTTGCTGGGCGTGGAACGCGAGCACGACAACGCGCACGACTCGAACAGGCCCGCGGGTTCGCGGACGTTCCCGCTGATCGCACTGGCCGGCGCGATCAGCGCCGCGTTGTCACCCATCGCTGTCGCCGTCGCTCTGGGGGCGGTCGCCGCGCTGGTGATCGCGTGGTACCTGCGCGCCTCCGAGCCGGGCGCGACGACGGAGATCGCCGCCATCGCCACGTTCCTGCTGGGCGCGCTCGCCTGGCACCGGCCGGAACTCGCGGTGCCGGTGGGCGTGGCGGCCGCCGCTTTGCTGGCGGCCAAGAGGCCGTTGCACCGGTTCGCCCGCAAGGTGGTGAGCGATCAGGACGTGCGTGACGGAATGATCCTCTTCGTCGTCGCGTTCGTCGTGCTGCCGCTGCTGCCCAACCGGCCGCTCGGGCCGTACGGGGTGCTGAACCCCGCTCGCGTGTGGTGGCTGGTCATCGCCGTGACGGTCATCGGCTGGGCCGGTTACGTCGCGGCGCGGGCGTTCGGCGAGCGTTGGGGCTTGCTGGTCACCGGGTTCGCCGGTGGCTTCGTGTCCGGTTCGGCGACGACCGCGGTGATGGCACGCAAGTACCGGACCGTTGGTGCCGCGGCGTTTCCTGGTGCGGTGGCGGTCAACCTGGCCACGCTGGCGCAGATCGTCGCGGTGACCGCCATCGCCAGTCCTACGGTGGCGCTGAGGCTTCTGCCCGCGATCGGAGCGGGGGTGGTGGTGCTGCTGGCCGAGGTGGCGTGGCTCGTCTGGCGTACCAAGCCGACGGAAGCGGAGAACGACGAACCCGTGGTGAGCAGGCCCATGTCGCTCAAGGCGGCGCTGTCGCTGGCCGCGGTCCTGGTGCTGTTCCTCGTGATCACCCGTGCGGCAGCGGAGTGGCTCGGTGGCGGGGGAGTGGTGGCCGCAGGAGCCCTGGGAGGGCTGGCGGACGCGCATGCCGCGGCGATCGCTGCCGCTTCGCTCGCGCCGCAGTCGATTTCGGTGCATGTCGCGGTGCTGGCGTGCGGTGCCGCGCTGGCCACCAACACCGTGGTGAAGCTCGTGCTGGCCACGGTGGCGGGCGGACCGCGGTTCGCGCTGAGGCTCGCCGCGTGGCTCGCGCCCGTGGTCGTGGCGGTCGGGCTGGGCATGGCCTGGTAGGCCGGGGACGAAGGTCCCGGACGGTGCGGGACCGCGGCCACTCACCGGCCGCGGCGCGGACCGCGAGGCTGAAGCGCATGAGCGAGAACGAGTCCCGGCCCGTGGTGGTCGGAGTGGATGGATCACCCGCCTCGAAGGCGGCGTTGCGGTGGGCCGTCGAGGACGCCCGGCGACGTGGCTGCCCGGTCGACGTGATCTCGGCCTGGCACCCGGACTACGGCGTGATGATCGGCCCGGTGCCCGCCGAGATCCTGTTGGCGCTGTCGCCGCAGGCGATGAAGGAGACGGCGCAGAGGAACCTCGACGCTGCGGTGCAGGGGTTCGAGGGCGTGGAGATCCGCCGGATCCTGGTCGAGGGCGACCCCAGGAAGGCGCTCACCAAGGCGTCGGAGGACGCGGAGCTGCTCGTGGTCGGCAGTCGGGGGCACAGCACGGTGGTCGAGGTCCTCCTCGGCTCGGTCAGCTCCTACTGCGTGCACCACGCCGCGTGCCCGGTCGTCGTGATCCGCGGGCCGAAGGTCGAGCACGAGCACACGTTCGTTGCCGCGGCCGCGCCGGTCACGCCTGGACCGCTGCTGTGAACGCGGCGGCGTTGCTGACGGACGGCTCGGTCGTCGTGGTGCGCGAGCTGGGGGCGGACGACGTCTCGGCTCTGCTGGAACTGCACCGCGGACTGCCGATCGAGGACCAGTACCTGAGGTTCTTCAGCACGTCGCCGCGGCAGCTGGAGGACTTCGTCGAGAGGATGGTCTCGCCGGACGCCCCGCACCACGTGGTGCTCGGCGCGTTCCGCGACGGCCGGCTGCTGGGGGCGGCGAGCTACGTGGTGGTGCGGCAGACGGACTTCGCTGAGGTCGCGCTGGTCGTGTCGCACGCCGAGCAGGCCCACGGCGTCGGCACCCTGCTGCTGGAACACCTCGCGTCGCTGGCGCGCGGCAGGGGCGTGCGCCGCTTCACGGCCGAGGTACTCACGATCAACGGCCGGATGCTGCGCGTGTTCACGAGCATGGGGCTCGTCACCTCGATCGTGCCCGACGGCGAGGTCATCTACGTCGAGCTCGTCCTCGAGCCCGGCGACCACTACCTCGACGTGGTGAGCGAACGGGAGTCGCGCGCCGACGTCGCGAGCCTGACGCACGTGCTGCGTCCCGGCTCGATCGCCGTGATCGGCGCCGGCCGGTCGCCCGGCTCTGTGGGCCACGCGGTCCTGCACAACCTCGTCGAGGGCAGCTTCACCGGCGACCTGTACGCGGTCAACCCGCACGCGAAGTCCGTGGCCGGCGTCGACTCCTACGCCTCGGTGACCGCACTGCCGGAGGCACCCGAGCTGGCGGTGCTGTGCGTGCCGGCCAAGGCCGTTCCCGCCGTAGCCGAGGAATGCGGTCGCCGGGGCGTGCGGGCACTGGTCGTCATCTCGTCCGGCGTCGACGCGGAGCAACTGCTGAACGCGGTTCGTGCGCACGGCATGCGGCTCGTCGGGCCGAACTGCCTCGGCGTGTCGACCAGTGCGCCCGGTGTGCGGATGAACGCGACCTTCGCAGCCCACACCACGCTCGCCGGCCACATCGGGCTGATCACCCAGTCCGGTGGCATCGCGATCGGCGTGCAGGAGGAACTGCGCCGGCTCGGTCTCGGGCTGTCGAGCCTGGTCTCCACCGGCGACAAGCTCGACATCAGCAGCAACGACCTGCTGATGTGGTGGGAGCACGACCAGGACACCCGGATCATCGCCCTGTACCTGGAGTCCTTCGGCAACCCGCGCAAGTTCGCCCGCATCGCCCGCCGCGTCGCCGCGGCCAAACCGGTGCTCGCCATCCGCGCCGCCTCCAGCGAGGCCGGCCAGCGCGCCGCCGCCTCGCACACCGCCTCGTCCGCGACACCGTCGGTCACCCGGGACGCGCTGTTCCGGCAGGCGGGCGTGATCGCGGTCGACAGCGTGCCGGAACTGACCGACGCCGTGATGGCGCTCAGCTGGCAGCCGCTCCCCGGTGGACGGTCTGTCGCGGTGCTGAGCAACGCCGGCGGACTCGGCGTGCTGGCTGCCGACGCCTGCGTCCGCCAAGGCCTGCACATGGCCACGTTCGGCGACGAGACCCGCAAGGCCTTGGCCAAGCTGGTCCCGCAGACCGCCAGCCTGCAGAACCCGGTCGACACCACCGCGGTCGTCGACGAGGAGACCTTCGCCCGCTGCCTCGACGTCATCGGCGCGGACCCGGCGGTCGACGCCGTGATCACCGTGACGGTGCCGACCGCACTCGGCGACCCCACCGGCGGCGTGCACGACGTCGACGGCAAACCGGTGCTCGCGGTGCGCACCGGCCAAACCGAACGCCTGGCGGGCGAAGTGCCCTGCTACGCGGAGCCCGCTCGCGCCGCCGCTGCACTGGCGCGGCTGGCCGAGCGCGCGGACTGGCTGGCCCGCCCGAGGGAGTTCGCCCGCCTGGGCCGGATCGACCTCGATGCCGCGCAGGCGATGGTGGCAGGAGAAGAGGGCTGGCTGCCTCCGGACGAGGTGGTGGCGCTGCTGACCGCGTTCGGCCTGCCGGTGCTGGGCGGAACGCTCGCGACGACCGCGGAGCACGCAGTCGCCGCACAGCAGGCCTACAACGTCCCGGTCGCGCTCAAGGCGGTGGCCGACGACCTGCTGCACAAGAGCAAGGGAGGCGGCGTGGAGCTCGGAGTCGCTGACGCGGGCGGTGTGGCGGAAGCCTTCCGCGCGTTCCAGGAACGGTTCGGTGACCGGTTGCGCGGCGTGTTCGTGCAGCCGATGGCGTCCGGTGGCCGGGAGCTGCTGGCCGGTGTCGTCACCGACGAGAAGTTCGGACCGCTCGTGGTCACCGGACTCGGTGGCGTGGACACCGATCTGCTCGACGACCGCGCCGCAGCTCTCGCGCCACTGTCCACAGCGGACGCCGACGACCTGCTGCACGGTTTCCGGACCGCGGGCCACCTGCTCGCCGGCGCCGACGAGGACGCCGTCCGGGAAGTGCTGCTCCGCGTCGCCGAACTGGCCGGCGCGCTGCCCGAGGTCGTCGAGCTCGACATCAACCCCCTGGTGCTGACGGACACGGGATGCGTCGTCGTCGACGCACGAGTGCGCGTCGCACCGGCTCAGCACACCGACCCGTTCCTGCGCCGCCTGCGCACCAGCTGACAACGCGAACCAGAGGAGAGAGCCATGAGCACCAAGCCGATCGTGGTGGGCATCGACGGAACGCCCGCGTCGGACCGAGCACTGGAGTGGGCGCTGGACGAGGCGGTCGTGCGCGGTTGCCCGTTGCACGTCGTCCACGCCTGGACCTTCGAGGCGCTGAGCGACTGGACCGAGACCACCGAGCAGCGCGTGCGGGCAGCGTCGGAGGCGCTGATCGAGAAGGCGGTGCAGAAGGCGTCGGAGCAGCGCCAGGACCTGCCCGAGATCGTCCGCAGGAGCCTGCGCGGTGACGCCGCCGAGACCCTCGAACGGACCTCGGAGGGCGCCGCGATGCTGGTCGTCGCCTCGCACACCGGGCACCGGATCCGCCAGATCGTCCTCGGCTCGACGAGCATGCACGTCGTGCGGCACGCGCACGCGCCGATCGTCGTCATCCCCGTGAACGACCGCGAGCTCGCGGAGACCACGCGATGAAGGCCGCCGACGCGATGGTCCGGCCGCTCGTCACGGTCGGGCCGCGCGACTTCGCCCGCCACGCCGAGGGGCTGATGGACGACTTCGGCCTGACGATGCTGCCCGTCGTCGACGGCAGCGCGTTCCTCGGTGTGGTGACCAGAGCCGGTTGCCGCCGCGGTGAGGACGAGCTGCCCAAGGTCGAGCGGGTCATGTCGCAGCCGGAGCTGACGGTCGGGCCGGAGTTCGACGTGGCGACGCTCTTCGAGGCGATGACCCGCTACGAGGTGCTCTGCGTGCCGGTGCTCGACGACGGCCAGGTCATCGGCGTGGTCACCCGGCTCGACGTGCTGCGAGCCCTCAGCCACGACGACCCGCACCTGCGAGTGGGCCATGCCGCTGAGCACGGCTGACCGCGAGGACGTCGCCCACCACGGACTACCGGTGGCCGAGGTCGTCCTGATCGCGGAGACTGACGAGGCCGCCGGACTCACCACGATCCAGTGGCGGGACAGGCTGGCCGCGCTCGGGCCGAACGAGCTGCCCACCCAGCGTGGGCCGGGTTGGGTGGTGCGGCTGCTCGGACAGCTGCACCACCCGCTCATCTACGTGCTGCTGGTGGCCGCCGGGATCACCGCCGCGCTCGGCGAGGTCGTGGACGCCTCCGTGGTGTTCGGCGTCGTCGTGGTCAACGCCGTCATCGGGTTCATCCAGGAGGCGCGCGCCGAACGGGCCCTGGACGCCCTGACGGCGATGGTGCGCACCGAGGTGACGGTCGTGCGCGACGGTCTCACCGCTCGGATCCCGTCCGCGGAGCTCGTGCCGGGTGACCTGGTCGTGCTGGAGGCGGGCGACCAGGTCGGCGCGGATCTCCGGCTCGTCACCACCAAGGAGCTGCGCGTCGACGAGTCGGCGTTGACCGGTGAGTCCCTGCCGGTGGCGAAGAGCCCGGTGGCGTTGCCCTCGGACACCGCGCTGGCCGACCGCACCAACATGGCCTACTCCGGCACGCTCGTGACCGCGGGTGGCGGGCGCGGTGTCGTGGTCGCGACCGCCGCGGACACCGAGATCGGCCGCGTGCACCGGCTGGTGAGCACGACCACCACCGTGCAGACGCCGCTGACCCGCAAACTCGCGCGCTTCAGCCAGATCCTGACCGCGGTGATCCTGGGTCTCGCGGCGTTCAGCGTCGTGGTCGGCCTGCTGCGCGGCGAACCGCTCGCGGAGATGGTCACCGCCGCCGTCGCACTCGCCGTCGGCGCGATTCCGGAAGGCCTCCCCGCGGCGGTCACCGTGACGCTGGCCATCGGGGTGGCGCGGATGGCGAAGCGCAACGCGATCATCCGCAGGCTGCCCGCCGTCGAGACGCTGGGCAGCACCACGGTCATCTGCACCGACAAGACGGGAACGTTGACCGCCAACGCGATGACGGTCAACGCGGTCGTGGTGGGAAGCACGCGTCATGAGCTGTCGGGCATCGGCTACGAGCCCACCGGAGTCGTGACGCCCGAACCGACCGCGGCTCTGCGTGAATGCCTGCTGGCCGGCCTCGCGTGCAACGACGCGCGGATCGTCGAGGACGGCGGACGCTGGCTTCCCGTCGGCGATCCGACCGAGGCCGCGCTCGTCGTGGCGGCACGCAAGATCGGTCTCGACGGGGCCGATGTGCCGGAACGGGTGGACGTGCTGCCGTTCAGCTCGGAACGGATGTTCATGGCGACCCGGCACGCCAACGACGTGGTCTACGTCAAGGGCGCGGTCGAACGGGTTCTCGCCCTCGCCGGGCTGGACCGGTGCGTCGAAGCCGAGGAGCTGGCCGCCGTCGGCCTGCGGGTCCTGGCCGTCGGCCGCGCGGCAGGTGTCGAGCTGACCGAAGAAGCCCTGCGGGGCAACGTGGTTCTGCTGGGCCTGGTCGCGATGCACGACCCGGCGCGGCCCGAGGCGATCGAAGCCGTGCGCGCCTGCCAGGCGGCGGGCATCGAGGTCAAGATGATCACCGGCGACCACCCGGCCACCGCCCGCGCCATCGCGGCGGAGTTCGGCATCACCGACGTGCACGCCCGCGTCGCACCCGAGGAGAAACTGCGGCTGGTCAAGGAGATCCAGGCCGGCGGCGAGGTCGTCGCGATGACCGGCGACGGCGTGAACGACGCACCGGCGTTGCGGCGCGCGGACATCGGTGTGGCGATGGGCAAGGGCGGCACCGAGGTCGCCAAGCAGGCCGCCGACATGGTGCTGACCGACGACAACTTCGCCTCGATCCGCGCCGCCGTCGAGGAGGGCCGCGCGGTCTTCGACAACCTGCGCAAGTTCATCATCTGGACATTGCCCACCAACATGGCCGAGGGCCTGGTGATCCTCACGGCGATCCTGCTCGGCGCGGCGCTGCCGATCCTGCCGGTGCAGATCCTGTGGATCAACATGACGACCGCGGTCGCGCTGGGACTGACGCTCGCGTTCGAACCGCGCGAAGCGGACGTGATGAGCCGGCCACCGCTGCCGCCGTCGCTCCCGCTGCTGACCCGGCAGCTCGTCGGCCGCATCGTGTTCGTCTCGGCGATCCTGCTGGCCTGCTCGTTCGGCGCGTTCCGCTGGCAGCTCGCGTCGGGCGCCACGCTGGAGGTCGCGCGGACGGTGGCGGTCAACGTCTTCGTCGGCGCCCAGATCGCCTACCTGGTCAACTGCCGGTCGCTGGAGAAGTGGCGGCCGAGCACCGGACCGAACCGGTGGCTGTGGGTGGGCATCGCGCTCACGGTGGGGCTGCAGCTGCTGCTGACCTACGTGCCGTTCATGAACTCGCTGTTCCACACCGCGCCGCTCGGGTGGCAGCCCTGGCTCGTCGTCTTCATGCTGAGCGCGGCGGCGTACGTCGTCGTGGAGCTGGAGAAGTGGCGGCAGCGTCACGCGAAGGGCAGCTGATGGGCAAGCTGGGGCGCGAGGTCTACGAGCAGGAACTGCTCCGGCTGCAGACCGAGCTGGTGAAGCTGCAGGAGTGGGTGAGGGCCACCGGCGCCCGGCTCGTGGTGGCGTTCGAGGGCCGGGACGCGGCGGGCAAGGGCTCGGCGATCAAACGGATCACCGAGCACCTCAACCCGCGCGTCGCCCGGATCGTGGCGTTGCCCGCGCCCAGCGAGAGAGAACGCACCCAGTGGTACTTCCAGCGCTATGTGGCACATCTGCCGGCGGCGGGCGAGATCGTGCTGCTGGACCGGAGCTGGTACAACCGAGCGGGCGTCGAACGCGTGATGGGCTACTGCACACCGGAGGAGCACAGGTTGTTCCTCCGGCAGTGCCCGCAGTTCGAACGGATGCTCGTCGAGGACGGCGTACTGCTGCGCAAGTACTGGTTCTCGGTCAGCGACGGCGAACAGGAACGCCGCTTCCGCAAGCGCCTCGACGACCCGCTCAAGCGGTGGAAGCTCTCACCGATGGACCTGGAGTCGTTGACGCGCTGGGAGGACTACTCCCGCGCCAAGGACGAGATGATGGTCCACACCGACACCGCCGAATCGCCCTGGTACGCGGTCGAAGGCGACGACAAGCGACGGGCGCGGATCAACATGATCGCCCACCTGCTCAGCACGATCGACTACCACGAGGTCACCGCGCCGAAGATCAAGCTGCCCGCGCGGCCACCGTCCAGCGGCTACCAGCGCACGGCCCGCGCTCTGCAGCGAGAAGTGCCGGACCACGCCGCCGAACTGGTCTGAACGCCGCGAGACCAGGGACTCATCGGTGACGAGACCAAGGTCCCTGGGGACCACCGCCTTCACCCGGAAGTCTTGACGGTGGAGGTGCACCATGATCGCGAACACCCTGTCCCGGCTGCTCCGCAGGGCTTTCCCCGGACACAACCCGCTCGCCACCTTCGGCGACCGGATCGAGGGCGCGGTACTCGCACTGGGGGTCGTGGTGGCGTTGCTCGCCGTCCCCGTCGCCGCGTCGTTCGGCTCGGAGATCTACACGACGCACGAGTCGCGCGTCGCGGCCGAGCAGAAGAGCCGGACCCAGGTGGACGCAGTGCTCGTGGCGGACGCGCCGTCGATGGACGGTGCCGCCAGCAGCGAAGCGCTGATCGAGACGACCGAGGCCGTCGCGACCTGGCGCACTCCTGACGGCGTTGAGCGAGAGGGCGTCGTTCGGGCGCCCTACGGCGCCGAGGCCGGCACGACTCTGCGAATCTGGATCGAGTTGACCGGTGAGCCGACCGAGCCTCCCATGACGAACCAGGGAGCCGCGTCCAACGCGATCTTCAGCGCACTGATGCTGTGGGGACTGGTCGCGGGCTCGATGGCCCTGTTGTTCGGACTGGTGAGGTTCGTGTGCATGAGGGTTCGTCTGCGCTGGTGGCAGCTCGAGTGGGAGCTGACCGCGCCGGACTGGACCGGGCGTTGAGACGCCTCACCGTTCCTGTTGGACGTTCGAACGTCGTTGTGGCCGGTGTGGACGGATGGATGTACGAGACGGCCGCGGCCGTGAAGAGGATCGCTCCTGGGTTCGACTTCGAGACACGGGTCGAGGTGAGCGCGGATGCCTGGTTGCTGGAGCAGGAGTCGGAGACGACGGCGGTCGTCGTCGGCCCGTGCGGCCTGGGCTGACCGAGCAGATCGGGCAGGCTCGCCGCGTCGTCCGACCCCGCACGGACAAGAGAAAGGGCGCCGCATCCGCGGCGCCCTCGCTCACTTCGCTTGTCTTTCACCGCAGCCAAGGGTTCGCCTTGACCACCGGCAGACCGTTCCACCAGCGCGCCAGACCCCACGTCACACCGGACGCGGTGGCCGCGAGCACGATCAGCACGAGGGCGTAGACGACGTGGTAGTCGATGAGCGGGTTGGTCGACATCGTCGCCTCGCCGGTCGAGGTGTGCTGGGCAGGCGGCCACTCCGCGACCCACATGAGCAGCATCATCAGCGCACCGCTGACGGCTGCGATCCGCAGGCCGATGCCGAGCACCAGCGCCACGCCGACCGCGAGCAGGCCGGCCATGAACAGCACGTCGGCCCACCAGGCGCCGGCGATGTCGTGGAACAACGACTCGAACGGCCCGACGGCGACCCGGCTGAGGAAGCCCTTCGTGGGCGAGCCTCCCGAGAACCACGCGTTCTTGGGCTGGGTGGCGTAGCCGAGACCGAACGCCTTGTCGACGAACGCCCAGAGGAACAGCAGCCCGGTCGCGATGCGCAGCACCGCGAGGGGCACGGCACCCGTGTCGGTTCGGGTGCGAGCAGGAGCGTGAACAGCGGACATCTGTACCTCCCAGGAAGTTCTTCTGCTTCGAGTCTTGTCAGGAACGTCGCCTGCGAACGCAGCCCTTGGTCCTGATCCGGCCGGGACGTCACGACCTGTCGCGGCGGTGCCGGCGCCACAGCTCGCCGAGACGTGTTGCAGGGCGGCGATGTTCGCGCTGCTCGGCGTGGTGGCTTCGGGCTACGGTGTGCAGATGGCACTGCGACTGGCTGATCGCGGCGACGGTCATCCTCGCGACGACCGGTCTGATCACGTTGCGCCGCAGGGGCATGGGCTGAAGGAGAACTGATGAAGCACGCAGGACAGCAGGAGATCGCCAACGTCGTGGTCGATGCCGGCGATCAGACCTCGCCGGACGCCAAGCAGTACGCGCACGACCGGATCGCCCCGCTCGCCAGGTTCGCACCCGAACCGACGAACTACGCACACGTCCGCATCGCGAACCCCGGTCCGCGCACGGTCGAGGTGCACGCGAACCTCGACGTCAACGGCACCCGCGTGGTGGCGCAGGCGGAGGCGAAGACCGTCACCGAGGCGATCGACGCCGTCCGCGACCACCTGCACCGCCAGCTGCTGAAGATGCACAACTGAGGGGCAGCGCGCCACGACGAGCCGCTGGGCGATCGTGTACGCCCAGCGGTCGATCTCCTCCCAGTTCCGGAAATCGCCCGCCATCGGGCCGGTCGCCATCTTCTTGGCGATGAAGCCGACGGCGGTTTCCGGCGTGAGCCTGCCGCCGAAGGTGATGGGTTCCTCCGCGCCGATGCGTGCGGCGATCGCTTCGGCGATCTCCCCGGAGCACCCATCCTGGTCGCGTGAGCAACGAGAATCTCAGTCATACCAACACCATCGTTGAGCTGGTCGGGTGTGGACAGAGCCCTTGTGCTCAGTGGCGACGGAGGTGTCGTTCTTGCCGAGCGCGGTGAAGTCGCGGATGCAGGTGGTCACTTCCGCTCCTGGTCGCGGAGGAGGTCGACGACGGGACGGCGGGGCGTGGCGGGCAGCGGGTCGGAGTTGAACGCGGCCCAGCCGACGCGGATCACGAGCTGCGGGCACGAAGCGCCGCCGAGGACCTCGTCGCGCACCAGCTCCCTGGTCTCCACGACCTCCAGCGGCTGGCTGAGCGGGCAGCTCGCCAGACCCGCGGCGGTGGCTTCCAGCAGCACCGCGCTGGTCGCTTCGCCGGCCCGCAGCCGGGACAGGTCGTCGTCGGACGACGTGCTCAGCAAGAGCAGCGTTCCCGCGTCCTCGCTCAGCAGGCTGGGACCGCCTTGCTGCAACGATCCCGGGGCGAACTCGCGCATCCGGAGGGCGCCGTACTGGTGGGACCCCGCGGGGATGTTCGCGGCGGGGACACCGGCCGACGCACCGGGATAGACGCCGCTCCACTGCCGGATCTCGGCCTGGTAAGCGGGTTCGGCTTCCTGGACGGCGGCGGCCTTGCCGATCGCGATCAGGAGTTCGTCGTGCGCCTTGCCGGTGACGATGTGGGCGTCCACTCCTTCGGCGCGGGCGTTCATCACGAGTTGCTGGAGGATCTCGTCGGGTGCGGGCCAGGAGGAGAAGGCGCGGCGATCGCTGCGCCTGCGCGGGATCGCGGCGGCGAGAGCGACGTGGGACGCCTTCGGGTCGAACGGCTGGAACTCGATCGCCGCGAGGTGGTCCGGCCGGGCGGGGTTGGGCAGCCGGTGGACCTTCGCACTCCAGCCGAGCGCCGCGAGCCCGACGCGCAGGTGGTGCAACGCCGCCCCGCAGCTGATGACCAGGTCGGCGCCCAGCGGATCCGTCGCGGGCAGGCCGCGCGTGCGGTCGGCGTACAGGTGCAGGCTGCGCGCACCGGCTTCCCAGCGCCACGGCTGGGAGTTGTGCACGGACGGCGCACGTCCTGCCAGCGCCACTGCCGTTCGTACCGTCGTCTCGTCGGGCTGACCGCGGTCCATCCCGCTCACCTCCACGTTGAAATCCTGCTTTGAAGCTCGCAGCACGGTCGGCCGCTGAAGAGGGCCCTACGTCCCGGCCTGGCCGGGACCGGAGGAACTCACCGCGGCATCAACGCACCGCCCGCGTGGACGCAGGGTCCTTCGGTCCTCGCGACAGGGTCGGAACGTCCCGGCCCGCCTGCGTCCTTGGCAGGTGTCTGACCGCTGCGTCGCCGACAAGGCTTGGTCACATACGAACCGAGGATCGCCGGAGGGTGTCATGCGTGAACCGACAGTCGCCTCGCTGATGACACGTGAGGTGATCACCGCAGACGTCGAGTGCCCGTTCAAGGACCTCGTACAGCTGCTGGAGGACAACAACATCAGCGCGGTCCCCGTGCTCGACGGCGGATGTCCGGCCGGCGTCGTCTCCGAAGCCGACCTGCTGCCCAAGGAGGAGTTCCGCGGCGGCACCGCAGACGCGCCCGGTGTGTTCGCGGGCCGTGCGACGAAGCACCGCTGGGAGCAGGCGAGTGGTGTGACCGCCCGCGACGTGATGACGTCGCCGGTGAAGACCATCTCGCAGGACCTCGCCGCCAGCGCGGCTGCCCGCGAACTGGCCGCGGCCGGCGTGCGCAGGCTCTTCGTCGTGGACTCCGATGGCACGCTGGTCGGCGTGTTGTCCCGCCGCGACCTGCTGAAGCTCTTCGTGCGTGGGGACGAGGAGCTGCGCACGACGATTCGCGACGAGATCTTCGGCCGGATGCTGTGGGTCGACCCCGACCTGCTCTACGTCGCGGTGACCGACGGTGTGGTGACGGTGCGCGGGAAGTTGGAGCGGCAGAGCGAGGTCGAGATCGCCGAACACCTCGTGCGCGCTCTGCCCGGCGTGGTGGACGTGCACAACCAACTGCGGGCTGGGTGGAACGACACCACGCACACCCGTCAGACCGAAATCTTCGGCTGAGGAGCGTCATGAGGACTCGAGACGTGATGACGACGGACGTCGTGGTCGTCGAACAGGACACACCTGCGCGTGACGCAGCCCGGCTGATCGCCGAACGCGGCTTCACCGCCCTGCCCGTGGTCGACGCCTCGGGCGCGCTGGTCGGCATGGTCGGTGAAGCCGATCTGCTGCGGAACCGCCTGCCGCAGGACCCGAGGTGGCTCGTGCACGGCGAACCCGTCGAAGCCAGGCAGGCGCCTGCGGACGTGGTCGCCCAGGTGATGACGAAGTCCCCGGTGACCGTGAGCCCGAACACCGACCTGGCCGAGGTCGCCGGCCTGATGCTCGATCACGGTGTGCGCAGCGTGCCCGTCGTGCACGAGGGTCACCTCGCGGGCATCGTGACCCGCCGCGACATGCTGCGGTCCATCACCCGCGCGGACTGGGTCGTCGAGGCCGAGATCCACAACCGCCTCGGCGTGGTCGGTGGCGCTCAGCGGTGGCAGGTCGCGGTGACCGGCGGCAAGGTGTCCATCGTGGACAAGGGGAACAGCGCCACCGAACGGCACGTGGTCGAGGTGCTGGTCCGCGCGGTCGCAGGCGTGACAGACGTCGAGTTCACCGCCGAACCCGTGCGCGCGGGGAGTTGACGGCGGCAAGGAACTGGGGAAGGACAGCAGAAAGGCGCCGGCCTCTCCCTCCCGGCGCCTTTCTGCTGTGCCAGAACGTCTGCGCCGGCATCCCGTCCGAGCGAGGACTTAGGTCCCGCGGGCGACGAGACCTGAGGTGCTGGGGGATCAGGTGACCGGAGCACAGGCTGCTCACAGCGAGACAGTCCACATCGGAGTGAGGAGTTCCCGTGAGTGCAGACGTGGCCGGCCCGGAGGCCGTGGCACGGCCAGGTTCGGGAAGTGACCGGCCACGCCCGTCCAGATTCGGCCTGCCCACCGCGACCGCTCTGGTGGTCGGATCGGTGATCGGCACCGGTGTGTTCGGCCTGCCGACCGCACTCGCGGCGTTCGGGCCGGTCAGTCTCGTGGCGTTCGTTCTCGTGTCGATCGGCGCGCTGGCGCTCGCGCTCACGTTCGGCGCACTGGCGAAGCGCATCAGCGGTTCCGGCGGCCCGTACGTCTACGCCCGGGAGGCGTTCGGCGAGTTCGCCGGATTCCTCAACGCCTGGTGCTACTGGATCACCGCATGGGCGGGCAACGCGGCGATCGTCGTGGCGCTGGTCGGCTACGTCGAGGTGTTCGTGAACACCGACCACCAGGTCGGCTGGTCCATCGTCATCGCGTTGGCGGGCCTGTGGATTCCGGCTCTGGTCAACCTGTCCGGACTCCGGAACATGGCCGTCACGCAGATCGTCTTCACGGTGCTGAAGATCGTGCCGCTGCTGTTCATGGCCACCGTCGGCCTGGTGTTCGTGAAGTCGGCGAACTTCGGCCCGTTCAACGCCAGCGGGACGTCGATCGGTGGCGCCATCTCCGCCGCGGCCGCGATCGCGCTGTTCAGCTACATCGGCATCGAGACCGCCTCCGTGGCAGCCGGCCGCGTCCGCGATCCCGAGCGCAACGTCGGACGGGCCACCGTGTTCGGCACGATCGGCTGTGCGGTCATCTACGTCCTCGGCACGCTCACCGTCTTCGGCACCGTGCCGAACGACGCGCTGCGCGAGACCTCGGCGCCGTTCACCGCCGCCGCCAACGCCATCTTCGGCGGCCAGTGGGCCGGTCAGGCCGTCGCGATCGCCGCCGTGGTGTCCGGCATCGGCTGCCTCGTCGGCTGGACCCTGATCATCGGCGAGATGCCGATGGCAGCGGCGAAGGACAAGCTGTTCCCGAAGGCGTTCCTGCGCACCCGCCGCGACATCCCGAGCTTCGGCATCATCAGCTCCACCGTGCTCGCCTCGCTGCTCGTGGTCGTCAGCTACACCAACTTCGAGCAGGTCTTCACGACGCTCGTGCTGCTGTCGGTGTTCACCGCCGTCGTGCCGTACCTGTTCAGCGCCGCCGCACAGCTGTACTGGCTGCTGGTCCGCGGCCGCAAAGCCGAATGGCCGCACCTCGTGCGCGACTGCACCGTCTCGATCCTCGCTCTCGCCTTCGCCTTCTGGGCACTGGCCGGCAGCGGCTACCAGGCCGTCTACTACGGCGTCATCTGCCTGCTGCTGGGCGTGCCGCTCTACATCTGGCTCAAGGTCGGCCAGCGTGAGTACGGCGAGGTGAAGTCGTGAACCTCGGCGTTGGTTCCGAAGTCGGCGCGCTGCGCCAGGTCATCGTGCACCGTCCAGGGCTCGAACTGAGCAGGCTCACCCCGCGCAACTGCGACGAGCTGCTGTTCGACGACGTCCTGTGGGCTTCGAAGGCCCAGGAGGAACACGACGTCTTCGCTTCGGTGTTGCGTGACCGCGGGATCACCGTGCACCACACCGGCACCCTGCTCGCCGAGACGCTGGCACTGCCGGAGGCGCGGGCGTTCGTGCTGGACCGCGTGTGCACACCGGAAGTGCTTGGACCGACGCTGGTCGGCCCCGTGCGCGAGTTCGCGGAGAAGGTCGACGCCCCGATGCTCGCCGAGCTTCTGGTCGGGGGCGTGACCCGAGCCGACCTGTCACCGCTCGGCGCGCCCAGCCTGCGCTGGAACAGCCTCGGTCTGGACGACTTCGTGCTGCCGCCGCTGCCGAACACGCTCTTCCCGCGCGACAGCTCGGCGTGGATCTACGGCGGCGTCACCATCAACCCGATGGCGAAAGCCGCTCGCCGCCGCGAATCCCTGCACTGCCAGGCGATCTACCGGTTCCACCCGCTGTTCGCCGACGCGATGTTCCCGGTCTACCACGGCGCCGACGACGCCGGCCACCAGCCCGCAACGCTCGAAGGCGGCGACATCCTCGTCCTCGGCCGCGGCACCGTGCTGATCGGCATGGGGGAGCGGACCACCCCGATGGGCGTGGAAATCCTGGCGCGCGAACTGTTCCGCACCGGCCAGGCGAGTTCTGTGATCGCCGTGCAGCTGCCTCGCTCACACGCTCTCATGCACCTCGACACGGTCATGACGATGCTCGATCTGGACACGTTCATCCGATACCCCGGCCTCGACCCCGAGACGCTCAGGACATGGGTGATCACACCCGCTGACGCGGAAGAGGTCGTCGAGCGCAGCTCGGCCGGCCTGCGGGTACAAGAGCGGACCTCGGTGTTCGCCACCATCTCCGACCTGCTCGGCACAGACCGGCTGCGCGTGCTGTGCGCCGACGAAGACGCTCGCGCCGCCGAACGCGAGCAGTGGGACGACGCCAACAACTTCCTCGCACTCGCACCCGGCGTCGTCGTCGGCTACGAACGCAACACCGTCACCAACACCATGCTCGCCGACCACGGTATCGAGGTCATCTCCATCCCCGGCAACGAACTCGGCCGCGGCCGAGGCGGCGCCCGCTGCATGACCTGCCCGATCCAGCGCGACGGCATCTGAAAGGACCATCTCGATGCGACACCCCGGCTCCCTGCTCAAGGAACTCGACCTCACCAAGGAGAAGTTCCTCGACCTCGTCTCCCAGGCCCGCGGACTCAAGCGCGCCAAGGCATCCCACACCGAACACCCGCTGCTGACGGGCAAGAACATCGCCCTGGTCTTCGAGAAGAGCTCCACCCGCACCCGCTGCGCCTTCGAGGTCGCCGCCCACGACCAGGGCGCCCACGTCACCTACCTCGACCCGACCGGCTCCCACATGGGCCGCGAGGAGTCCGTCACGGACACCGCCAAGGTCCTCGGCCGCATGTTCGACGCCATCGAGTTCCGCGGCTTCGCCCAGGAGACGGTGGAGACGCTGGCCGAGCACGCCGGTGTGCCCGTGTGGAACGGCCTCACCGACTCCTGGCACCCCACCCAGATGCTCGCCGACGTCCTCACCATGACCGAGCACTTCGACGGCCAGGTCGAGGACATCAAGTTCGCCTTCGTCGGCGATGGCCACAACAACGTCGCCCGCTCGCTGCTCGTCACCGGCGCCCTGCTCGGCATGGACGTGCGCATCGCCGCTCCCTCCGCGTTGCAGCCACCGGTCGGCGTGATCGCCAAGGCCCAGGAGCTGGCTGCGACGAGCGGCGCCCGCGTGCTCGTCACCGAGGACCCCGAACAGGCGGTGGCCGGCGTCGACTTCATCTACACCGACGTGTGGGTCAGCATGGGTGACTCACCTGTTGCCTGGAACGACCGCGTGCCCCTGCTGACGCCCTACCGCGTCACCGCCGAACTGATGAAGGCCACCGGCAAGCCCACCACGAAGTTCCTGCACTGCCTGCCGTCCATCCACGACCGCACCACCCAGGTCGGCCGCCGCGTCTACGAGCAGTACGGCCTTGAAGGCGCCGAAGTCACCGACGAGGTCTTCTCGTCCCCCGCCTCGGTCGTCTTCGACCAGGCGGAAAACCGTCTGCACACCATCAAGGCGGTCATCGTCGCCGGACTGGCCTCCTGATGCGCATCGTCGTCGCACTCGGAGGCAACGCCCTGCTCATGCGCGGCGAACGCGCCGACGCCTCCGTCCAGCTCCACCACGTCGAAGCAGCGGCGCGAGCACTCGCGCCGCTGGCCGCCGAACACGAACTCGTGGTGTGCCACGGCAACGGCCCTCAGATCGGCCTGCTCGCACTCGAAAGCGAGGCCGATCCGTCGCTGACCCGCCCGTATCCACTCGACACCCTCGGCGCCGAGACCCAGGGCATGATCGGCTACTGGCTGGCCGAGTCGCTGCGCAACGCGGGCGTTCGCAAGCCGGTCCTCGCCGTCATCACCCAGACCGTCGTCGACGCCGCTGATCCGGCCTTCGACGCGCCGACCAAGTTCATCGGACCGGTCTACGAGCGCGCCCAGGCCGACCGGCTGGCCGAGCAGTACGGCTGGACCACGGCCGCCGACGGCCCGCACTGGCGTCGCGTCGTGCCTTCCCCCGAGCCGGTGAGGCTGGTCGAACAGGAGTCCATCGAGCAGTTGGTGGCCGGGGGAACGGTCGTCGTCTGCGCAGGCGGTGGAGGCGCACCGGTGGTCGACAACGGACAGTTGCGGGGCGTTGAGGCGGTCGTCGACAAGGACCTCACCTCAGCCGGACTCGCGATCGCGCTGAAAGCCGACCGCCTGGTCCTGTTGACCGACGTGCCCGCCGTGATGACCGACTACGGCATGCCGGACGCCGAACCGCTGCGTCATCTCGACCTGGAGGAACTCGAGCACCTGACCTTCCCCGCCGGCTCGATGGGACCGAAGATCGAGGCGTGCCGGCGGTTCGTGCAGGCCACGGGATCGGTCGCGGCCATCGGTGCGCTCACGGACGCCGAAGCACTTGTCCGAGGAGACGCCGGCACGTCGATCAGTCAGAAGCCGGTCACCTGACAAGGCAGGATCGGCGAGCTGCGGCTCATCCTCGTCCGGGCGGCTGTTCGAGCAGCGCGGCGACCTCACCGGGGTGTGCGGCCGGGCTCGTGGTCCTGATCCCGTTGCTCCACCCGAGGTCCTCGCGCCAGCGCAGCACCGGACCGCGCCCGGTGACCACCTGGCCGCGCATCGGACGTGTCGGGGTGAGTTCCAGCACCACCTGGGCGACGTCGATGCCTTCGCGGGCAAGGGCGTCCACGACGCTGTCGAAGTACCGGGCGAGCGAGACGGGCGTGCGTCTATCGCGGGTCTGGTGCACCGCGAGCCTCCTGTGGGCCGTGGGAACCCACGCATCTTGCGTCGCTCGGAGCACTCGCCCCAGGGCACAACGTCCCGATGTGACAGGGACCGCGTGCCGATGATCGGTGTCGCTCGCGCCCCAGCTCGCGAGCCGGGATGAACTCCATCGCCGGGGAAGGCGTATCCCTCTGCAGGGCGTCGCGCACCGACGTGCCGGTGTCTTCGGGCCATCGAAGGAGGAGCACGGATGAATCCCGCCGCTCACATCGCCTTCCGCGTCGCCGGCGCGTTCGTGGCGCTCGGACTGGGCGGAGCGTTGATCGCCGCGCTCGTCGGCCTGGTCCTGTCGAACGTGGGGCCCGCGGCGGGCTCGACCCTCTCCCTCTGCGCCAGGGACGGCGTCGCTCCGGCCGGTGGGACGGACTACCTCGCCCAGAACAACGTGTGGAACGCCGAAACGCCCCAGTGCATCACCGTGGGGGACCAGTCGTTGCGGATCGAGAGCGCCGAGCACGACGTGTCACCGGAAGGCGCTCCTGCTGCCACTCCCTCCTTGGTCAGGGGTTGTCACTGGCACGAGTGCACCGATGTCGGCGGCCTGCCGGTGCAGGTGTCGGCGATGCCTCGCGTCACCAGCGACTGGGTCAGCAGCCAGGTCGACGCCGGGGTCTTCAACGCCGCCTACGTGGTGTGGTTCCACAGCGGACCCGTCGCCGACGGCACGCCGGACGGTGCCGAGGTGGTGATCTGGCTCCGCGGTGTCGGCGGTGTCCGGCCAGGAGGGGTTCTGCTGGCCCGCGAGGTGCCGATCTCGGATGCCCGGTGGAACGTGTGGCTGGCACGTGACCAGGGCCGTGTGCGCATCACCTACGAACGCGTCGGTGAGGCCACCGCCGTCAAGGACCTCGACATCAGCGCGTTCACCGGGGACTCCGTCGGACGCGGCCTGGTCTCGCCGGACTGGTACCTGATCGCGGTCGAGGCCGGGTTCAACCTGTGGCGTGGAGGTGCGGGCAACGCCATCGAGAACTTCTCCGTCTCCGTGGACGACCGGAAGCCCGGGAGGTGACCAATGGTGTCGATCACCTGCACACCCGCCTGAGTTCGCGTGGGCCTAGGCGCAATGCCGATCGGTTTGGTATTACGGCTGTTCAGATGCTCGTGGCGGACTCTTCCTGGGAGTGCGGCAGGCGACTGACCGCAGTGCGGTCGACGCGGCGGCCTAAGATCACTTGCGGGAGCGCTCTCAAGACTGCGAACAGCCCGGTTGGTGGTAGTTATGCGCTCGATGATCATGAGTTGGTAGTACTTGCAGACGCCCGGTTCCGCCACGCGCGCCCGGCGTGAACCCGCCGCCCCGCAGATCCGGCCAGCGTGGCGCGCCTGCTGGAGCTGATGACCGACATCCCGGCGTTCGTGAGCAACGGCCGCGGAGACGTCCTCGCCGTCAACCCTCTGGCCGAGGCGCTATACGCGCCCATAGTCGACGACCCCGCCCGTCCGGCGAACCACACCCGCTTCGCGTTCCTCGATCCACGCGCCCGCGACTTCTGGGTCGAGTGGGACCGCATCGCCTCCGACACCGTGGCGATGATGCGCACGGAAGCAGGGCGGAACCCCTCCGACAAGGCCTTGTCCGACCTGTTCGGCGAGCTGAGCGCGCAGCGAGGACTTCCGCGTTCGCTGGGCTGCTCACGACGTACGGCTGCACCGCACCGGCACCAAGAAGTTCCGCCACCCCGTCGTCGGCGAGCTGACTCTCGACTTCGAGACCATGCCCCTGACCGCCGACACCGGTCTCGCCCTGACCGCCCTCACCGCCGCGGCCGGTTCAGCAGACGACGACGCCCTGCGCGAGATGCCCGTCGGGCCGCACGAGTCCCGCGTCGGTGCGCACGTGACCGCCGGCGCGCAGCCGTGCGAAGAGCGTGCCGCCGTCCGGTAGCCGCTGGTCACGCACACGCCTGCCGGTGGCGTAGGCGACGTCGAGGCCGGACAGCCGCTCGGCGAGCACCTTGGACATGTCCGGCGCGGACGCGATCAGCTCGCTCACGACCGCTCGCAACGCCTGCCCCTCGGTCGAGTACGCCGTCACCAAAGCGGTCTGAGCTCTGGTGTGCCGGAGCAGGTCGGCGCCCACCGGGTGTCGTTCGGAGTGGTAGGTGTCGAGCAACGCGTCGTCCGCGCGGCCGGTGACGACGGCGGCGAGTTTCCAGCCGAGGTTGTGCGCGTCCTGGATGCCGACGTTCATGCCGACCCCGCCGGTCGGGAAGTGCATGTGCGCGGCGTCTCCTGCCAGCAGGACGGGGCCGGACCGGTAGGCGGCGGCCTGCCGGGTGGCGTTGCCGAAGCGCGACAACCACTTGGGGTCGCGCATGCCGAAGTCGGTACCCGCGATCGCCTCGACGGTGGCGCGCAGCTCGTCCAACGTCAGGTCACCGGGCCAGTCGGGACGGTTCGTGGCCGGGTCGCCGCCGACGATCCGGTGCACGCCACCCGGCAGCCGCACGATCATCAGGCCACCGCCGGGGCCCGTGACGCTGGCGAACCCGCGCTCGGGCGGGGCGTCGAGGACGACGTCGCCCAGCCACCCCCACGTCGTGGCGTCGGTGCCGGGGAAGTCGATGCCCGCGGCCTCCCGCACGGTGCTGCGCGTGCCGTCGCAGCCCACTACGTAGCGTCCGGCGACGATCTCACCATCAGCCAGTTCAACCCCTTCAGATGACAGGCCCACCACCCGGCAACTCCGTCTCACCACCGCGCCCGTGCCGACGGCGCGCTGTTCGAGCAGTTCCTCGGTGCGAGCCTGGGGCAATGCCAGCGTGAACGGGTACGGCGTGTCCAGCACGGAGAAGTCCATGCGGTCGGACAGCCCGCCGAAGTGCCCGTTCGGGATCCGGACGCCCTCCGCCAGGAACGGCTCCGCCACTCCCCGGCAGTCGAGGATCTCGATCGTGCGGGGGTGGATCGTGAGCGCCTTGGAGTTCTCGTCCCGCCGCGGCCGCGTTTCCAGCACCACGACCGAGGCCCCTCCGAGCCGTAGCTCTCCTGCCAGCCAGAGCCCGGTCGGCCCCGCGCCCACGATGACGACGTCGTGCATGACTCTCTCCCTTGGTCACTGACCAATGCTTCGTGGTCGAGTAGACTAGGTCAGTGACCAAGAGTCAAACGGACGTGGTGCGGGCCGCGCTGGAGATCCTCGACGAGCGCGGCGCCGAGGCGGTGTCGATGCGCGCCATCGCGCAGAAGCTCGACGTGCGGATGAACACCGTCCTCTGGCACGTCAAGACCAAGGCGCGGCTGGAAGAGCTGATGGCCGACGCGATCGTCGCCGGCGTCTCCCTCGACGGCCTGCCGGAGGACTGGCGCGACCGGGCCGCCGAGATCGCGCGCCGTTATCGGCAGGCGCTGCTGGCACACCGCGACGGCGCCGCTGTCGTGGCGGGCACCTACGCGGCGGAACCGGCCACTTTGGACACGGCGGAAGCGCTCGTCGCCGCACTGCTGGACGGCGGGCTGTCCGCTCGCGACGCCGCGTGGACGTGCTGGAGCGTCATCTACTTCATCCTCGGCCTGGCACAGGAGGAGCAGGCGCTGCCCCACGGCTCGGGCGATCTCGCCGTCGGGGAACGGCCGTCACTGGAGCGCGTTCTTCCCTTCCTCGCCGAGGAGTCGTTCGACGCGCGGTTCGAGTTCGGGATCGCCAAGCTGCTCGCCCGCTGACGCGTCCACTTCCGCGGACCCGGCCACATGTTCATATCGCTGAAACCAACGCGGTGCCCGCGCTCACATAGTGTCTCGTCATCCTCGACGAGATCGATCCTTTCATCGGAACGGCTGCCACCTCACTGCCTGCGGCGCAGGGGCTGGCGGCCACCTGGTGGTGGCCGAAAGCGCAGGTCGGCAACACCCACCCCGGCGCGACGTCCCCTCTCGGCATGGTGTCCGCCTGCGCCTACTCCGGTGCCTATCCGACCGGGTACGGCCTCTACGCGAAGAACACCGAGGGCCAGCCGGAGGAGCTGTTCGACCGGCCGCAGGCGTCCGGTTTCACCCACTTCCAGCAGTCCGGCACCGGCGCGATACGCAAGTACTACAACTACGTGCGGGTGACGCCGATGGTGCAGCCGCTGGACGTCCTCGGCGAGGCCTGGCCGCTGCGCGACGAGACCGCTGAAGCGGGGTACTACGCGGCTGCCCTAGACACCGGCATTCGATGCGAGGTCACCGTCGGCGCCAAGGTCGCCGTCCACCGATACGTCTTTCCCGAGCACCGCAGCGCACGGATCGTCGTCGACCTGTCCTGCGGCGGGCTGGCCATCGACCTCGGCCGCACAGTGCCGCTGCGGGCACATGTGGAAAGCCTCGGCAACGGCCGCGCCCAGGGAACGGTGGTCGTCGAAGGCGTGCCGCTGTCGGTGTACATCAGGGTCGACAGTCCGGGCTGGCGGCAGATGCTCTGGCACGACCGCCGGCTGATCGAGGGTGGCACGCGGCTCGACTTCGACCGCATCAGGCAGACCACGCTGCGCCCGTTCGGGATGCTCTACATGGGCCCCACCACCGCCGGGCAGAGCGTCGAGATCCAGATCGGGTTCTCCCTGCGCGGGTGTGAACAGGCCAGGGAGAACCTGTACCGCGAATGCGGTGACGGGCGGCCGGCGTTCGACGTCGTCCGGGCGCAGACCAAGGCCCGGTGGCGCGACCACGTGGGACGGGTGGTGGTCGAGGGCGGGTCACCCGCCAGGCGGCAGGTGTTCGCGACGGCCCTGTACCACTCCCTGATCAAGCCGTGCTTCGCCGACGACGAGAGCCCGTTCTGGCCGTCCTCCGGGCCCTTCGTGTTCGACATCTGCACGATGTGGGACATCTACAAGACCCAGCTGCCGTTGCTCATGGCCATCTGCCCCGACCGGGCGGTCGATCTCCTGGAGTCGCTGATCCGGGTCTGCGAGGAGGAAGGCAACTTCCCCATCGGATATCGGATGGCCCGCGGCGCGGACAGGTTCTTCCGGCAAGCGAGCGCGCTGGTCCACACCGCGCTGGCCGATGTGCACGCCCTCGGCCTGGGCGACCTGGACTGGACCTGGGCGCTGGTGCACATGTACGACGACCTGCGCCGGATGTACGGCGAGGACTTCTACGAGCACGGCGTCGTGCACCCGATCTCGCACACGCTCGACCTCGCCTACGCCTGCCACTGCACCGCCGGCGTCGCCAGGGCACTGAACGACGTCCAGCTCGCTGACGACCTCGACGCGCGAAGCCGCCTGTGGTCCAACGCGTTCGACCCGGACACCGGCCTGCTCCTCGACTCGTCGTTCTACGAAGGCGGCAAGTGGAACTACTCGTTCCGGCTGCTGCACGACATGGCCGCGCGAATCGCGATGGTCGGTGGGAACGAGGCTTTCGTCAGCACACTCGACGCGTTCTTCGGCTACGGCGCCCCGCGTGTGGCGCAGCCCGGCAAGCGGCCCGACGCGGCGGAGATGGCGGCCGGCTACCTGCTGAACCGGTTCGAGGGGCTGAACAACGAGCCGGACATGGAAGCGCCGTGGTCCTACCACTACGCGGCTCGGCCGGACCGCACGGCCGAGATCGTGCACGCGGCGCTGACCTGGCAGTTCGGCACCGGTCCCGGCGGCCTGCCGGGCAACGACGACTCGGGCGGGCTGAGTTCCTGGTACGTCTGGGCCTCGCTCGGTCTGTTCCCGGTCGCCGGGCAGAACCTGTTCCTCGTCAACGCGCCTGCCTTCAGCCACGCCACCCTGCACCTCGGGGATCGCGACTTCGTCATCGAGACGCGTGGACACCGCGAGACGTCCATCAGTTCCGACGGGTTGGAGGCGGACCCGCCGCCGCAGTACGTGCAGTCCGCCCGGCTGGACGGCAAACCACTGGACGCGGCGCACCTGCGCGCATCCGACGTCCACGCCGGCGGCCGGCTGCTGCTCGAACTCGGCCCGCACCCCTCGGAGTGGGGACGCAGGATCCTGCCGCCATCGGTGTCCGACCCGCTCGGAAAGGGGACTCGCACATGAGCAGGCCAAGCCGCCGTCTCGTGATCGTGGTCCGGGCCGACCCAGTCATCTGCGGTCACTCCGGAGAAGCCCGCAACCTGGCCGAGGCCGCGCTCACCCGCGGCTTCGACGACGTGCGGCTGCTGACCTGGCCGATACCCGTGCTGCAGGCGGCAGGCCTGCCGCTCAAGCCGCTGGATCGGATCATGCCCTACAGCGAGGGCATCACCGTGGAGCGGCCCGAGCCGGTCGGCGACTACCGGGTACCCGACGGCCGGTACCTGGCCGGGCTGACGGGACGCCTGGTCGAACTGCTCGCCGAGCCGGTCCCGACCACCTGCGTGTCGATGTACCTCGCTCCCCACGACGCCGTGGTGCGCGACGCGGTCGACGCGGCACGCGCGGCCGGCTACGCACCTGACGTCCACACCATCGCGAAGGCGGTCGGCTCGGACGTCACCAACGTGATCCGCTCGTGCCTGCGCGAGAGGCGATTCGGGGCAGCCGTGGTCCTGTTCACCCGGTTCCTCGCCAACGACCAGGTGATCGCCGTGTCGGAGTACACCAGGCAGGAGATCATCGCCTGCGCGGAGGCCGTCGACACGCACTGCGGCACCAGGTTCGCCCGCCAGTGCGTGCGCCGGATATCGGTCAGCTACCCGCCGATCGACACCTCGGCATACGTCGACCTCGATCCGGCGCTCGTGGACGCCGCCCTGAAACGCCGTGGCCTGGAACGCGACGGGTACGTGTTGTTCCTGTCCCGGGTGACACGGGCCAAAGGCGTCTACGACCTGGTGGACGCATTCGGCCAGTGCCAGGCGCGGTCACGGCTGAAGCTCGTGATCGCCGGCAACGGTCCCGAACTGGAGCACCTCCGGGCGATCACTCAGCACGACGACCGGATCCTCTTCCTCACCGACGTGGAGGACGACGAAAAGCCGCTGCTGATGAACGGCTGCGCCGTGTACGCGCTGCCGACCAAGCCCGAACCGGACTTCGTCGAGACCTTCGGCATCGCGCTGACCGAGAAGATGCTCGCGGGCGGCGGGCCGGTGATCACGACCACCACCGGAGGCGTCGGCGAAGCGGTGGGCGGGACGGCCGTCCTCGTCGAGGCCGGGAACACCACCCACATCGCCGCCGAGATCGACCGGGTGGTGTTCGACATGTCAGCCGAGGAACGGCAGCTCATGGCGGACCGGGCACGCGAGCACGCCCTGTCCTTCGACCGTGTCCGGGTGTTCGACAGCCTCTTCGCCACGTCCGACCCAGCTGTCGTCCTGACGGGATGAACCTGGGTGTCACGGGGCGATCCCGGCGAGCGGGACGGCGAACACGATCCGCTTGTCGATCAACGTGCCCGCGGCGTTGAAGGCGTGCTCGGTAGCCGTCCACAGCAGACCGCTGCCGTGCTCGTGGTAGAGGTCCTCGCCGCCGACCGCCCAACTGTACGTCTTCATGTCCGCGGACCCGGCGAACATGAAGCTGTGCTTGTCGGCTGAGCTGCGGCCCAGGTAGTAGTCGCCCTGCCACGTCTGCGCGCCCTGGACGTTGCTCTTCGGCGTGGTCACCGCCCTGCTCGGCACGGCCTTGCCCGAGGACACCGCGAGTTTGCGGGTGGACGCGTCGACGTCGTAGTGCACGACGCGGCCGCCGTCGATGGACAGGTCGGTGCTGCGGCCGTCCCGGTACTCACCGACGACCAGCGTGTCCGGCGTCGTGCTGCGGTCCAGCGCCAGCGAGGAGTAGCACAGCGCGTTGGGCTGGGGCACGCACGGAGACGGCGGCGTGATCGCCTGCCGGTATGTCGCCACCTGCGGTACGACGTAGCGGTAGCCGTAGGCGTAGTACTTGCTGCCGCTCTTGCCGATCACGTCGTCCTGGTCGGTGGCCACCTCCAGCACGCGTTCCATGTCGAACACCCGCAGGCCGCGCGAGGTGTCCGCGACGTACAGGTAGCGCCCCAGCCAGGCCAGGCCGCCCGCGTGGATCGGCACCGCGCGGAAGTTCGACGAGCTGGTCGGCTCCACCAGCAGCACGTGCCGGTACTTGCCGCTCACCCGGTCCACCAGGGACAGCCGCGCCCCGTGGTCCGTCGGCGTCCCGGCCTTCGCGGTGTCGTAGTGCCAACTCACGGCCATGACCTTGTTCGGTCCCCACTGGCCGTCGTCGTCCGCATCGGACGATCCGGTCACGCCCTGAGGCACCCAGTAGGACACCTTGCTGTCGCTGTCGTCCCAGCAGAACCGGTCGCTGCTGCGCAGGATCTGGTTTGCTTGCAACGGGATGTCCGTGCGGTCGTAGTACTCCGGCTGAGCCTGCTTGCGACTGGTGGAGCAGTCGTTCGTGGACCGGTTGGCCGCCGCCAGCACGTCCGACACCGGCAGGCGCGAACCGAGCGCGGACGCGAGCCCCGCGGCCTGCGTGTCCAGTGACCAGTCCGGCGTCAGCGAGAACGCGGAACCGTCCCGTTCCGTGATCTGGTTGGGCGCTGCTGTGGCCGGAGTGCCCGCTGCCAGCAACAACATCGCGACGATGAACCCGAGTCGTTTCACGGCGTCCACGTTGGTGCGGAGGGAGTTGTCCAGCAACGGTTGATCGGCCTGGACAATCATTCGCAGTCGAACAGAGGAGGTGCGGGTGGGACGGCCAGAACGTCCGCTCGACCCGAACGAAGGCCCGGTCCAGCGCTTCGCGTGGGAGTTGCGCCGGCTGCGCGAGAAGGCCGGATCCCCGAGTTACCGGGAGTTGTCCAGAAGGGCTCATTTCTCGTCCACGGCGTTGTCCGAGGCGGCGGGTGGCACGCAGCTGCCGACGCTGGCCGTGACGCTCGGGTACGTCGAAGCCTGCGAGGGGGATGCGGAGTACTGGGAACGGCAGTGGCGGGAGGTGGTCGCCGAGGTCCTCGCGCCGGGTGACGAGAGCGCTCCCTATCTCGGCCTCGCGGCGTTCCAGCCCGAGGACGCGTCGCTGTTCCGGGGGCGTGAGGAGCTCGTCGAGCATCTCGTGGGGGAGGTGGGGAAGCGGTCGTTCCTGGGGGTTTTCGGGGCGTCCGGATCGGGGAAGTCGTCGTTGCTGAGGGCCGGTCTGGTGCCCGCGCTGTCGTTGTCGCCGGTCGTGCTGACGCCGACCGCCCACCCGGTGCGGGAGCTGACGGCCAGGACCGCGGACCGGCCGGGACTGGTCGTCGTGGACCAGTTCGAGGAGACGTTCACGCTGTGCGCCGACCCGGACGAGCGCGACGCGTTCGTTGCGGCGTTGTTGTCGTGCGACGCCAAGGTGGTCATCGGCTGCCGGATCGACTTCCTGGACCGGTGCGCGGCGATCCCCGCGCTGGTCACGGCGCTGCGGGACGCGCAGGTGCTGGTCGGGCCGATGACGCCGGAGGAGTTGCGGCGGGTCGTCGTCGAGCCCGCCACCTCCGCCGGGCTGAAGGTCGAACCGGACATGGTGTCGGCGGCGGTGGTCGACGCGCACGGTCAGCCGGGCGCTTTGCCGTTGCTGTCGCACGCTTTGCTGGAGACGTGGCGAAGACGGGAGAACAACAGGCTCACCCTGGCCGGGTACCAGGCGAGCGGCGGGGTGTCCGGTGCGATCGCGGCGACCGCCGAGCAGGCGTTCACGGAGCTGGGGTCCGCTGATCAGGCCGCGGCTCGTTCGTTGCTGCTCCGCCTGGTGCAGCCCGGTCAGGGCGCCTACGACCTGCGGCGGCGGGTGGCGCTGGACGAGGTGATGGGCCCGTCGTTGAACGCCCTGGTCACCGCGCGGCTCGTGGTGGTCGCGGACGGCAGCGTGGAGCTGGCGCACGAGGCGTTGACCAGGGCCTGGCCGCGGCTGCGGACGTGGCTCGAGGAAGACCGCGAACGCCTTCAGCAGCACCAGGACCTCACGACGGCCGCGCACGCCTGGGACGCCGTCGACCGCGATTCCGGTGCCGTGTACCGAGGTGTGCGGCTGGAGGTCGCGCGGTCGCTGGCCGCGGACTCGCCGGTCGCGTTGTCGCAGCTGGAACGGGAGTTCGTCGCGGCGAGCGAGGCGCAGGAGACCGCCGAACGTGCGGACATCCGGCGGCAGTCCCGGCGGTTGCGCACCCTCGTCAAAGCCCTGGCCGTTTCGCTGGTGGCGTGCCTGGTGATCACGGGTGTCGCCGTCGTCCAGCGCCGTGCTGCCGTTGCGGGGGAGGAGGTCGCGTTGTCCCGGCAGCTCGCGTTGCAGGCCCAGGACCTCAGCGGGTCGTGGCCGGACGCGGCCGAAGCCCTTGCCGTGCAGGCTTTCCGCACGTCACCGACGATCGAGGCGCGCGGTGCGTTGCTGAGCACCGCCGCCTACAAACCGCCGCGGGTGTTGCTGAAGGACCACCGCGGTGCGGTGCGGGCGGTGGCGTTCAACCAGGCCGGCACGCTGCTGGCGTCCGCGGGGGACGATCGATCTGTGCTGGTCCGCTCGCCTTCCGGGACCGCTGCGCCGATCGCGTTGACCCAGCACTCGAAGCCGGTGCGCGCGCTGGCCTTCCACCCTTCCGCTCCGGAGCTCGCCTCTGGTGGTGAGGACGAGCAGATCGTGTTGTGGGACCTGAACACGAACGTCGCCGCACACGTCCTTTCCGTGGCGCACGGCCGGATCAACAGCATCTCCTACAGCGATGACGGCCGGCTGATGGCGTCCGCGTCGCAGGACGGCACGGTCATCCTGTGGGAAGGCGCCCGGGAGGTGATGCGGATCCCGCATTCCCTCGGAGAGGTCCACGACGTGGCGCTGGGCGGTGACCTGGTCGCGCTGGCCGGGCAGAACGGCGTGCTCGTGCACAACCGGGCCACGGGCGCGCAGCAGCTCCACCAGGACCATCGCGGACCGGTGCTCGCGGTGGCGTTGAACAGGGATGGCGGTGCGCTGGCCAGTGGTGGTGCGGACAGCCAGGTCGTGTTGCGGGCAGGGGGAGAGCCGAGTTTCCTGCGGCGGCACACCGCGGGGATCAGGTCCGTCGGGTTCGGGCCGGACGGCCGGATGCTGATGTCCGCGGCCGACGACGGCAGCGTGCGGTGGTGGTCGGTGCCCGACGGCGGCTGGCTGACCGGGCTGATCTCGCGCACCGGGGCGTTCTTCGCGGCGGGGCTGAGCCCTGACGGGACGAAGCTGGCCGCGGGAGGCGACGACAGCGTGAGCGTGTGGCAGGTCGCTTTGCCCGCGTTCACCGGACACGCGGCTCCGCCGTTCGGTGTGGCCACGGCGGCCGATGGGCGGATCGCGACCGGTGGCGCGGACAGGTCCATCAAGGTCTGGGACCCGTCCGGGACGCTGATCACCGAGCTCGACGCGCCCGCGACGGTGAAGTCGGTCGCGTTCCACCCCGGCGGAACCCTGGTGTCGGCGGGGGAGGACGGCGCGGTCACCGCGTGGGACCTGGAGTCGCGAAAACCGGTGCGCACCATCGCCGAGCACGACGGTCCGGTGACCAGCCTGGTGCTGGCCGGGAACCTGGTCGCCTCCGGCGGAGCCGATCGCACGATCAGGCTGGTGGACCCGGCTTCCGACGCGCCGCCGCGCAACTTCCCGGTCGCGCACACGGCCGCGGTGGAGGCGTTGGCCTTCAGCCCGGACGGCGCGGTGCTGGCCTCCGGGGGCAACGACGGCCGGATCGTGCTCTGGGACGTCGAGCACTCCCGTGAGCTCGCGGTTCTCGGTGAGCTCGGGAACGCGTTGCGGGACATCGCGTTCACGCCCGACGGCCGGACGCTGATCACCGGGGACGCCGGCGGCGCGGTGATCTTCTGGGACGTCGCGGCCCGCCGGCAGAGCGCGACCCTGCCCGGTCAACGCGGTGCGGTGCGGGAACTCGCGCTCAACGGCACCGGAACGCGCCTCGCGGTCGCCGGCAGCGACACGGTGATCACGTTGTGGGACACCGGAACCCGCGAGCAGGTGGCCACGCTGACCGGCCACACCGGCCCGGTCAACTCCGTCGCGTTCAACGGCGACACGCTGGCGTCCACCGGTGCCGACCCCCGCGTGATCAGGTGGGACCTCGACCCGGACGCCGTGATCGCCCGCATCTGCGGCGCCCGCGTTGGCCGCTGTTGATTGGCCAGGGCGGTGACCTGCTGCTGGACAACACCAGGACCCCTACGAATGGCGGTGCACAAACCCGTTCGACGGAAGGAAAACGGATGAAGCGCACCTTCACGGCACTCGCGGTCCTCGCCAGCACGATGGGCCTGGTACTGGTAGGCGGCCAGGCCAGCGCGGCCCCGGAGTCGCAGGTGAGATTCGAGCTCGGCATCCAGTCGAAGGACGCCGGGATCAACATCTACGCAGGATCGAACCTGGCGGGTTACGGCGACTTCAACGCCGACCCGGACGACGGCGTGCCCGGCGACGCGATCCGGGCCTGCGACACGCTGGCGGACGGCTGGGGCATCGAGACCCAGCTGGACATCAACCCCGGCGCGACGTGGGACACCGACCGCGTCGTCAACACCCGCGGCCACGCGTCGCCCTACTGCAGTGGCTGGGCGAGCGGCAACATCGGGGAGGACACCACGGTGGCCATCCGGGTCTGCCTGGTGAAGTCCGGTGAGACCACGATCTGTTCCGGCAGGGTGTTCGGCGAGTCCTGACGCGAACCCCTCGTGGGTGTTCCCTCGCCGGGAACACCCACGAGGGTGGTCAGCCGGGAACCTCGTCCAGACCCGTTCACCGGTGTACCGCCGCACGGTCGCGCAACGCCAGGTAACCGGCCGCAAGTGCCGCCGCCACCACCGCCCCGGCGCTGTTGTTGAACAAGTCCTGCGTCTCGCACAGGCCACGCCCGACGAGCGGCTGCAGGACCTCGATCGGCGTGACGGCGACCGAGTTCGCGCTGCGCACCGACGGCGTGGGCAAGCGGTACCGGAAGGGGTGGGCGCTGCGCGACTGCACCCTGGCCCTGCCGGCGGGCGGTGTGATCGCCCTGGTCGGGCCGAACGGCGCGGGCAAGACCACGCTGCTGCGCCTGGTCGTCGGGTTGCTGGCACCGAGCACCGGCACGGTGGAGGTCCTCGGCCACGACGTCACCGCCAGCACCCCCGCACACTCTGTCCCGGATCGGGTTCCTGGCCCAGGACCACCCGCTCTACAAGCGCTTCACCGTCGCCGAGATGCTCCGCTTCGGCCGGGCCTGCAACCTGCGGTTCGACCAGGGGCTGGCCGAGCGCCGGCTGGCGAAGCTGGGCATCCCGCTCGACCGCAGGGCCGGCACGCTCTCCGGCGGGCAGCAGGCCCAGGTCGCGTTGGCTCTGGCCCTGGCGAAGCGGCCGGACCTGCTCGTCCTCGACGAGCCGGTGGCCAGCCTCGACCCGCTGGCGCGGCACGAGTTCCTGCAGGTCCTCATGGGCGCGGTGGCCGAAGGAGAGGTCACCGTCCTGTTCTCCTCCCACGTCGTGCACGAGCTGGAGCGCGTCTGCGACCACCTGGTCGTGCTCAACCAAGGCCGGGTCACGCTCACCGGTGACATCGACACCCTCCTCGCCGAGCACCGGCTGCTCGTCGGCCCGCGCACGGCCGTCGACCTCGACCGGGCCGGCGCCGTCGTGGAGGTCGTCCACAGCGACCGGCACACGACCCTGCTGGTACGCGACGGCGCGGTCCCCGCCGCGCCGGGGTGGCAGGCCCAGCCGGTCTCGCTGGAGGACCTGGTGCTGGCGTACCTGCGCCGGCCGTCCGAGCCGGGCGTCGCGGTCACGTCGGAGGTGCCGGCATGACGTGGTTGATCTGGCGCCAGCACCGGACCGAGGTCTGCGTCCTGGGGCTGCTCGTCGGCATGTTCGGCATCGCCCTGCTCGTGCTCGGGACGCAGGCCCACGACCTGTTCCCCGGCGGTCCCGCCCGGTGTGCGGGAGAGCCCGGTGGCAACGAGGCCTGCACGGCCTCCTTCCGCCGGCTCGACGAGGAGTACGGGTTCGTCGAGAACCTCCTGGCGGCCTTCTACCTGGTCCCCGTCGTCATCGGTGCGTTCCTCGGCGCGCCGCTGCTCGCGCGCGAACTGGAGGACGGCACCTGGCAGCTCGCCTGGACGCAGGCCGTGCCGCGGATGCGCTGGCTGACGGCCAAGCTCGTGGCATTGGCCGGTGTCACAGTCGCGCTCACCGGGACGTTCACCGCGGTGCTCACCTGGTTCCGTCAGCCGTTCGACGCGTGGGAAGGGCGGTTCCAGTACGACGCCTTCGACCTGGAGGGACTTGTTCCGGTGGCGTACGCGCTGTTCGCGTTCGGTGTCGCCACCGCCGCGGGGGCGGTCCTGCGGCGCAGTCTGCCCGCGTTCGGCGTCGCGTTCGGGGCGTTCCTCGCCGCCCGGATGTCGGTGGCGCTGCTGGCCCGTCCCGCGTACGCCACGCCGCTCACCACCACGGAGCCGGTCCCCGTCGGCGGCTCGAAGGACCAGGCGGGGCACCGGCCCGTGTCCAGCTCCGGTGACTGGGTGATCGAACACGGCTACGCGGACGCCACCGGGCGCAGGCTGAGCTCGACCGAGTACTACGAGCTGGAGGGCGCCGCCGACCGGGCCGGCACCAACCTCAACCAGTTCCTGCACGCGCGGGGCGTCCAGCAGTTCGGGGTCTACCAGTTCACCGAGCGCCTCGCGGACACGTTCCGCGACGTGACCGATCGCGTTTTCCTCATCGTCCACGCCGCGGCAGACCCGAGGCGATACGTGCAGTTCGCCGGCGAGCCCGACCGGCTCGACGCCGAAGCACCGGCGAAGGACGTCGTGGCGGACGCTGACGAGTTCCAGCTGCGCAGGTTCGAATGGGTCGAGCCTGACGTCGCGCAACCCAACTGGACGTCGTCGCTTCGGCGCCCTGCGTCCACGGACGAGTTCGCGCAGCTGGCGCGGCGCTGCGTTGCCGCACTTCGCGAGGCGTACGGAATCGTCAGCCCGGATGAGCTCCGGTACCGCGCGTGGTGCGAACCGGCAGGCGCGGAAGCCACCGCGGTGCAGTTGCCCGGACTCGGGCTGGGCTGATCCGCCTTAGGCGGTACGCGGACGGTGGAGAACGCGGCGAAGGTGGCTGTGGGCCGTGGTCACCGCCGTGAACACCACAGCCGTCTTCACGACGACCGGGAGAAGTCCGAACAGGACGGTCGCGCTCACGATCAGCAGGTGAGCAGGCCACGGCTTCCCGCGCGGTGCAGGACCGGGACGACGGCGACGACGAGCGCGACGACCATGCCGACTGGGAGCGACTGAGAGTCGAGGTCCATCGTGAAGAGATGTCTGCTGTAGGCGGGCACCTGCGTCGCGACGGTGGCAGCCGCGAAGGCCACGCAGACCGGTGCGACGAGCCGGCATCACCCCTGGGTGCGCGAGTTCAGCAGACCGCGGGCGGCGAGGTTCTCCATCAGGGCGGTGATGCCGAACGTCCAGTCTTCGGCGTCCTCGGCCGTGTTCACGACGTTCGTCAACGCGCCCAATCGGGGCGAAGAGATGCGTACGACGTCCCCGACCCTGTGGGTGAACCCTTCGCCGGGCTGGTCCCGGTCCTCGGTCGGAGCGAACATCGTGCCGGTGAACAGCACGAAGCCGTCGGGATAGCGGTGGTGGGCGCCGAAGGCGTGGGACACGAGGTCCTCGAGTTCCCGGCTGATCTCGGAGACCGGATTCACGCCGTGCAGCTCGAAACCGTCGGGGCCGGTGATGTCCAAGGCGATCTCGGTCGCTTTGGCGTCCGCCAGGGTGAACCCGTCGTCGAACAGCCGGAGAAACGGTCCGATGGCGCAGGAACCGTTGTTGTCCTTCGCCTCGGTGAGCAGGAGAGCACTGCGGCCCTCGAAGTCGCGCAGGTTGACGTCGTTGCCGAGCGTCGCGCCGACCGGGTTTCCGCGCGAGTCCACCACCAGGACGAGCTCGGGCTCGGGGTTGTTCCAGGCTGAGCGGGCGAGAACGCCGATGTCGGCTCCCAGTCCCACCGCCGAGAGCACCGGGGCCTTGGTGAAGATCTCAGGGTCCGGGCCGATACCGACCTCCAGGTACTGCGACCACAGGCCCTCGGCCTGAAGAACCCTCTTCACCTCCGCGGCCTCCGCGGACCCCGGCTTGAGGTGGGAGATGTGGCCCTGGACGATCGCGCCCACCTTCTGGCGAACCTCCTCGGCCCGCGTGGGATCCCCGTCGGCGCGCTCTTCGATGACCCGCTCGAGCATGCTGCGGACGAAGGTCACGCCGGCGGCCTTGAGCACCTGCAGGTCGACCGGTGCCAGAAACCGGGGAACAGCACCGGTCGGGTTCGTCGTAGCGGCCAGAACCTCCGCGAGCGGCCACGACGTGCCGCCCGGGTGATTCCTGACGACGTCCAGCGCGTCCGGGCGCTCGAGCAGTGACGACACGGTCGGTGCCAGCGGCGACAGGTCGACGACCTCTTCGCCGCGGATCGTCACGACCGAAGGGCCGCCCGCGGACGGGTCGAAGACCCTCGCGACAAGAGTGGCGTCCGCCGCGTCCTGCGGAAGAACGTTGGCGGCGTTGAGCGAGATCCCCATGGAAAAACCCTTCCTGCTCGCACCAATGTCCGGTCGCGTCGGGATCAGAGCCACCCGGTCGCAGAGCCCGGTTGTCGGTCCTCACGCTATCGGCGAGTCGAACCCCGCAGGGGTCGTGAGCGCGCTCCACCTTATGGCCAATTGGTATGTACCACTTATCCGATCCCCGTCGTACGGTGTGCGCGCAATCACCCTGCATGCAAGGAGCGGACATGAACCGCAAGCTCATCGCCGCCGCCACAGCGGCGGTCACGGCGGCCGGGCTGACCATCGCGGTGGCGCTGACGACCAGCGCCACCGCGGCCAACACGGCTGACCCCGCCGTGCTGGCCGCGATGGCCCGTGACCTCGGCATCTCCTCGGAGCAGGCGCGTGAGCGCCTCGACGCCGAGAAGGTCGCGGGTCAGACCGACGCCGCGCTGAAGTCGCGCCTCGGCACGGCGTACGCCGGGTCCTGGCTGGACGGCACCGGCCACACCCTCACAGTCGCGGTCACCGACCCGGCGCTGGCGAGCGCGGTGCGTTCGCGCGGCGCCGTCGCCACCACGGCGAAGCACAGTGCGTCCGCTCTGGACAGCGCGAAGATCAAGCTGGACGCCAAGGCCACCACCGCACCCGACGCTGTCCCCGGCTGGTACGTCGACGTCCGCACCAACAAGGTCGTCGTGCTCGCCCGCGCCGGCGGTGAGGAGCAGGCCAAGGCGTGGACGGCCGAGGCAGGTCTGGGCGGCGACATCGTCGCCTTCGAGGCCAGCACCGAGAACCCCAAGCCGCTGATCGACATCGTCGGCGGCAACGCCTACGGCCTCCCCGGCGGCGGCCGCTGCTCCATCGGCTTCGCCGTCGAGGGCGGCTTCGTCACCGCGGGCCACTGCGGATCCACCGGCGGCCGCACTTCCAACCCCGGCGGCACCATCCAGGGCAGCAGCTTCCCCGGCAACGACTACGCCTGGGTCCGCACCGACGCGGGCAACACCCCGCGTGCCCTGGTCAACCGCTACCCGGGCACCGTCCCGGTCGCGGGCTCCCAGGAGGCTCCGGTCGGCGCTTCGGTCTGCCGCTCCGGCTCCACCACCGGCTGGCGCTGCGGCACCATCCAGCAGAAGAACGCCTCGGTCACCTACCCGGAGGGCACCATCACCGGTCTGACCCGCACCAACGCCTGCGCCGAGCCCGGTGACTCCGGCGGCTCGTGGCTGACCGGCGACCAGGCCCAGGGCGTCACCTCCGGCGGGTCCGGCAACTGCCAGACCGGCGGCACCATCTACTTCCAGCCGCTGACCGAGATCCTCCAGGTCTACAACCTGCGCCTGGTGACCACCGTCGGCCCGACCACGACCACCCAGCCGACCGGCACGACCACGACAACGACCACGCCCCCCGGCGGTGGCGGCTCGTGGGCCCCGTACACCAACTACGGCGACGGCGCCCAGGTCACCTACGGCGGCGCGTCCTACCGCATCATCCAGCCGCACACGTCCGTCCCCGGATGGGAGCCGCCGAACACCCCTGCCCTCTGGCAGCGGCTCTGACGGCGGGACAGGGAACGGCCCCGGAGCGACGGGCGGTGACCGGGGCCGTTGGGGTCAGTCCGGCGTTACCGCACGCTCGTGCGGTTGCGGCCGACGACGGCCTCTGCGACGCCGATCAGCAGCACGGAGGCGATCACGGCGACGATGAAACCCAGCACGTTGAGCTCGAAGATGTCCCCGGTGCCGAGCAGGTTGGCGATGGTGCCGCCGATGACGGAGCCGACCAGCCCCAGCAGCAGCGTCGCCACGATGCCGAGGTTCTGCTTGCCGGGCTTGATCAGTCGGGCGAGCGCACCGATGATCAGACCGGCGACGATGAACCCGATCACGTCAGCCTCCTGGTGGTCGATTGCCTTGCTCGATTCGGCTACCCAACCGGATCATCGCTCAATCGCTCGCCGAGGTGATGTTGTCCTTACCAGCTTCAACCGACGACGTGAGCTCGGCGTTCCACGACCTTTGCGTTTGTCCGGCCGATGCCGCGCGAAACGCCGGAACGGACTGGCGATGAACTCGCGGCCCATCGTCGCCGACGCCGCGGAGACGCGACTCTGCGTCTGGCTGAGCGTGACCACGCTCGTCGGCCTGGTGGCTTGTGCCGTGCTCGGCTGGACGCGGTGGCGGGACTGGTCATCGCGCTCCTCGCCATCAACGAAGGGCGTCGCGCCTGGGGTGGCGAGCTGACGTGTGACCCTCAGGCGGCCGCGCGGTGAGCGGAAGGTCTGTCGAAAGGCAGACGTGCCGGGGTGATCCGGCTGATCGAATCGGGGCATGAAAGCGCTGATGATGCTCTTGGTCGCGGTCGGTGTGGTCGCAGGAGGCGCAGTGCCCGCCATCGCTGCCGAGGGCCTGACGTGGCGGGAGTGCCATGACGGGCTGTGGTGCGGCGAAGTCCTGGTTCCCGCGGACTGGACCCGTCCGGCCGGCGGCACCCGGATCGCCGTGCCGCTGCTGAAGATCCCGGCTCGGGAGCAGAAGGCCGGTGTTCTCCTGCTCAACCCCGGTGGCCCGGGGTCGGCCATCCCCAACTTCGCGTTTCCGGGCTACCGCGACCAGTTCGCGGACCTCGCGGCGCGGTTCGACGTCGTGGTGTTCGACCCGCGCGGCATGGGCGTCGCCTGTCCGACTCCCAATCCGGTTCCGTTGTCCTCGCCGGTGACCGAGTCCGCCCATCGCGAGTACGCCGCCGCCAACGGCCGGTTCGCGGCGGACTGCGCGGAGGCGATGGGCGCCTACCGGGGGCGTCTCAACGCCCGCCAGGTCGCGCACGACATGGACGCCGTCCGGCGTGCGCTGGGGGAGCGTCGGCTCAACTACTTCGGCAACTCGTACGGCACGGTGTACGGGCAGTCGTACGCCGAGCTGTTCGGCCATCGGGTCGGGCGGATGTACCTGGACAGCGTGCTGGACCACACCCGGCGCGACCCGGCCGAGTGGGCTCGGGCCGGTGCCGTCGCGGCGGAGAGCAACCTCCACCGGATGGCGCGGTGGTGTGCGGCCGAGGCCGGTTGCGCACTGCACGGCAAGGACGTTATCGCCGTGTGGGACCGCGTGCTGTCCATGCCCGGCGTGGAGGTGTCCGCGGTCCTCAGGTGGGCCGCGGCGCGGATCGGCAACGACAAGGGCTGGCCCGCGTTGACCATCGGACTCGCGCAGCTGGAGGCCGGCGACACGACGGCGATCACACCGCGGCCAGGTTCGTCCGATGTGAGTCTCGCGCGGACGGCGTTCTGCGCGGACTTCCCCTTCCCGGCCGATTTCCCGACCGTGAAGCGGGTGGAGGACCGGTTGCGGGCGGTCGCGCCCCGGCTGGGCTGGGCGGCGGCCCCGTGGCGGGTTTCCGGGCACTGCTCGGGTGTGCCCGGGGAAGGGCTCAACCCGCCGGCCGGGTTGTCCGCGATGCCGAACGTGCTGGTGGCGAACGGCGAGCACGATCCGTTGACCCCCGCCGAGCACGGCCGCCGGGTCGCCGCTGCGCTGGGAGGCGCGTACCTGCCCGTGGAGGGCAACCACGGGCTCTACCTCAACGGCAACGCCTGCGTCCGCGACCACGTGCACCGCTACTTCCTGGCCGGGGAGCTGCCCGCGCGGGACGCGCGGTGCGGCACGCCGGTCTGACCTGGCCGTGTACAACTGGGGAATGGATGACCGCCGGGTGTCCGGTCCCACCAGCCACCCGGCGGGACCGCGCTCGTGGTGGTCGTTCCCGCGGCGCATGCGGGCGTTGCCGGAGCGGCTTCGCGGCACCATCGGAGGCGACGCGGTGCTCGCCGGTGCGGCCGTGGTCGTCGTGTCGGTGCTCGGGCTGGTCGAACACCGCTCCGCGAGTCCGGTCGTCATGGTGGCCGCGTCGGTCGCGGTGGCGGTCCCCTTGCTGCTGCGACGTCGTTTTCCCTTGATCACGGCGTTCGCTTCCGCCGCGATCGTGATCGTCATCGCCGTGCCGGACCGGTCCGGGCGCCTGGTCGCCATGGCCGCGTTCGGTTCCGCCGCGTACTACCGTCCCCGGCCGGCGGTGTTCGTTGTGGCCGTGGGGTGGTTGCTCGTCCTGTCCGTGGCCGGAGTTCGCTCACCGACGGCCGCGACCTGGACGGACCTGCTCCTCCTCGGCCTCGCGCCGGTCGCCGTCGGCTACGCCCTGCGCATGCACCGCGACCGCGCTGACGACGCCGAACGCCTCTACCGGGAAGAGACCCGCGGCGTGATCGCCGAGGAGCACGCCCGCATGGCCCGCGAGGTGCACGACGCGGTGGGCCACCACCTCACCGTGATCCGGATGCAGGCCAACGCCGTCCGGCACGTCGTCCGCTCCCTGCCGCCGGTCGCCGACCGGGCGCTGGTCACGATCGCCGAGGTGTCGGCCACCGCGCTCACCGAGGTTCGCGACGTTCTGGCCGCACTGCCCACGCGCGGCACCACGCTGACCGACCTGGACGCCCTCGTGAACCACGTGACCGGCCCGAACCGCACCGTGACCCTCACCAGGGACGGCCCGGTGTCGGGGGGCCTGCCGCCACTGGTCGACCACGCCGGTTACCGGTTGGCCCAGGAGGCGCTCACCAACGCGCTGCGCCACTCCGATGCGACCAGGGTGGACCTGCACCTCCACCACACGCCGGACGCCGTCGTGATCACCGTGGCGGACAACGGTTCCACCACGCCCGGCCCGACGGCCGAGGGCACCGGGCTGCGCGGCATCCGGGAACGGACCCGACTGCTCGGCGGAACCCTGCGGATCGAGCCGAACCGTCCCAGCGGCTGGCTCGTCGAAGCCCGGCTCCCGCTGGGGGAGGAGCGATGATCCGCACACTGGTCGCCGACGACCAGGAGCCCGCGCGGTGGGCACTGCGCCTGGTCCTCGACGCCGAACCGGACATCGAGGTGGTCGACGAGGCCGTGGACGGCGCCGAAGCCGTCGACAAGGCCCGGTTGCTGTGCGTGGACGTGGTGGTGCTCGACCTGCGGATGCCGCGGATGGACGGGGTGGCGGCCATCCGCCGGATCGCCGAATCGGTCAACCCCGCGCCCGCCGTGGTCGCACTGACCACGTTCGACGTCGACGAGTACCTGTTCGGCGCGCTCCAGGCGGGCGCGGCCGGTTTCGTGCTCAAGGACAGCGAGCCGGCGCTGCTCGTCGAGGCGGTTCGTGCGGCGTCGAGGGGACAGGGGCTGATCGACCCGCAGGTCACCCGCCGCGCCATCCGCCGATTCGCCCAGATGGTGCCCCGGCCCGCACCGACCGGACTGAACCTGCTCACCCCGCGCGAGCTGGAGGTGCTGAGGCACGTGGCGCGCGGGCTCAGCAACGCAGAGATCGCCCGTGCCCTGACTGTCAGTGAAGGCACGGTCAAGACCCACGTGGCACGTGTGCTCGCCAAACTCGGCCTGCGCACTCGCGTGCACATGGTGATCTACGCCTACGAGCACGCCATCCTGAGCCCTTCCTGACGCGGCCGGTCCGAAGTGGACCTGAACGCGTCCTGCCCGGACGGCACGGGCCGGTGGTCGTGAGGTGCATCCGCAACGGAAGTAGTGGCCACTGGGCGGCTCCGGGGAAGATGGCGGGATGAGCGTGTCGAGAAGAGGCAGGCCCGCGGGCCCCACCGGGCCGGTGATCGGCCGCGCGTTGCGGCTCCTCGACGCGTTCGACGCCGATCGCCGCGAGCTGACGTTGAGCGATCTCGCCCGGCGTGCGGGCATGCCGTTGTCGACCACGCACCGGCTGATGCAGGAGCTCTGCGCGTGGGGCGCCGTCGAACGAGGCACGGACGGGCTGTACCGGATCGGGCTGCGGCTGTGGGAGCTCGGCTCGCTCGCGCCACGTGGTCCGGGGCTGCGCGAGGCCGCGTTGCCGTTCCTCGACGACCTCTCCCGGATCACCAGGGAGAACGTGCAGCTCGCCGTCAGGGAGGGCACGGAGCTCGTCTTCGTCGAACGGATCGCGAGTTCCGACGCGGTGCCGGTGCTCACCCGCGTCGGCGACCGGTTCGCGCTCACCGCCACCGGTGTCGGCCTGGTCCTGCTCGCGCACGCCCCCGCCGAGGTGCAGGAGGAAGTGCTCGGCGGACCGATCGCCCGGTACACCGCCAAGACCGTCACCGACCCGGCGCGGTTGCGCCGGATGCTCGCCGACGTCCGGTCGAACGGCTTCTCGATCAGTGATCGCCAGGTCACGATGGACGCGCTGTCGGTCGGCGCACCGATCCGCGACCGGCAGGGCGAGGTCGTCGCGGCGGTGTCGCTGGTCGTGCGGCACGGAAGCACCACTGCGCACGCGCTGGCGCGGCTCGTGCGCACCAGCGCCCAGGCGATCTCCCGCGCACTGTCGAATTAGGATCGACTTCCATTTTTCGGAAAGTGCTCTACGGCACGGGCTGTGGCCTCCGCCACTCTGTGGTTTCCCACCACGGATGAGGAGCGTCGATGTCCGGCTTCCCGCGCGACCAGTGGTACGTCGCGGCTTACGGTTCTGAGATCGAGCACGACCTGTTCACCCGCACCATCTGCGGCGAGCCGATCCTGTTCTGGCGCACTCGCGACGGCGCGGTGACGGCCATGCCGGACCGCTGTGTGCACCGCCGTTTCCCGTTGTCGCAGAAGCCTTCCCGGCTCGTCGACGACCAGGTGGTCTGCGGGTACCACGGCTTCACCTACGACGCGAGCGGCAAGTGCGTCGCCGTGCCCGGCCAGACGCGCATCCCGCGCACCGCACGGCTTCTGCCCTACCCCGTCGTCGAGCAGGACTCGTTCGTGTGGGTCTTCATCGGCGACCCGGCGAACGCCGACGCGTCGCGGATCCCGCGCGCGCCGTGGCTCGTCTCGCCGGACTACACGACAGTCGCCGGCATGGAACCGTTGAACGCCCGGTACGAGCTGCTCGTCGACAACCTGCTGGACCTCTCGCACGAGACCTACCTGCACGGCGGCTACATCGGCACACCGGAGGTCGCCTCCACCCCGATCACGACCGAGGTCGACGAGGACGCCGGCATCGTCTACGTGTCGCGGCACATGGACGACGCGGAATGCCCGCCGTTCTACGCCAAGTCCACGGGCCTGCAGGGCAGGATCGCGCGCTGGCAGGACATCGAGTACACGCCACCGTGCCTGTACAAACTGCACAGTCGCATCGCGCCGGTCGGCTCCGTGCCCAACCCGGACGGCACCGACCCGGACGCGTTCCACGTCGAGGTCGTGTACGCCATCACGCCGGAGACCGAGTCCTCGACGCACGACTTCTGGTGCGTGGCACGGGATTTCGCACTCGGGGACGAGGAGGTCTCCGCGTTCCTCGCCGAGAACAACCGCACCGTCGTCATGCAGGACGTCGTGGCGTTGAACGTGCTGGAGCAGGTCATCGCGAAGGAGCCGGACGGCTACCAGGAGCTGTCGATCAACATCGACACCGGCGGGCTCGCCGCACGGCGGATGCTCAAGCGCCTGTGTGAGAAGGCATGAACGCGCTCACCGGTGACCGCGTGTTCCGGATCCACTGGGTGCTGGGGACGGACCGGCTCCGCGCGGTGTGCCATTGCTCCGCCGAGCGCGAGTTCGAAGATCCCGTCGAGCTGTGGGCGTGGTTGCTCGATCATCCCGACGGGCACACGTCATGAAGCTTCTGCTGGACGACAAGGAACCGATCGCCGACGGTGTGGTGCTCCTGACGCTGCGGCACCCGGACGGCGACCCGCTGCCGGACTGGACACCGGGTGCCCACGTCGACCTCGTACTCGCCGACGACCTGGTGCGCCAGTACTCGCTGTGCGGCGACCCGGACGACACCTCGATCCTGCAGGTCGCCGTCCTTCGTGAACCAGACGGGCGCGGCGGCTCACGGCACGTGCACGACGTTCTCGCCGTGGGGCAGCAAATCGAGGTGCGAGGGCCGCGCAACCACTTCGAGCTCGTCGAGGCGAAGCGCTACCTGTTCATCGCCGGTGGCATCGGCATCACCCCGATCCTGCCGATGATCGCCCAGGTCGAGACGACAGGTCACGACTGGCGGTTGCTCTACGGCGGCAGAACGCGGTCCTCCATGGCGTTCCGCGACGAGCTCGAGCACCTCGGCCAGGTCGAGATCCGTCCCGAGGACGAGCACGGCCTGCTGGACCTGCGGGCGGTGCTCGGCGAGCCGGACGAGGACACCGCCGTCTACTGCTGCGGTCCGGAAGGCCTGCTGACCGCCGTCGAGCAGCACTGCGCGAACTGGCGGGAAGGCGCACTCCACGTCGAACGGTTCGCACCGAAAGCCGGTGCGGCACAGGGGCCTCGGCACGATTTCGAGATCGAGCTGTCGCAGACCGGTGCGGTGCTGCGGGTGCCGGCCGGGCAGTCCGTCCTGGAGGTCGTCGAACGAGCGGGCGTGTCCGTGCTGTCGTCCTGTCAGGAAGGCACCTGCGGCACCTGCGAGACGACCGTGCTCGCCGGGACACCCGATCACCGCGACTCCGTGCTCACCGACCAGGAACGGGCGGTGGGCGACGCGATGATGATCTGCGTGTCCCGGTCCCTTTCACCCCGCCTGGTGCTGGACCTCTGAGGTAGACCCAAGAACTTCTTGACAGTTCAACAAGGCAGGCGCATGCTCGTTATATCAGGATTCCTGATATTCGAGACCCTGATACCGCCGCTCGACGAGGAGCTGAACCATGCGCGGTCACTAGGAACCGGCGAGAGCGGCACGGCACCGGTTGAGCAGGTCGTGCAGCGCGGTTCGCTCGTTCTCGCTGAGCCTGCTCACCATCCGTTCCTCGATCGCCGCGACCTCGGCGGCGTGCTCGTCCAGGAACGCCCTGCCCTTGTCCGTGAGGCTGATCAGCAACCTCCTGCCGTGCGCGGGGTCCTGCTCCCGGACGATCAGCTCACGCCGTTCCAGTGCGGCGACCATGTCGGTCATCGTCTGCGCGGTCACGAACGAGTTGCGCGCCAGCTCCGCTGACGTGAGGCCGTCGCGGCCGGCCAGCACCGTCAGCGCGGTGTACTGCAGGGTCGTCACGCCGGCAGGGCGCAGCACCTCGTCCATGAGTGCACGCACCGCGAGCTCCACCTGCTTGACCTCGTACATCAGCGACGGCCGCACGTGCCTCACCTTCCCCATCACTCTCGTCGATCACTCAAAGCCTGGCACAGGAAGGCAGATCCATCATGACCGCAGTCGACGACCGGCCGACCGCAACGGTGCGCCGCCCCGACGTCGCACCCGGCAAGTTGTTCATCGGAGGTCAGTGGCGCGCGGCCGAGAACGGCGTCCGGTTCGACGTGGTCGACCCGTCCACCGGCTCTGTCGTGACGTCCGTTGCCAGAGCGGGGAAGTCCGACGTGGACGACGCGGTCACCGCGGCGCGCGCGGCGTTCGACGGCTGGGCGGCGACACCCGGCAGACATCGCGCCCGGATCCTGCACCGCGTCGCCGACGTCGTGCGGGCCAGGGCGGACGAGCTCGTCGCGACGGAGAGCCTCGACGTCGGCAAGCCGGTCTCGTTGTGCCGCCCGGTCGACGTGGAGACGACCGCCGAGCAGTACGAGTACTACGCGGCGCTGGCACAGGGCATCGACGGGGCGACGCGGCAGATCCCCATCCCCTCGCACGCCTACACCCGCCGCGAACCGATCGGGGTGGTCGCGGCGATCACGCCGTTCAACTTCCCGCTGATCCTGTCGAGCTCGAAGATCGCGCCGGCGCTCGCGGCCGGCAACACGGTGGTGCACAAGCCCGCGGAGGACACGCCGCTCAGCGCGTTGCTGATGGCCGACATCCTCACCGAGGCCGGTGTGCCCGCGGGGGTGGTCAACGTGGTCACCGGGTTCGGCTCCGAGATCGGCGACCACCTGGTGAGCCACCCCGGTGTGGACAAGGTGGCGTTCACCGGGTCCACCGCGGTCGGCAGGCACGCCGCGAGCGTGGCGGGCGCGCAGCTCAAGCCGATGACGATGGAGCTGGGCGGCAACGCGGCGCACATCGTCTTCGAGGACGCCGACCTCGAGAAGGCGATCGGCGCGGCGATCAAGGGGTTCGTCTTCAACACGGGCCAGTTCTGCATGGGCGGACCCCGTCTCCTCGTCGCGTCGTCGTTGTACGACACCGTTGTGGACGCGCTCGCCGACGCCGTGCCGCACGTCCCGCTCGGCGACCCGTTCGACCCGGCGACCGTGATCGGCCCGATGGCCGGCGAACGACATCTGTCCAAAGTGGAACGCCATGTCGCACTGGCGAGAGCGGAGGGCGGCCGGATCGTCACCGGCGGGCAGCGCGTGGACCGGGACGGCTTCTTCTTCGAGCCGACGGTGATCGCGGACCTGCCCGACCACTCTCCCGTCGTGCAGGAGGAGATCTTCGGGCCGGTGCTGACCGTGCAGCGGTTCGGCAGCGAGGACGAGGCGGTCGCCATGGCCAACGGCACGTCCTACGGCCTCGCCGCCGGGCTGCAGACCGAGAACCTCGCCCGTGCGCACCGGGTGGCGGCCCGGCTGCAGGCGGGCATCGTCTGGGTCAACGACTGGGCGATGCTCGACCCGGCGATCCCGTTCGGCGGCGTCAAGGACTCCGGACACGGCCGCGAGTACGGCCCGGAGGCACTCGCCTCCTACACGCGCACCAAGTCGGTCGTCATCTCCCTGGCCTGATTCGCACGCCGGGAACGTGGCCGATCCCGCAGAACAACCCGCGCCCAGAACGGGTACGCGGCCACCACCGATCCCCTCGCCCTGATCCCAGCAGGAGAAACCCAATGCCCACCACGACAACCGCGGCCGTCGTCGAGTCCGCCGGTTCCGGGTTCGCGCTCTCCGAGGTGACGCTGGACGACCTGCGACCGGACGAGGTCCGCGTCCGCGTCGTCGCCGCGGGCGTCTGCCACACCGACCTCGGCGTCGCCGCCGGCCACCTGCCGTTCCCGCTGCCGGGCGTGCTCGGCCACGAGGGCGCCGGGATCGTCGAGGACGTCGGCTCCTCGGTCACGAAGGTCGCCGCGGGCGACCAGGTGCTGCTGAGCTACACCTCGTGCGGCCGCTGTCCGCACTGCCGCGACGGCCACCCCGCCTACTGCGACACCTGGCTGCCGTCGAACCTGATCGGCGGCGAACGAGCCGACGGGACGTCGCCGATCTCCCGCGACGGCGTCCCGCTCGGCGGCCACTTCTTCGGCCAGTCGAGCTTCGCCCACCACGCCGTCGTCGACGAGCGCAGTCTGGTCAAGGTCCCCGCCGACGCACCGCTCGACCTGCTCGCCCCGCTCGGCTGCGGGATCATGACCGGCGTGGGCGCGGTCTGGAACGTGCTGGCGCCCCGCCCCGGCGCCACCCTGCTCGTCACCGGAGCCGGCGCGGTCGGGCTGTCCGCGATCATGGCGGCCCGGCTCACCCCGGCGACCCGGATCATCGCGGCCGATCGAGTGCCGCACCGGCTGGCGCTGGCCGCCGAACTCGGCGCCACCGACACCGTCGACACCACGCACCAGGACCTCGGCGACGCGATCTCGAAGCTCACCTCCGGCCGCGGTGTCGACGGCCTCGTGGAGACGACCGGCAACGCCGGTGTGCTGGGCACGGCGATCTCCGCACTCGCCAGCCGTGGCACCGCGGTGATCGTCGGCGCGCCGCCGTTCGGCACCGAGGTGCCCGTCGACGTGAACTTCATGCTGCCCGGCCGCCGCGTCGTCGGGCTCACCATGGGCGACGCCGAGACGCAGTCGCTGATCCCCGCGCTCGTCGACCTCGTCGCCGGAGGCAGGTTGCCGATCGACAGGCTGGTCACCCACTACGCGTTCGAGGAGATCCAGCAGGCCGTCGACGACGTGCTGGCCGGCGTGACGATCAAACCCGTGCTGCGGCTGGCCGGACCCTGACCTGCGCCGGGCTCGCACACCGGGTCGAACGCCTGGCGGCCGTGCTGACCGGGCTCGGCGTGCGCCGCGGCGAACTGCGCGCGCTCGCGGCCCGCACCTCCGGAGCCCGCCGGTTCCGCGTGACCGTCGCCCGGACTACCGCGACGCGGCGGTGGACACCGGGGCGGTGAGCATGCCGACGATCAGGTCGACCAGCTCGGCGGCCGAGTGCGGGTCGTCCGGCGGCAGGTCGCCCGCGGACACGGCCCGCTCACGGTCGGCGAGCAGGGCGAACAGCACGGTGGGGAGGACGCGCAGCCGACGGCGTCTGAGCGCGGGCGAAAAGTCCCGCAGCGCGCGGTCGAGACGAATGATGATCAGCCGGACCGCGGCCCGCCTAGCCCGGTCGAGGTTGGTGTCCGCGGACAACGCGGAGTGGGTGCGGACCTGTTCGAGAAACCGCGCGTAGTGGGTGGCGCCGTGTTCATAGGGGATGGTCAGCATCGGTATCACCAGCGCTGAGACCAGAGCACGGACGTCCTGTGCTTCGCCGGTCGCCTCACTCTCGGCGAGCAGTTCGAGGCGATGCTGCTCGAGGTCGGCGATGCGGTGCTCGGCGACGGCGTCGATCAGCCCGTCCCTGGAGCCGAAGTGGTACTGGACGGCCGAGTTGTTGCGCTGGCCCGCGGCCGTCGCGATGTCGCGCAACGGCACCTCCGGGCCGTGCTCGGCGATCAACCGCTCGGCGGCGACGATGATCCGTTCCCTGGCGTCCGCGCTGGCCACGGCACCACGTTAACACGTGCATCTTGACTTTTAAGCACTGGGGCTTAAGAGTGGCCGGGTGGTGACGGACATGTTCAGGTTGCCCGGCGCGGTCGCTGTGGTGACCGGCGCGGGCCGCGGCATCGGCGCGGCATCGGCGATGGCGCTGGCAGAGGCCGGCGCGGACGTGGTGATCAGCGCACGCACTGCGGAGCAGTTGGCAGAGGTCGCGGGCAAGATCGAGGCACTGGGGCGGAGTGCCGTCGTCGTGCCGGCGGATCTGTCCGATGTGGACGCCGTGGCCGCGCTGGCGCACACGGCCGCCGAGCGGTTCGGACGGCTGGACGTGGTGGTGAACAACGTGGGCGGCACCATGCCGAACACGTTCCTGACGACGACGCCGGACTTCCTGGAAGACGCCTTCCACTTCAACGTCACCACCGCACACGCGCTGACCAGTGCGGCGGTCCCGCTCATGCTCGACGGAGGTGGCGGGTCGGTGGTCAACATCGCCTCCGTCATGGGCCGGCTCGCCGGTCGGGGGTTCCTCGCCTACGGCACCGCGAAGGCGGCCCTGACCCACTACACGCGCCTGGCCGCCACGGACCTCGCGCCGCGGATCAGGGTGAACGCGATCGACGTGGGCTCGGTCCACACCTCGGCGCTGGACGTGGTCGCCCGCGACGAGAAGATCAGGACCTCGATGGAACAGGCGACGCCGCTGCGCCGGCTGGGACACCCCGACGAGGTCGCGGCCGCGGTGCTGTTCCTGGCGTCACGTGCCTCCGGCTACACCACGGGATCGGTGCTGCGCGTCGACGGCGGGATCGGCGCGCCCAACCTCGACTTCAACCTGCCTGATCTCTGAGGAGGCTCAGATGCGCGTGGTGCAGTGGAGCACCGGCAACGTCGGCAGGTGGGCGTTGCGCGGCATCATCGACCACCCCGCCCTGGAACTGGTGGGCGTGTGGGTGTCCGACCCCGCCAAGAACGGCCGCGACGCCGGGGAGCTGGCCGGGGTGGACCCGCACGGGATCCGGGCGACCACGGACGCCGCCCGGCTGATCGCGGCTGAGCCGGACTGCGTCGTCTACACGGCGATGGCCGACAACCGGCTGACCGAGGCGATCGACGACCTGTGCCTGTTGCTGCGGGCGGGCATCAACGTGGTGGCCAGTGGCCCGGTGTTCCTGTCCTACCCGGAGGGCACGGTGCCACCCGAGCTGATCGAGCCCATCCGCCAGGCCGCGGTCGAGGGCGGAAGTTCGCTGTGGGTCAACGGAATCGACCCCGGCTGGGCCAACGACTGGTTACCCCTGCTGTTGTCCGGCACGTGTCAGCGCATCGACCTCATCCGCTGCTCGGAGATCATGGACTACTCCACCTACGACAACCCGCTGGTGCTGTTCGACATCATGGGCTTCGGCGCACCGCTCGACCACACTCCGCTGCTGCTGCAGCCCGGCGTGCTCTCGCTCGCCTGGGGCAGCGTGGTCCGCCAACTTGCCGCCGCCCTGGACGTCCCGCTGGACTCGGTCGTCGAACACCACGAGCGGTGCCCGGCGCCGGCCCCCTTCACGGCCGCGGGCCGCACGATCGCCGAAGGCACCATGGCGGCATTGCGGTTCACCGTCAGCGGGATGATCGCGGATCAACCGGTGCTCGTGCTCGAACACGTCACCAGACTGCGCCCGGACCTCGCGCCGGACTGGCCGCAGCCGGTCGGCACCGGCTGCTACCGCGTGGAGATCACCGGCGAACCCAACTACGTGCTGGACCTGCGACTGACCGGCGGCGACGGCGACCACAACACCGCGGGCGTGGCGTCCACCGCCATGCGTCTGGTCAACGCCGTTCCCGCGGTCGTCGGCGCACCACCCGGCCTGCTCACCGCACTCGACCTGCCCCTGACCACCGGACGCGGACTGGTGTCGGTTCCGGGACGGTGAACTTCACCCCCGATTCATGCAGTCCACCCAGGACTCGGTGGTGACGACGACGTCTGTGGGGAGGGTTTCGGTCACGGTCCCGTCCGACACCCAGATGTGCGCGCGGTAGGTCGCCATCGGCACTGACGCGGATCCTTGCACGCCGACGAACCCGTTGACGTTGATCGAGCCGTCAGAGTCGTGGAAGTTGGAGCCCGGCGCGAGGTGGTGTTCGGTGGCGGTCCAGCCGGGAGGCAGGTCGCGCATCCCGAACTCGAGGTCGGTGGTCCACTTCCCGCTCACCACGAAGATGAAGTAAGAGGCGTGGGTTCTCCCATCGAGACCCTGCTGAACACACATCCGGCTGGTCCTGTCGAACTGCTCCAGATGCCACGTCTGCGCCGACGCGACGACGGCTGTGCCGAGCAGGGACAGCAGGAGCACCGAGGCCAGGACGAGCACCGATCTGGCGATCCGGAGCATCACTTTCACCGAACCCCTCCTGAAAACTGGCGCGAATGCGCTCCGGTTCACGCTAGCGACCGGATTTCAGAGCTCTTTGAGAATCGTCGGAGCCGACAGGGCGTGAGCAGGTCACTCAATCGCAGCCAACGAACTGCGAGCGCGGCGGTGGCGAGGCTGTGCGGGTCAGACCGGCCTCGCTTCCTGGAGGATGGATGAGAACCTGGTTGCGCAAGGCGTTGACGCTCGCGGTGACCGCGTCGGCAGCGCTGTTCCTGGTACCGGCCGCCGCGGTGGCCGCGGAGCAGCAAACGCCGGTGGTGCAGGGCATCAACCCCGGCACGTACCAGAACCTGATCAACAACTACCACCGCAAGTGCCTCGCGGTGAACTCGGCGGACAACCGCAACGGCAAGCCGGTGATCCACTACGACTGCTACACCTCCTACACCGACCAGTACTGGCGGTTCGAGCCCGTCGCGGACGCACCGGGGTACTACCGGATCCGCAACCAGCGGACCGATCGCTGCGTCGCCGCCGCGAACCCGGCCAACGGCGCGAAGGTCGTGCAGTACGACTGCGTCGACGCCTGGTACGACCAGTGGTGGCTGCCCGAGCTCATGCCCGACAACGTCCACTACCGGTTGCGCAACTACAAGAGCAACCGGTGTCTCGCGGTTCCGTCCAACAAGGGCGGGAACGGTGAGAGTGCCGTGAACTACGACTGCATCCTCGGCTACAACGACCAGTGGTGGCAGATCTGGCCCTGATGGGTGCAACCCTCCCCGCGCGGTCAGCCCGCACGGCCTAGCCCGAACGTTCGCAGCGTGACGGCAGAGCTTGAGCGTGTTGATCAGACCCGGTAAGCATGCTGCCGGGGCGCGGGGAGGAAGCCAGATGACGGTGCGGTTCCGGCTGCTCGGGGATGTCGGGGCACAGGTCCGCGGTGAGCCGATCATGATCGGCTACGGGCAGCTGCGGTCGATGCTGGCGGTGCTGCTGGTCGAGGCGAACCAGGTGGTGTCCGTCGACCAGCTGGTGGACCGGATCTGGAGCGAGCGCCGCCTTCCGCGCAAGCCGCGTGCCGCCGTTCAGCACAGCATGACCATGCTGCGCAACGCTTTGGCGCCCGCGGAGGGTGTCACGATCGCGCGCAGGTCGACCGGATACCAGCTCACCGTCGAGCCGGAAACCGTGGACCTGCACCGGTTTCGGCGGCTCGTCGACGACGGTCGCGCCGCCGCGGACGACAGCCGGGCCGCGACTCTGCTCGAGGAGGCGCTGAGGTTGTGGGGAGGGGAACCGTTCGCCGGACTGACCACGGCGTGGCTGGACTCCTTGCGCGCCACGCTGATCCAGCACCGCCACGCGGTCCGGCTCGAGCTCGTCGACGTCCAGCTCCGCCACCTGGCACGACCCGAGCACACCGCACTGCTGCTGCCCGACCTGGCGGAGTGGGCGGACCAGAACCCGTTGGACGAACGCCTGGCGGGCCAGCTGATGCTCGCCCTGTACCGCAGCGGCCGCCCCGCTGACGCGCTGGACCACTACCAGCAGATGCGCAAGCGGCTGGCCGAGGAGCTCGGCACCGATCCCAGCCCGCCGCTGCAACGTCTGCACGAGCAGATCCTGGTGACCGATCCGGCGCTGACCGTGCCGCGCAGACCGCGGATCGCGGTGCCGCAACAGCTTCCGGCCCGGCCGAGGCTGTTCTCCGGCAGAGCTCGCGAACTGGCGGAGCTCGACGCCGCACTGGGCCAGGACACCGTGGTGATCACGGCGGTCGGCGGGCTCGGCGGGATGGGCAAGACCTGGCTCGCGTCGCAGTGGGCGCACCGGAACCTCGACCGGTTCCCCGACGGCCAGCTGTACGTCAACCTGCGCGGCTTCGACCCCACCGGCCAGCCGATGCCCGCCGCGACGGCGGTGCGCGGGTTCCTCGACGCGCTCGGCGTCGCGCCCTCCGCCGTCCCCACCGGCGTGGACGCGCAGGCCGGGCTGTACCGGAGCCTCGTCGCCGGCAGGAAGATGCTGATCTTCCTCGACAACGCGGCCGACAGCGCCCAGGTGGCCCCGCTGGTGCCGGGGAGCTCGACCTGCGTCGTGCTGGTCACCAGCCGCCGCCACCTCAGCGGTCTGGTCGCCGCGCACGGCGCGCGGGTGCTGAACCTGGACCGGTTGACCGACGAGGAGGCACGACGGCTGCTGGCCACGCACCTCGGCGAGGACCGGCTGGCAGCCGAACCCGGGGTGACGGCCGAGCTGCTGACCTGCTGCGCGGGGCTGCCACTGGCGATCAGCATCGTGGCCGCCCGCGCCACCGCACACCCGGACTTCCCGTTGTCCGCACTGGCCGGTGAACTGCGCGAGCAGAGCGAGCTGCTCGACGCCCTGGACGCCGGCGAGGACCTGGTGAGCCTCCGTGCCGTGTTCTCCTGGTCCTACCATGCTTTGTCCGCTGAGGCGGCTGCCGTGTTCGGTGCCGTGGGAATCGCTCCCGGCGCGGACATCGGCCTGCCCGCCGTCGCGAGCCTCACCGCACTGCCCCTCGCCCGCGCCCGTGCCTGCCTGCGTGAACTGGAACAGGCGCACCTCGTCGGTCAGCACGCCCCTGGGCGCTACCGGATGCACGACCTCGTCAAGCTGTACGCGGCCGAACGCGCGCATCGCGACACCGCCGCGTTCGAGCGGGTGGTCGACTTCTACGCGCACACCGCGTACGCCGCTGATCGAACACTCGCTCCGCTGCGTCACCCGATCGCGATCGGGGTGCCCGCCGAGGGCGCGGTCCCGCTCGAGTTCGAGGACGACACGGCGGCGGCGCAGTGGCTGACCACCGAGCTCCCGAACCTCCTCGCGGCGCAGAAACTGGCCGCGGAACAGGGCCTGTACGCCCCGGTCTGGTACGTGGCCTGGTCGTTGGACACGTTCTTCCGCAGACGGGGCACTTACCACGACGGCCTCACCACGTGGCGGGCGGCGGTGGCCGCCGCGGACCGCACGAACGACAGAGACGCTCAGGTCATGACCCGAAGACATCTCGGCAACGAGTGCGGGGGACTGGGGCTTCACTCCGAAGGACTGCCCCTGCTCCACGGTGCTCTCACCATCAGCGAGGAGACGGGCGACCTCCCCGGCCAGGCTCACGCCCATCACATGCTCGCCAGTCTGTGGCAGGGCCGTGGGGACTACGGGCGGGCGTTGCAGCACTCCGTCCCCGCCCTCCGCCTGTTCCAGGACGTCGGTCTGCCGGTCCAGGAGGCGCGGGCACACGCCCAGGTGGGCTGGGACCACGCCCAGCTCGGGATGTACGAGCAGGCACGCACCCACTGCGAGGCCGCGCTGACGTCGGCTCGGCGCCATCGTGACCGCGAAGTGGAAGCGGACGCCCTCGACACCCTCGGCTACGTCGCCCACCACACCGGCGACCTGTCCCAGGCCCTCGACCACTACCGCCGCGCACTCGCCCTGTTCCGGGAGATCGGGCACGACTACATCGAGGCGAACATCCTGGAGCGCCTCGGCCACACCCACCACGCCCTCGGGCACCACGATCTGGCACGAACGGCCTGGCTGCAGGCCATCGAGCTGTACCGGGCCCAGCGCCGGGCCAAGGACGCGGCCGACCTCCGGCAGCTCTTGGACGGTCAGTCCACGCCGAGTCGACGTCGCGACGAGTGCTGACCGTCAGGACGCCGACAGCAGGCGGAGCTCACGACCGCGTTGCACGGCCGCGCCGCGATCGGTGGCGCCGAGCTTGGCTCGCTGGGGCTCAGTTCCTCCGCGAGCACGCCGGTCGACGGTGCTCCACTGTGGACGACATCGAGAATGGGAGCCACAAGCGCAGCGTGCGCGGTTTCCCACGCCGGCAGCGACTCCAACAGCCTCCACGCTCCCGTGAGGACGAACGGGAGGATGATCCGGTCCTGCTCGGCGAGGTCGAGCGACTGTTCGACGGCGGTGATGGCGCCACGTTGATCACCGAGTTCGCAGCGAGCGAGGGCGGTCAGCAGGTGGACTTCGATGCGAATCACGACGTCTTCCTCGCCGCCGCGCCGGAGTGCACGAAGGGCGGCGGGATCCTCGCCGCGGCCGACGTCTTCACCGTCAGCACCACCTTCGTCATCCTCGAGTCGCTCCGCCTCGATTCGGGTGCCGGGCTGCGGATCCACCCCTGACCAGGTCAGGCCCGCCGGCTGGGCGGCACGTACTCGAACGTCGGGCCCGCTGTCGCCGTCCCGTCCTCCAGCGGCGTCGCCATCAGCGCCTGGGCCTGGGCCTTCACCTGGTACATCGTGCCCACGGTGGCGCCGAGGCGTGCGGGTTCGCCGTTGAACGCCTCCTCCAGCTGCTGCAACAACAGGCAGTAGGTGACGTTGAACCGCTCCTGGGCCACGCGGATCTCGCTGCCCTCCGGGTGGTCGGTCGTGCGGGGGTTCGGCCGCATGGGCATGACCGCGTCGAAGTCGACCACGATCGGCTCGCCGGTCGGACCGGACTGCGGCGTGTCGCCGGTCTGGTAGCGACGGCCGTGCTTGAGCTCCTGGAACCGGTAGTAGTGCGCCACCTCGTCCCGTTCGGGGTGGAAGACGTCGCGGTCGCCGTCCCAGACGTCGGTGCGCGCGGCTCCCTCGCCCTGCTCGGTGATCTCGGTCAGGGCCGCCAGCGCGGACTTCAGGTCGTGCACCGGGACGACCGCGCCACCACCGCCGCGCAGGTGGAACTCGCCGACCTGCCGGGCCGGGTCGCCGGTGAAGACGGCGTCCTCGCCCAGCTCGTCGCACAGCCTGCGAATCCCTGCCTCGATGGCGGCGTAGAACTGCCCGATCGTCTCGTACTCGTCCGCTTCGGGCGGTGCACCCACCGCAGCGGGCTGCTCGATCCGCAAGAACAGCTCCAGGGCCTCCGCACCGAACGGGACGAGCTGGACCTGGAGGGACCGGTCGCCGTGTGGCAACGGGTGCGGGTACCCCGGCAGCAGCTCAGGGGCGTCGAGCCTGGGCTCGCCACCGACCGCGTTGAGCAGGTTCGCCGCGAGCGCCAGGTGCAGCATCTCCTCCGCGAGCACGCTGCCGACCACCTGCACGGCCTCGGCGTTGCGGCCAGGGTCCAGCGAGTACAGCGCACACAGGTACGGAGGGATGGTCGCGTGCTCCAGCTCGATCGCCCACTGCAGGTGGCGGCGGAGATCCTCGACGGTCTCGATCGCACCACCCGAGGGCCGCAGCTCGACCACGACGCGGTAGGAGGCGGGTTCCGAGGTGATGTGCAGAGAAGGATCGTCGAACATGCGCTGCAACGAAGCACGCCACTCGGCGTTGACGACGGCCCTGTCCAGATCGGTCCCAGAGCTCCACTCCGCGACGTGCACGAACCGCGCGTCCGGCCCGCCGGCGAGCGGCCTGTGCAGGCGGGAGCGCACGAAGCCGGGTTGGGCGGACATGATCCGCGCGTTCTCCCGGTACACGTCGACGAAGTGCTCGGCCTCGTCGGCCGGCACGGTGTAGTTCTTGATCACGACGACCGGCTCGCTGGTGCCGGTGCTCGATTCCAGGGAGTGACTCACGTCCAAGAAGACCGGACAGGCCCTGGATCTGTGACAGCCGATCTCGACGACGGATGAGATCCCGCCGGCCGTCGCGTATCAGTCGGCGAGGCCGGGCAGGTGGTAGCCGGTGCGGTCGTCCCACTCGATGTCGTAGTCGTCGAGGCTGAAGGTCCAGTCCGCGTCCGGCACCGCGCCGCGCAGCGCGGTGACCGCGGCCAGCCAGTGCACCAGCGACGCGACCGCCCGGTCATTCGAGCCGGGCAGCTTGGTCGACCCGTCGAGCGCCGTTCCGGACTCCAGCCGGTCGTAGAGGTGCAGCCCCTCTTCCAGGGAGAACGGCGCGTTCGCGTTGTAGGTGTCGACGACCTGGCCGACCGCCGTGAGCTCGGCGTCGGTCAGCGGGGTCGCGCGGCGAGCCGTGTAGTAGAGGGAGACGCTCACGCGGGCCACCCTAGCGGGCTCCGCTCGGGATAGGTGCGAAACGACAGATCCGCGCTCGTGCGCGACCTCGGTCACGCACGAGCATCCCGAGGATCGCTGACCGTCCGGCCGACAGGTCCCACATCAGACGGCGGACGCCAGCACGGGCGAGGCCGCGTCAGCGAACACCGGCTGATCTTTCACGTTCCGGCCGCGTCCCGTGTCGTCAGCTGTTGCGCAGGATGCGGTAGCCGAGCCGGGGTGAGAGCCGCATGAGCGTTCGCAGCAGGCGGACCTTGCCGATGTGGATTTCGTCGGAGTCGCGGCCGATGCCGGCGATCACCGCTGCGGCGGCGTCAGCGGGACTGATCTTGCCGCTGCCACGCCCGAGGGTCATGTCGGTGTCGACCAGCGGCATCACCGCGTCGATCACCCGGACGTGGGGTGCGGAGTCCTGGCACTGGTAGCGCAGCGCACGGCTGAAGGTGCGCACCGCGGCTTTCGTGGCGCAGTAGACCGGCGCCGAGCGTTTGGGTGCCAGCGCGAGGCCGCTCGTGATCGTGACGATCGCGGCGGAAGGGTGTCGGCGCAGGTGGGGGAGCAGCCCGGTGGCGAGCGCGACGACGGCGTCGAGATTGACGGCGATCTCGCGGCGAAGAACCGGTCGCAGCGCCGTGGGGTCGTCGGCGAAGAAGTCGGTGGGCGTCTGCACGCCGGCGTTGTTGATCACCACGGAGACGTCGGGCCGGCGTTCGGTGACGTCGCGGACGAAGGCGTCGACCGCCGCCGGTTCGGCGAGGTCGACAGGCCAGGCGTGGACGAGGTCGCCGTGTTCGGCCACCAGTGACGTGAGGTGGTCGCGGTCGCGCCCGACCGCCACCACCCGCCCGCCGCCCGCGACCAGTTGGCGGGTGAGCTCGCGGCCGATGCCGCGTGTCGCGCCCGTGACGAGAGTCGTGGTTCCGGTGAGGTTCATGCTCTTGTCTCCTTCGCCGGCTGCCGGGTGAACGCAGACCGGTAGGCCGCGGGTGTCATGGCGGTGCGGCGTTTGAACTCGCGCGTGAGGTGGGGCTGGTCGGTGTAGCCGCAGGCGAAGCCGACGATGCCGAGCGGGTGCCTGGTGTTCATGAGCAGATCTGCGGCGGCGTCGGCACGGGCCGTGGCGAGCAGAGCGGTGAACCCACCGGCGGGCTGCAGGGTGCGCTGGAGGGTGCGTGCCGATATGCCGAACCGGGCCGCCAGTTCGCGCAACGTCCAGCCGCGGGCGAGATCGCCGGCCAGGAGGTGGCGTGCGCGCGAGGCCACACCGGTGCCGGTGAGCTGCGCAGGCGCCTGTGGTGAGCTTCCGGACCAGGTGAAACGCCAGAGCGCGGTGCCGCGACCGGCCTCGGGAGGTGTGAGAACGCCGTCGGCGTAGACCACCTGGCGGTGCGGTTCGAGCGTGACGACGACCCTGCGGGTGCCGATCGCTGTCATCAGCGCCGCCAGCACCCCGAGTACGAGCACGTCCTCGGCGGGCTCCGGCCGCGCTCCGGATCGTCCGACGTGCTCGGCGACGAGCTGATCAGCACACGCCGCGCGGACGACCACGCGATGACGGGAGTGGACGAAGCGCTCGAGCCGGCTCCACCGGTCGAACAGGTCGGAGGGCGTGCGGGCGGCCGTGAGGGCTGAGATGGCCGGATCGGGCGGTAGCTGTGGGAGGTACTGCCCGACGCGCAGCAGCGGGAGCAGGCCGTGCGTCCGCGTGATCTCCGTCAGCAGCCGGCGCTTCGCGGCGAGCGGCACGAGCGCGCCGACCGGTGCGAGGGCCGGGACCGCGATTCCTTCCGCGGCGAGTGCGTGCCGCACCGCGGCGACCAGGACCGCGCTCGCGAATTCGTCCACCGCTCTCCCTCAGCTCCGATTTGCCACGGAAGAACGCTAAGCCAGGTCGCGGACGTGTGTCTTGAAGGATCACGCCAGTTCGCCGCCGCCGAGCACGGTTCCGTGCGGCACGTGGTGCAGGCGGTGCTCGCGTCGGCCGTGCTCGTGCTCGAACCGTCCGTGCTGGCACAGCAGATCGGTCATCCGCCATCCGTCGGCGACCACCTGGGTCTGGCGTGGCTCGCCGCGTCGGTCGCGACCGTGGCCGGTGCGCGGCTGGAGAGCGACGAGGCGGTGCGCAACGCCGCATACGGCTACCGCCAGCAGGAGCGCCGCGAGAAGCTCCACAGGTGACCACCCCTGGGAATTCCGCCTGACCCGCCGATCGGCCGTCGCGGTCGGCGGCATCTGAACCAGGCTGCCGACTGCGAGTCCAGGACCTGCGCGTCGATCACTCGATCCGGCGACCTCACGCCCTCCCCGGGCGCGCCGACTCGTCCGATGTGGACACGACCGGCACGCTGTCACAGCGTCGCGACTGAGACACGCGGAAGGAACGACGAGCGAATGATTCGAATCGTGCCCGCCAAGGACCAGCACGTGCGGGTGACCTGGGCGCTGCCCCGGCACGAGCCGCCAGGACCGGTGAGCGTGGTCGGAGACTTCAACGGCTGGACACCGGGAGCGACCGAACTCCGCGCCCGCTCCAACGGCAACCGCACCGCGGCGGTCGTCGTTCCGCGCGGCACGACGCTGCGCTTCCGCTATCTCGGTTCGAACGGTCACTGGTTCGACGACTCGGACGCGGCGGCACAAGACGACCGCGGCTGCGTGATCACCGTCTGACGGGTCCCCGGGTCAGCCGGCGAGTGAGGGCCGCAACGATCCGCCCCGCTGTGGCGATTCCCCCATGAGGGGGTATGCGGACATGCGGAGGTATCACCATGCATGCGACCAGACGGCTCACCGCGGCTGCGGCTGTCGTCCCTCTCATCGTGTTGAGCACGGCAACCGGGGCGTCGGCGGCGCCCTTCTCACTCGGCAGTGATGTCCTGGTCAGCGGCGCCTCGACGCTGACGGCCTGTTCCTACGGTGCGTCGGCTGACTTCTCCAGCGCCTACGACAACACCGAGGTCGAGCCGCAGGTCGCGGTCAACCCGGCCAACCCGGACGAGATGATCGGAGCGACCCAGCAGGACCGCTGGCCGGACGGCGGCGCACGTGGCCTGACCTCGTGGATCACCCGCGACGGCGGCGTCTCGTGGAGCAAGCTGCCGGACGTGCCGTGGAGCGGCTGCCAGGGCGGTCCGACCCGGTTCGGCCGCGTCACCGACCCATGGGTCTCCTACGACATGGCGGGCAACGCCTACTTCATCGGTCAGCCGATCGACTCGGCCGCGCTCGGCCTGTCCGCGATCTCGGTCACGAGCCTCGACCGGACCACCGGGACCTGGCGGCCGCCGCAGATCATCCAGGAGGACTCCGGCGATCGGGGCGTGTTCAACGACAAGGTCTCCATCACCGGAGACCCGACCCGTCCCGGTCACGCGTACGCGACGTGGCTCCGCGGGAGCTATCCCAACGACGGCAGGCAGCACCCGGCCGCGGACCTGCACTCGTTCGCCTATCGCGGCAAGCCGATGTTCTCCCGGACGACCGACGGCGGGCTGACGTGGTCCACCCCCGTGCCGATGCGCGACTCGAACACCTACTTCCAGGGCAACCAGATCGCGGTCGGCCCGGACGGCACGCTGTACAACGTCGCCGCGAACCTGTTCACCGGCGCGGGGTTCAACGACAAGGGCGTCTACATGAGCGTCATGACCTCCCGCGACGCAGGACTGCACTGGTCGGCGCCTGCGAAGATCGCGCCGATCCAGTTCGCCCAGCTGTTCGTGCCCGACGACGACTTCCCGATCCGGGCCGAGGACTACCTGCCCGACATCGCGGTCGACATGATCACCGGCGCGGTCTACGTGGTCTGGTCCGACGGGCTCGGCACCACCCTGAACAAGGTCGTGCTGGCCAAGTCCACCGATGGCGGCCGGCACTGGAGCGGTCCCACCGTGGTCGCCACCGGTGGCCCTGGAGTGCAGTCCTACAACCACGCGATCGACGTGTCGGACACCGGCATGGTCACCCTGACCTACTGGGACGACCGGAACAACGTTCCCGGTGACGGCGTCGCCACCACCGACATCTGGGTCCGCCACTCGCACAACGGCACCCAGACCTGGCAGCCCGAACAGCACCTGCACGGACCGTTCGACCACTACCGGGCACCGATCTCGTACTTCGCACCCGGAGACCCGCGAGGCCTGTTCCTCGGCGACTACATGGGCCTCGAAACGATCTCGGGCAACAACACCATCGCGTTCTTCACCTCGACCATCGGCGACGGAGCCGACGTACACGCTGTGCGACTCAACCACAGCTGACCAACGCCGACGGGTGCGAGCGGCCCGCTCGCACCCGTCACCCGGCCCGAACACCTGGTCATCGCTCGGACCTGCCGTTCGCACTCAGTCGTAAACGCCGGGCGACGACGCTGCGGGCCACCTGGACGACCGGCTGGTCGCGAACGAGCGCGTGCGCGCGCAGCCGCACCAGGGCTTCGTCCATCGGCACCCCCATCCGGACGGACAGCATTCCGATGGCCTGGTGCACTTCGGCATGGCCGAACAGCACTGCGCCGGGCGGGGGAACATCAGTGCGGAGACGGGCACTGGCGAGTTCGTCCAACAGCAGCAACATGACGACGTCGGCCAGGACCTGCATGCCGGACACGTGCTCCGGGGCCAGCGGCCCCGGGCTCGTGCGGTGCAGCACGAGTGCGCCCAGCCTCACAGCACCGCTGCGCAAGGGGAAGGCGAACAGCGCGCGTGCCCCTGTGGCGCCGGCAGCCAGCGTGAACAACGGCCACCTCCGGTGGTTCTCCCCGGAGTCCAGATCGGGAACCAGCACCGGAAGACCGAACCGGACCGCGTCGTCGCAGGGGCCTTCACCGAGGACGAATCGCAGGTCCTCCAGCTGGTCGCCGATCTCGTTCGTGGAGTACCGCGACCCGCCCCTGCTCGTGCCGTTCATCAGGGTCAGCTGAACACCGCTCACCCCGGTCAGGCGAACACACGCCTCGCACGCCGCCTCGCTGGACACCGCGGTACCGCGAGCCGCCGCATCGTCGGCGAGCAGTGCCCGCATCCCCGCCAGTCGCTCACCACTCACCGACGCCGCCTTCCGCTACCAGGTGGTGTCCCACGACGAGCGTCTCACAGCGGACGAGACCACGTCCGCGCCGGGAAACCCCGTCCTCGACGGGTGAGCGCGCCGCGCAGCGCTCTGACGTTGACGCTCGGACCGGGACCAGCGGAAACAGTGGTCCAAATGTCTACAGTGGACAGAACTCCTCGGTCGGGGCGAACACCGGGGACTCTGACATCAAGCTGCAGGCGCGCCTGCAGCTTGATGTCCGCCGAGGCGCTGTGCGCGCGGTGGAACGCGTGCCAGATTCGTGGCATGCCTGAGAACGAGCAACGATTCGACCGCATCGGGAAGCTCGACATCGTCGTCCAGAACGTCGCCTCCTTTCGCATCGATCCGGCGTCGTTGGCTCGGCCGGACCGGTCGCTGGTCCTGATCTGCAGCCCCGTCAAGGAATCGGCGTTGCGGCAGCGCGGACGGGCGGACGTGTTCGACGAGATCGTCGTGACCTCCGACTTCACGCCCGACGGGCTCGCTCGCACGGTCGGCGCGATCGTCGATCGGCACGCGGGGGAGACCCGGCTGCTGTGCCACGACGAGTACGTGCTCGGCGCGGTCGCGGTCGTGCGGGAGAAGCTCGGCATCACCGGTGACCGGCCGGTGAACGTGCGGCCGTTCACCGACAAGCTCGCGATGAAGGCGGCGCTACCGGGAATCAGGATGCCGAGGCACGCGCCGTGGGATGCCGATGCCTACGCCGAGAACCCGGACTCCTACGTCGCGCAGGTCCTCGGCATCGTCGGCCTTCCCGCGTTCGTGAAGCCGGTCAACGAGTCGGGTGCCGTCGGCGCGGCACGCATCGACACGGCCGACGAGCTCAGGAACTGGGCGGCGAGCGCGGGGCCGTGGGAGTTCGAGATCGACGAGTTCGTCGAGGGAACTCTCTACCACGTCGATTCCGCCGTGCGGGACGCCGAGGTCGTGCACGTGCACGTCAACCAGGACCTGCACCCCTGTCACGAGTACGCGGACGGCAAGGTCAACGGCTCGTTCACGTCGCCCGGCGACGATCCCGTCGTGCCGGTTCTCAAGGCGTTCAACGACAAGGTGCTCGCCACCCTCGAGCACAAACCCCGCGACGGGGTGTTCCACCACGAGATCTTCGTCAACGCCGCAGGAGAGCCGATCTTCCTGGAGATCGCCGCACGCGCACCCGCCGCGCTGATCCCCATGACCGGGCGTATCCGCTGGGGCGTCGACATCGAGCAGGCGCTCTTCACCCTGCAGCGCGGTGAGCCGTTCACCTCGCCCGCGAACCACCGCGGCCCGTTCGCCGCCTACGTGTACTTCCCCAAGAAGGCTGGCACCGTCACGGCGCTGAAGAGGCCGGCGATTGCCTCCGACCACCGCTGGACGTGGAACCTCGCGGTCGGCGACGCGCTGACCGACGCCACCGACATCCGCGACTTCGCCGCGTCGGTGCTGCTGTGGAACGACGACTTCGCGGCACTGCGCCGCGACCTCGACCTCCTCGACACCGCCACGGTGTTCGAGCTCGCCTGATCCCGCTTCGCACACCACGGCCGGGCACTTCCGCCCGTCCGTCGCCTCACCCTGGAGGAAAACGGTGAAGTTCATCGACTACGGCTTCGTGTTCACCCGCGAGGAGTCCGAGGCACTGGGCAAGGTGCTGCTGGACGTCGAGTCGCACCCCTACACCGACTACGACAAGTTCATGCACGAGCTCTCCCAGCTGCGTGACGACCGCGAGGTGCCGACGAGGTTCGCCGACTTCTGCGAGGCCTCGATGCTGCGCGACTTCGCCAAGGAACCGTTCGTGGTCATCGGCAACGCGCCCATCGACCCGGAGCTTCCGCGCTTCAGCGCCGAGAACCCGGTGCACGACAAGTACCAGCTCAAGAAGACCTGGGTCGCCGAGGGTTTCCTCGGCATGTACGCGCTGCTGACCGGTACCGAGATGATCGGTCACGCGGCTACGGCGTGCTGTCCGCGCACCTGATGGCCGACGGCACGCAGGCCGAGGTGGTCGGCGTACCCGCGGGCGGCAGCGCCGAACCGGCGTCGCACGCGACCGTCAGCGCGCGCCGCCACTACTTCCACATGAACGGCCCGAAGATGTGGGAGTTCGCCACGACGACGCTGCCTTCGGCGATCAAGGAAGCGGTTATTTCCACCCGCGCACGCTGAACCAGGGCGAGTTCACCATCCCATGAACCGTGCTCGTTCGCCGTTCCAGACTCGGCTCGTGACGCCCCGGCCATGACGAGGTCCGGGGCGTCGTCGGGAAGTTCGCAGCTCAGGCCCAGATCATCGAGGACAGGGTCAAGGTCGCGGACAAGCCGTAGCCCGTAAGCCGGATTGACGCCACCCGTCGTCATTCATACATTCGAGTCCTGATTGTATGAATGACGAGGGGTGGTCCGCGTGACGCTGGGCAGAACCGCCGTCGTACTCGGTGGCAGCACCGCTGGTCTGTGCGCCGCCGGGGCGCTCGCCCCCTACTTCGACCAGGTGGTGGTGCTGGAACGGGACGAGCTCCCCGCCGCCGCGGAGCACCGGCGTGGCGTGCCGCAGAGCAAGCACCCGCACTTCCTGCTGAACTCGGGACGGCGCGCGATCGGGGCGCTGTTCCCCGGATTCGAGGACGAGCTCATCGCTGCGGGCGGGTTGCACCTGATGCCGTCTCTGGACGCCGCCTACCTCGACGGGGAGGGCTGGTCGGCGCGCAAGCGCGGGGCGATGACGATGATCTACGGGTCGCGGATCCTCATCGAACGCGTGTTGCGCGACGCGGTTCGAGTTCTGCCCAACACGACCATCCGCGAGGGTGTCTCGGTGCACGGCCTCACCACGCGGGACGGGGCGGTCACCGGGGTCGGCCTGTCCACGTCCGCCGGCGAGGAGCACCTCGAAGCCGACCTGGTGGTGGACGCGATGGGGCGCGGGTCTTCGGTCAGCGGCTGGCTCGTGGCCGCCGGATGGCCCGAGCCCGAGGTGCGCACGCTCGACGCCAAGGTCACCTACACCTCGCGCTGGTACGAGCTGCCCTCACCGGCCGAACGACCGGCGTCGTGGTGGTGGCAGCACCTGGTGATCATGCCCACCCCGGACAAGGGGGAGCACCCCGCGGAGCACGAGTTCCTGGTGAACTTCTTTCCCATCGAGGGGAACCGCGTCATCGCCTGCATGGGCTCGTGGGGCATCGACATGCCCCGCACCACCGAGGCGTTCGTCGAGTCGGCGCGCCGGGTGCGGACGCCGTTGTTCGCAGCCGCGATGGACCGGTGTTCACCCACCTCGGAGGTGCACCTGACCCGGTCGACGGGCAACAAGTGGCGGCGCTACGACCGCTTGAGCACACCTGGTCTGGTGTTCGTCGGCGACTCGATCTGCGCTTTCAACCCGTTCTACGCACAGGGAATCAGTTCTGCGGCGATGTCTGCGCTGTTGCTGCGCGAGCACCTGTCTCGCGCGCAACGCCTCGACGCGGAGTTCTACACCAGGTTCCTCGTGGCGCAACGCAAATCGCTCACCGTGCCCTGGTCGCTGGCCATGGCGAGGGACCAGGGCTACGAGTGCGCGGTGGGCACCGAGAAGGTGCCGGAGTGGTGGCGTCGCGTTCTCGCGGCCATGTCCGGCCCGGCTTTCAGTCTCATCGTCGGTGCGGCGCGTGAGTACGAGGTGGTCGACGAGCACTTCGCGAAGGTGTTCAACATGGACGAATCGCTGGGTGAGATGATGCGGAACCCGAGGGTGATCGCGGCGCTCGTGCGCTACCGGATCCGGACGGCGCTGGGACGGCAGCGGATTCCCTTCGGGTTCGATCCCCAGGCGGAGCCGCCGGCCACGGACTACTCGCCGGACGGTGCCGCGGCAACGGTTGCCGCGCGATGAGCGCCGTGTGCGGGCCGGAGGCGGAAGCCGTCGCCCGCGGCCTCGGCTTCGACTGCCACGACGTGTCACCCGTGGCGTCGGTGCGGTTTCCGTGGGATCTCGTGCACTGGACGATGCCACTGCTCGAACTGCTCATCATCGGCGGCGCCGTTTTCGCTCTGGTGCACGCGTTGCGCCGCTACCGCCACGGCGATCCGATCAACCTGGCGCTGTGGTGGACGTCGCTGGTGTACCTCGCGGTGATCGAACCACCGCTGTATTTCCCGGAGTGGTTCGGACTCAACGAGATCTACGGTTTCATCTTCGCCCACAACCAGTTCACCGTGCAGTTCATGTGGGACAGGTTGCCGCTCTACATCATCGCGTTCTACCCGGTGATCAGTCAGCTCGCCTACGAGCTGGTGCGGTCGCTCGGCATCTTCCGGCGCCGAGGCGCACTCGTGGGGTCGGTCGCCGTCGCCTTCGCCTGCCAGGTGTTCTACGAGGTGTTCGACCACATCGGACCACAGCTGAAGTGGTGGGCCTGGAACCCGGACAACCGCATCGTCAACCACCCCGCGCTGGCAGCGGTGCCGATGACGAGCATGCTGCTGTTCGCGTCCGTTTCGTTGGGGGCCATGACCTATCTGGTCGTGCGCCTGGTCGGCGAGCGCCGCGGGCGGTCGTTGGTGCCGCGCGTTCTGCTCGCCGGTGTCCTCACGCCACCGACCATGGCGATCGCGGGCATTCCGTCGAGCTTCTTCAGCGGCAACGCCACCGCGCAGGCCTGGGTTTTCGGCGTCGAGCTGGCCCTGGTGTGGCTGGCCGGTGGCTGGATCGTCATGTCGCAGCTGAGGTCGCAGGGGCCTGGTGAACCGCTGTCGGACTTCGTCCGGATCTACCCGGCCGTCTACCTGGGCGGGATGGCGGTGTTCTGGATCAGCGCTCTTCCTGACGGCCCACCGATGGCAGGCGCGCTCTACGCGCTCGCCTGTTTCATCGGGGCCGGTCTGTTGCTCGCGGCGCTGCGTCGCGTGCACCGGAAAGCACCTTCCACCGTCTGAGCCAACGCTCTCGTGGATGATGGTGCGCATGGGGTACCACGGCTGGCAGGGCAACCCGCCCGGCACCGAGGACGAGGCACGCCGCCGGATCGTCAAGGCGGCGATGGCTTGCGTGGACCGCGTCGGGCTCGCCAAGACCAGCATGTCCGTGGTCGCCGCCGAGGCGGGCGTGACGCGGCAGACCGTCTACCGCTACTTCCCACGCCTCGCGGACATCCTCAGCGCCGTCGCGCTGGCAGGCGTCGAGGACTTCGCCGCGCGGATGGCACGGCACCTCGCCTCGTTCGGCAGCCCGGCCGAGGTGGCCGTGGAGTCCGTGGTGTTCGGCGTCCTGGAGGTCCCGCGGGAGCCGTACCTGGGCTTGCTCCTGCAGGCGGGCGAATCCGACTTCTTCACCGTCGCGGTGACCTCCCCTGAGTCCTTCGCGCTCGGCGCGCGCATCCTCCGCGACGTGCCGGTGGACTGGGCCGGTGCCGGGATCGCCACCGACGACGAGCTCCAAGGGCTCGCCGAGATCCTGATGCGGCTCTTCCTGTCGTTCCTGCAGCATCCCTCGACACCGGCGCTCACCGACGACCAGCTGCGGGCTCTGGTCCGCCGGTGGATCGGGCCCGCTCTTCGGTAGCCGTCCAGGTGGCTGGTTGGTTCTGCTGGGCTGGGTCCCAGCGATGGTCGGTGCCCCACCGCCAGGAGGCCCGCGCCGTGGCACCGGGACAGATGGCTCCGTTCAGGACGGAGACTGCTCTTGGATTTACGCTTGCTGTTGGGCGCGAACGGTTTCACGGTCCGCGCTGGTCGCCGACGGTGCGGTGCGGGGCCACGTCCAGGCATACCGCACGATGAGGGCGAGAAGGATCAATTCCAGCACGATGCCAAGGCCGTAGAAGTACAGCCAGGACTCGCCCACCGCGTTGAACGCCGTGACGGGGACGTAGAGCGAGGCGACGGTGAGGTTGGTGACGCGGTTCGCCCGGGCGGGCAGCGTCATCGACAGCACGACCATGAAGATCGGGACGGCCATGAGGGTCAGCGCCGTGGTCGAAAAGGTCTGGGAGAGGCCGAACTCGAAGACCTTGCCGTCGAGGATGTCTTTGATGACGCCGGGCGTGAAGAAGTTGAGAATGTCCACGTAGGCGTACAGGAACATGAAGCTCGTCCACGTTGCGGCGAGCTTGGCTCTCACCGGGATCCGCTGGTCTTCCAGTGTGGCGGTGGCGGGTTGACGTGTTCTCATCATGGGCTCCGTTGTCGTGGTGAGGATCGGTAGGTCCACGATCGCTGAACCCGGCGGCGGGCGCCCCAGCCCGGAGGCTGGGGTTCGCCTGGCCGATGGCACGGTCCCTCTCCTGTTCTTTCGGCGGGTACGCCGAGGCGCGCCGATCCCTACGCTGGAGCCGTGGTCACTGTCCGGCGCTCCATCTGGCACGAGCCGCAGCCTGCTGACGCCCCACCCATTGGTCGGCTCGACTGGCTGCTGGTGGGCGTGGTCGCGGCCGCCACCTTGGTCGAGGGCATCGCTCGGCCGGGCTTGGCGTGGCAACCCCTGGTGACGGTGCTCGCCCTGGCGCTGATGCCTGCCCTGCTCTGGCGGCGAAGCCGCCCCCTGACGGCCGCCCTGATCGGGTGGGGCGTCGCCGGGCTGCTCTCGGTCCTCCAGCTGACCGCGCACGCCGGGGACCTCGGCCTCTACTCCACCATGGCCGTCCTGATCCTGCTCTACTCCCTGGTGCGGTGGGGCTCGGGACGGGAGATGGTCCTGGGGACGGGGTTCGTGACAGTCGTCGTCGCGCTGGGGATGTACGCCTCCTCCGCAGGCTGGGCCGACGTTTTCGGCGGGATCGTCCTCTTGCTGTTGTTCGTCGCCCTCGCGGCGGTGTTCCGCTACCGCGCGGACCTCTGGCATCGCCAGCAGCGCGAGATCCGCAATCAGGAGCGGGTGGCGCTGGCGCGCGAGCTGCACGACACAGTGGCCCACCACGTCTCGGCCATCGCGGTGCAGGCGCAGGCCGGTGGTGTGGTCGCCGGCATCCAGCCTGAGAAGGCTGCCGAGTTCCTGGCCGTGATCGAGTCTGAAGCGTCGCGAACCCTGGCGGAGATGAGATCCGTGGTGCGGGTGCTGCGTGAGGAGGAAACCGTCGCCTACTCACCGCAGCCGGGTGTGGCGGACCTGCCTGCTCTTGCGCGCGCCGATGCGACGCCCACCGTCGAGGTCTCGCTGGACGGTTCGTCAACTCGGCTGGCACGACCCGTGGACGCCGCGCTGTACCGGCTCGCGCAGGAGTCGCTGACCAACGCCGTACGGCACGCCCGGAGCGCGACCCGCGTCGAGATCGACGTACGCCGGGAGGGCGACGCCGTCAGGCTGCGTGTCAGCGATGACGGACAGACCGAGCCGGGGCCGGCCCCGGAGCCCGGGTTCGGCCTGCTGGGCATGGCCGAACGCGCCCAGCTCCTCGGCGGATCGTTCTCCGCGGGGCCGGGGCCCGAGGGTGGCTGGGTGGTCGAGGCCGTGCTGCCGGTGGAGGCGTTGGGATGAGCATCCGTGTTGTCGTGGCCGACGACCAGGACTTGGTCCGGACCGGGTTGGTGTTGATCCTCGGCGCACAACCCGACATCGAGGTCGTGGGGGAGGCACCAGACGGGCTCACAGCGCTCGACCTGGCGACCCGGCTGCGTCCCGATGTCCTCCTCGTCGACATCCGGATGCCCGGGCTCGACGGCGTCGAGGTGACGCGGCGCCTGGCCGGGCCGGACGTGACGGACCCGATGGCGGTCGTCGTGATCACCACCTTCGACCTCGATGAGTACGTCCTCAGCGCCCTGCGCGCCGGCGCCCGCGGCTTCCTGCTCAAAGACGCCGGTCCGGCGCTCCTCGTGCAGGCCATCCACGCGGCGGCCAACGGGGACGCGCTGATCGCCCCCAACGTCACCAGCCGGCTGCTGGCGATCTTCGCCGGCCAGGCGCCGGTGGTACCGGTCCAGCCCATCGACCCGCTCACCGAGCGCGAGGAGGAGGTGCTCGCGCTGGTGGCACGGGGCCGGACCAACGCCGAGATCGCCACCGAGCTCTTCGTCGGCTTGAGCACGGTCAAGTACCACGTCGCATCGTTGATGACCAAGCTCGGCGCACGCAACCGCGTCGAGATCGCGATGTGGGCATACGACACCAGACGCGTGAGAGCCACTTAGCGGGTGCAGATCGCAGCTTGACACCCCACAAGTTGCGCGGCGGACGCTGTCGCGACCGCCGCGCAGTCAAAAACTGCGGGTCAGTTCACCCGGTAGGCCCTGATGACCGTCTGGGTCACCGTGTTGCCGTCCTGGTCCGCAGCGTTCGCGCGCAGCGACACGAACCCGGACGCCGGGTTTCGGATGACCGCCGACCAGGTGCCGTTCACGTGCAGCACCGGCACCCGCTGCCAGGTCCGCCCGTCGTCGCGGGACACCTCGACCTGCTTCGGCTCGGCCTTGCCGCCCTGTGCGCCCGGCTGGCGGTCGACGCGCAACGGTACCGAGAACAGTGCGTTGCGGGGCGCGCGGTTCGTCAGGTCGAGCTCGGGGTCGAAACCGATCGACAGCAACGGCAGTGGTGTGGCGGCGGTGGTGTGCCCGGAACGGAAACCCCATTCCGCGCTGACCTTTGTGGACAGCGGCCATCCCGGGTTGTTCCGGCTCGCCTCGGCGGTGAGCCGGTAGTTCGCCGCGCCCGCGGGCACCGTGAACTGCCCGCTGCCGGGTTGGCCGCTGCGGGCGATCTCCTTGCCGTCGATGTGGAGCACGGTGTCGCCGGTGTCACTGGAATCGGGGAACCCGGAGTGGCCGGCCGAGTCGGAGAACAGCGGCAGACGGGTGTTGATCTTCTCGCCCGCGCGGTACGCCAGGTGCGGCTCGGCCGAGAAGAAGCCCACCGGCCCGGTGACACCCGGCCCGATCACGGCCTTGCCCCAGTCCACGGTGGCCTTGTCACCGGACTTGAAGGTCCGTTTGGCGGCCACGTAGTCCTGTGCGGCACCGCCCGCCGGCACGCTCACGGAGTTCGTCCAAGTGGCAGGGGAGTAGTACTCGGTCCGCTCCCGGGGAAGCGGAGTCGGCGTCGACTCCAGCGCGCCCTCCAGGTCGTACTTCCCGTCCGTGGCGAACATCGACGCGTAGCCCACACCGTCCGCCGGCGCCCGGTAGGTCGTCTTCACCGTGGCCAGATCGCTGTTGCGCGGCCGGTAGGTCACGTTCGCCGGAATGTCCCCGTAGCTGGGGAACACGAGCTCGTACCGGTACGGGCTCACCGGCAAACCGGTCAACGTGACGGACGCGTTCGGCAACTTCGCCAGCCGAGCACCCTCGGGGCCGAACGTGGCTGTCAACGGGAGTGGCGGCGCCTCCATCAACCGCACGGCGCTGCCGGAGAAGTGGAACAGTGCGGAGTTCGCGCCCGCCTCGGCGATTGCCCGCACCCGTGGGCTGAACTCGAGGCCCTCACCGTTGCCCAGGGTGAACACCGCCAGTTTGCCCTTGAGATCGGCCGCAGCGATCTCGCCGGGTGTGGCATGTCCAACGTCCACAGCGGACAGTGCACGAGAGCCGGCCGGCCGCGGCGAGCCCGATATCCACTCCACGGGGACCTCGAACGACTCGGGCTTGTCGACCGTCAGCCGGACCTGGGGCCGTTCCAGCTTCATCCGGTCGAAGTACCGGAACTCCTTGGTGTGCTTGGTGGTGGGCGCGGTGTGTTCGTTGTAGTCCGACAGGCTGTAGTAGCCCACTCCACGTGCTCCGGTGTCGACGACCATCCCGTTCGTCCAGGAGATCGGGCGGGCGTCCTTCTCATCGGTCTGCACGGTGACCTTCTTGCTGTTCCTGGCGTCCAGCGTGACCGTGGTGTCCTTGTGCAGGCCGACCTCCGGATCGGCCACCCTGGTGCTCGTCGGGAGGGGCTGACCGGGCACTGCGGTCTGGATCGTGCCCAGCACGGCGTACCGGCCCGCGGGCAGCCGCACGGTGCTGTTGTTCCCCATCAGGTCGAAATCATCCTGGCCTGTGCCCAGCGCAACCCACATCGCGCTCGCCAGCAGGCCGTCGGCCGGCGCAGCGCCGTTCTGGTCGATCAGCTTCGTCGTCAGGTCATAGCTTTCCGGTTCCTTGTACGCGCCGACCGGCGTCTGGATCACCGTGTCGCCGGCGCCGCTCCTGGCAACGAGCCTGCCTCCGTGGACACCGATCTGGGCGGCGGAGTGGTCGAAGGTGACCGACACCGTGGCCTCGCCGTTGGCGGGCACCACGACCTGGTCGACGTTCGTGCGGAACGCCGGGGCGTCCATGCTCAGCTGCAGCGAAACCGGTGTGCCGCCGGTGTTGCTGTACGTGATCTGCTTGGTCGGCGCGGGCTGGTTGTACGGCCACCGCACGAAACCGAGGCTCAGGCTCCCGGTGCTGGGGATGATCGTCTGCCTGGACGCCCGGCCCACGTCGAGCCGGCCGGCGCCCTGCTGGTAGATCGTGGCGTCGATCGGGGTCGCGCTGCCCATCAGCGCGGCCTTGATCTCCCGGCCGGTCCAGTCCGGATGCTGCGCGGCCAGGATCGCCGCGGCACCAGCCACGTGCGGCGTCGCCATGGAGGTGCCGCTCAGCCGCGCGTGGTGCTCGTCGACAGCGCGGTCGGCGAGCGTGCCCTCGGCCCGTGCGGCCACGATGTCCTCACCGGGCGCGGAGATGTCCGGTTTGACGGCGTGGTCCTTGAACCGCGGTCCGGGCTGCGAGAACCTGCTGTACTTGTCCTGCTTGCTCACGCTGGCCACGGCCAGCGCGGCGTCCGCGGATGCCGGGCTCGCGACCGGCCTGCTCTGGCCGTCGTTTCCGGCCGCGACCACGAACAACGTGCCCTTCTCGGCCGAGAGCCGGTTGACCGCGATCTCCAGCGGGTTGCTGACGCCGTCACCGGACCCGCCCCCAGACTCATGTTCACGACCTTGGCGCCGCTGTCCGCGGCCCACTGCATGCCCGCGAGGATCGCGTCGAACGGGCAGCCGCCCGTCTGGCAGACCTTGCCGATCAGCAGGTCCGCGCCCTTGGCGACGCCGGTGTACTTGGCGCCACGGCCGGCGACGGTCGAGGCCACGTGCGTGCCGTGCCCCACGGTGTCGACGATGCCTTCGCCGGTGAAGTCCTTCTCGCCCTTCACGATCCCGGCCAGGTCAGGGTGTTTCGGGTCGTAGCCGGTGTCGAGGACAGCGACGGTCGCGCCCGCGCCGGTGTACCCGGCCTGCCAGGCGGCCGGCGCGCCGACCTGCGGCACGCTCACGTCCAGTGATGGATGAACCTTGCCGTTGAGCCAGATCTTGCCCACGTCGGCCTTGTCGAACAGTTCCGCGGCCTTGTTCTTCGGCGTGGCCACCGCGGAGAGCCCGACCGTCGGCAGTTCACGGGTGATCTTGCCGAGCGTCCGGGCGCCTTTGGACTCGACCAGCAGCGGGATCTCAGGCGTGTGGGCGTCGTCGTAGCCCAGGTCGATCAGGCCGGTCACGTCGAACAGCTTGCGATCCAGTGTGCCCGCCCGGATCAGCGGCTCGGCGACCGATGGGATCACCGTGACGCCCTTGGCGCTGACCGACTTGATGAACCGCACCGGCCCGAGCCGGGCTGCCGGCTGGATCTTCGCGTCCCAGGAGCCGTCCTTCCTGGTCACGGTCACCTTGTCGCCGGTGATCAGCGTGACCGTCCTGGGCGCCTCGGCCGGCGCCGGTGCAGGTTGTCGCGCGGCTGCCGGTAAGACGGCCACACCGGTGGCCACCACGGCGAAGACTGCCGCATGGATGAAACCGCGTTTGTGCACAGATCGCCCCTTGTGACGTCGGCTGGTATCCCTTGCCTCTATGACTCGTCGAGTGGATCAACCTGTTTATTCGGGAAGACGGGTAAACGGAGCGCCGTCGAGGCGAGTCTTCAAGGGTGATGGCTGACTACGACGACTTCGCCCGAGCGCAACCTCAGGCCGACCTGTACGACATCGCCAACCGGCTCGTCCTGCCGCGCTGACCGCGGCTCGAACAGCGGCGAACCAGAACCTGTTGCCGTTCAACGCTGGGGGTACAGGTTCTGGGTTGACCGGGACGTAGATGCGGCGACATCGTGCCAGAGGGCTCGGCCAGGTTTTGACGAGGTGGTGCATCGACGGCGGATGACCACCATCAGCGACAACTTGCTTAAGGCATAACCAGCCTCGTAAAACTGCATGGCATGCTTCCGAATCGTTGTCTCGTTGCCGTCAGGAATCTTGTTCGTCAGCTCGCGCGCGGTACTGCCCATGACGCCCAGCGCGCCGAGGCCATCGTGAAGGCCACCACCTTCTATGGCGACGCGGACGTCATCGCCAAGGTCTTCCGGCCTGGGTGAAGCCACGGTCGGCATCAACGTCAACGACATCCCAGAGCCGCACCGCCTCGCCGAGCGCGGCTGGTAGGACTTCCGAACAGAGGGGCGCACCCACTTCGGGTGCGCTTTTTTGTGTGGATCGAAGTGGATGAGTCATACCAATATGGCCAAGTATGCAGGTAGCGACCGCCCTGACCAGGCGTCCAGGTGGACTAGTCCGACTCGTTCCCTTCAACATGTACTACCTATTGACCGTCGCGGCGCCGAGCCCTACCTTGGGGACTGCGCGCTCTCTGCCCTCGACTCGACGAATACCAGTGACAGGTTCGTCCACTGTGGACTCTGCGTTGGCCCGCCGCCAGTGATGAGAACTCTTAGCCAGGACAAGGAGTTCAGGCATGGCACGAGTGTTGGTGCGGGCCGTGGTCGCGGTAGTGCTGGCCGTGGCCGGGGTGACAACCCCGGTCCCGGCGGCTGGTTCCGCCGCCCCGGTGCCGGACGTGAACGGGGTCGCCGCGGGCAACGCCGCGATCGGGTCCGTCGATCTGGCCGGCAGGTGGAGCTTCACGCCGGCGGGCCGGCCGGCCACGACGATCACCGTGCCCGGTGGTGGCTGGTACAAGCAGGGCTTCACCGACGTGTCGGAGGCGACGTACTCGCGCACCATCACCGTGCCCGACTCGGGGCAGCCGCAGTCGGCGTGGATCGAGTTCGGCGCGGTGAACCACCAGGCGACCCTGTCGGTCGACGGGCGGGTCGTCGCCACCCAGACGACCGCGTTCACCCCGTCGAACTTCGACATCACCGCTGTCGCGGCGCCTGGCACCACGCACACGATCAGCGTGAACGTGAAGGGCCGCAACGCGTTGAAGACGCCGGCGGGCAAGTACCTGGTTCCCGACGCCGCCAGCTGGTCCGAGGCGGTGCCGCAGGGCATCTTCCGTTCGGCGTTCCTGCGCGTGTACCCGGCCGTCTACGTGAGCGACGCCTTCGTTCGCACCTCGGTGACAGACCAGAGCCTCACCTATGACGTGTCGGTCACCAACACCTCTGGCAGCGCCCGCACCGTGACCCTCGGTGGCACGCTCGCCTCGGACAACGGCGCGAACTTCAGCTACCCCGCCCTGCCCAGCCGCACGGTCACCGTCGCGGCCCGATCCACCGCGACGGTGACCGTCGGCCCGGTGGTGTGGTCTCTCGGCTCCGCGTCGTACTGGTGGCCGAACGTGCCGTACCGCCAGGGATATCGCGCTCAGCTGCACCGGCTGTCGGTGCACGCGTCCACCGATGACGGCCGCACGAGCGACGCCACGTACCGGTTCGGGTTCCGGGAAAGCACCCAGAACGGCGAGCACTACCGCCTCAACGGTGTGCGGCTGAACGTGCGCGGCGACAACCTGCAGGGTGCCGACTACGACCGGATCAACAACGGCGGCAAGGGCGACGCCTACCACACGCTGCCCGGCTTCCTGCCGCCCTCGGCGGGCAACGGCGGCTGGCCGCAGGCGGTCGACAACTACCAGCGGCTCAACTACAACGTCGTCCGGATCCACCAGGAGCCGGCCAGCCCGTACATGCTCGACACGGCCGACGAGCTCGGCTTGATGATCATTGACGAGACCGCCATCCGCGGCTCCGGCGGCCCACAGGACTTCAACGCCGGTCGCGCCAACATGGTGGCCCACGCCCGCGCACTGGTCCTGCGCGACCGCAACCATCCCGCGATCATCCGCTGGAGTCAGGTGAACGAGCCGAACGGCGGCGAGTTCGACTCCGAGCAGTTCCAGCGGGAGCTGTACGCGGCCATGAACGGCGCCGACGGCACCAGGCCGATCATCGCCGAGCTGGGCACCGGCGGGTCGCCCAACCAGTATCCCAGCATGACGCAGGCCAACTTCAACCTCATCCCGCACTACCTCGACGGCTTCGGCCGCTACGGCGAGCAGACCTGGTCCGTGGCCGGTCGGCCGGACGGCGAGGGCGAGTTCATCTGGCCGGCGTGCAACACGAAGCAGGGCTTCGAGTGGTTCGCCACCGCGACCGCCGCCAAGCGCGGCAAGGACACCAGCGACATACGGCCGTACACGCTGCTGTCCGCCTGGGCGAGCGTCATCCCCGGCGTGCGGACCACGGACTTCATTCCGGAGGAGGGCGGCCGCCCCGTCTACGGCGTGGACAACCTGCCCGACCCGTGGAGCAATGCCCAGATCCAGCGGGTCCAGGCCGGGTTCAACCCGGTCGCCGCGATCGATCTGCCCTACTGGTCGGCCTCCGGTGCGTCCGACGCGAACGGCAGCTTCCCGCTACCGTCGGCCGTTCCCGGTTACGCCGGCAACACCAGGGTCGACCGCACCGTCACCGTCTTCAACGACACCCTCACCGGCACCGCCGTGGACTTCGCCTGGAGTGCCCGGCTGGACAGCCCCACCGGCGCGGTGATCGCCTCCGGCAGCACGACCCTCACCATCCCGCTGGGGTCGCGCGTGACACAGCCCGTGTCCTTCACGACCCCTGCCAGCGGCTCACGGGTGTACCTCGTCCTGTCCACCGCCAAGTCCGGCACCACCACGTTCACCGACACGGCCCAGTACTTCACCCTAGGCGCCGGCCAGAGCCCCACGCCGGGCAAGTACCGCATCGTCAACCGCAACAGCGGCAAACCGCTGGCCATCGCCGGCAACTCCACCGCCGACGGCGCCAAAGCCGTGCAGCAGACCGGAAACGCGACCTGGACCCTCGGCACCGGGCAGAACGGAGCCTTCAGCCTGCGCTACGACGCGACCGGCAAGGTGCTCGACGTCAACGGTTCCTCTTCCACCACCGGGTTGCAGCTGCAGCAGTGGACCGCGAACGGTGGCACCAACCAGCAATGGTTCCTGCGGCCGGCGGCTGGTGGCTACTTCACCATCGTCAACGTCGGCAACGGCCTCGCGGCGGACGTCTACGCACAGTCCACAAGCGACGGTGCGCAGGTCGTGCAATGGACTGCCAACGGCGGTGCCAACCAGCAATGGCAACTTCTGCCACAGTCCTGACTTCAGGTGGACAGGAAGAAGATCGCGGTGGCCAGCAGAAGTGCGAACACCGCGAGCACGACGACGAGCGTGATGCCCGTCCCCGGTGAGCGGTGCGATGCACCGCGCACCGGGACGGCGACTACATCGTCAGGTTCACCTCGTCCAGCTGACCCAGCGAGGTGGGCAGCGGTTCGTGGTGCAGCACGCCGAGCCGTTGGGTGGCACGGGTGAGCTCCACGTACAGCTCGGTCGCGCCACGCGGGCCTGTGCGTACCGAGAAATATGTCCGTGCAGGTCAGCAGGTATCGACGGGTAACGCTCGTCGTCCGGCATGATCGCGGCCGTGCTGGTTCGCTTCGCCTGTCTCGCCGTCTCCCATGCCTTCACCGCGCTGTGGCTCTTGCGTACGACTGATCAGGAGAAGGAGGTCGATCGCGGCTGATCGCCAGCGGTCCGCCCTCCGCGAGATCGCCTCAGGACACCCGACGTTGCGTTCTGCCGCCAGGTCCCCGACTTCTCTGTCCACCAAGATCGCCTTGTGGGAATCCGAACTGGCCGTGACGACTTCTGAAACTTGATACGTCGCTGCCACACGTGCGTCCCGCCGTGCCCGGCTGCACCGGATGACCACATCCGGCACGACGCCGTGGGCTGACGCGCACGATCCGCGAGGAGCTGGCGACGTGGTCGACGAGGATCAGCTGCCCGCCGGGCGCAGCACCCGGATCATCTCGTCGACTGCGGCCTCGTGGTCCGGGATGGCGCACAAGCTGAACGTGCACACCACGGTGTCGAACGAGGCGTCGGCGAACGGCAACGCGTGGGCGCTGTCCTGCCGCAGTGAGATGGCCCGGCCGAGGTCCCGGGCACGTGACCGAGCGTAGGCCGCGTCACGGTGCGAGTGCGCTCTAGATCTAGAACCCAGCTCGCGCGAAGTCGAAGGTGGCCGATAGTCGGCTCAGCCACGTAGCGTCGGCATGTGCCAGAAGAGGGTGAGGTCATCGCCGGGCGGTACCGGCTGGTGTCGTTGATCGGGCAAGGATCCATGGGGGTGGTCTGGCAGGCGCGCGACGAGCAGCTGGACCGCGTGATCGCGGTCAAGCTGCTCAACACGGACCGGCGGTCCCCGGACGCGGTGGCGCAGATGCTGCGCGAGGGCCGGGTCGCCGGTCGGCTGCGGCACCCGCACGCGATCAGCGTGCACGAGGTCGTCGAGCACGACGGCAAGCCCTGTCTGGTGCTGGAGTACCTGCCCTCCCACAGCCTCGCGGCGCTGATCGCCGAACGGGGCGCGCTACCGCCGGGCGTGGTCGCGGCCGTGGGCAGGCAGGTCGCCGCAGCGCTGGCGGCGGCGCACGCAGAGGGCATCGTGCACCGGGACGTCTCGACCTTCAACGTCCTGCTGGCCGATGACGGCATCGCGAAGATCACCGACTTCGGCATCGCCCGCGCGGTCGGCGAGGGCACGGTGACCGACGCCCGCTTGATCGTCGGCACGCCGGCCTTCCTGGCGCCGGAGGTGGCGGCGGGCGAGGCGGCGACGTTCGCCTCGGACGTGTTCTCCCTCGGCGCGACCCTCTACGCGGCACTGGAGGGCGCGCCGCCGTTCGGTGTGGACGACAACCCCTACGCGCTCCTGCAACGCGTGGTCCGGGGGGAGTTCGAGCCGCCACGGTCGGGTGGCCCGCTCGGCGAGGTGCTCCTGCGCCTCCTGCATCGTGACGCGGCACAACGCCCGACGATGGCCGAGGCCCACAAGCTGCTCGCGGCGGTCGCGGAGGGACTGCCGCTGCCCGCTGCACCCCCGAAGAGCGGGACGCGGATGCTGCTCGTCCGCCGCCACCTGCCACGCCGGGTGATCGCGATGGTCGCCGGTGCGGCCGTCCTGGTCGCCGCCGGTGTTGTGATCGGCACCGTCGTGCAGGGCGACCGGCCCAGCAGCAGCGCCCAGACCAACTCCACCACGGCGACGACCACGGTCACGACCGCGACCGCGTGCGTTGCCCGTTACGAGGTGACCAACTCGTGGCCGGGCGGCTACCAGGTCGAGGTGACCGTGGGCAACACCAGCCGAGGCGGCCTGACCGGCTGGACCATCACGTGGCAGCCGGCTGCGGGCCACACCATCGGCAACCTGTGGAACGGCACCCTGACCCGGAACGCGACCGCGGTGACCGTCACCAACGCCGGCCACAACGCCGTGCTCGCTGCTGGGGGAACCACCGCGTTCGGGTTCGTCGCCAGCGGTCCTGAACCCGCTCGCCCGGCCGTGACCTGCTCCACCGCCAACTGAAACGTTGGCTTACCGGTCAACGGAAGCGAGGCGGCGGGGCTCCAGGAACGCAGCCACCAGGTAGGCGGGGTGATCAACGAGTACCGATGTGGGCTTGAGCTGCAGCGATGACTTTTCGGGCGGTACAAGATCGTCGGCCAACAGCGCGCGTTCGAGCACCAGATCGGCGAGAAACGCAATGAGGACATCCGCACACTCGGGCAACGGCTGGTGACGGCGCGCGAACTCGGTGACTTCGGCCATGTACTCACGGCGGAGCTGCCGCGAGTCGGGATCAGGATGTACATGCGGTGCCTGGGACACTGGACCCCCGATCACCCGCGAGACCAGGAGTGCACCGTGCAGCAGGGAACCGTCCGTTGGTACGACCTCGAGCGCGGCTTCGGCTTCCTCGCCCCCGACGACGGCAGCGACGACATCTTCGTGCACGTCTCGCAGGTGCAGGGTGAGGGTGCGGCACGGGCGCTGCGCGAGGGCCAGACGGTGGAGTTCGAGCCCGGTGAGGGACCCCGCGGTCCGCAGGCGCTGCACGTCGTCGTCACCGGGGACGTCGCGTCTGACGCGGCCCTGGGCGTGCTCGCCACCGTCTCCTGGTACGAGCCGGCCAAGGGCTACGGGTTCGCCGCGCCGGACGGCGGGGGTGCGGAGGTGTTCGTGCACTCCTCAGCCATCGTCACCGGGGGCGTCCTCGCGGCCGGGCAGCGGGTGGCCTTCGTCGTCATCGCCGGGGAGAAGGGGCCGCAGGCCCAGCACGTGGTGCCGCTGAGCTTCGACGCCGGGGTCCGCACAGCCCCTCTGGTCGCGCCCGGCGACGGTGCCGACGGCTCCGTCCTGTGGTTCGACGAGGAGAAGTCGTTCGGCTTCGTGGCCGCCGACGACGGGGCGGGCGACGTCTTCCTGCACGTGCGCGCCCTGGTCGATGATCTGTACCTGCCGGCCGAGGGCGACCGGGTCTCGTTCACCACGGTCACCGTGGACCAGGGTCGTCAGGCGCGCGAGGTGCGGTTCGTGGCCACCGGCGAGCCGGTGGAGGCCGCCGCGGCCCCCAGCCAGGCCCGTTCAGTCACCCGGCCCGCAGCCCGCGCCGGCGACGGCTCGGTGGCCCGCTACGACGCCGACCGCGGCTTCGGGTTCATCACCCCCGACGCGGGCGGGCCCGACCTCTTCGTGCACGTCTCGGTGGTCTCCGGCGAGCCCCTGGTGGCCGGCGAGCGGGTGCGCTTCCGCATCCGGCAGAGCGACCGGGGCCCGCAGGCCGACGCCGTCGAGCGCGCCTGACCGTCCGGGACGGTCCTACGACGCCTCGGAGCGGTCGGTGTAGCGGCGCTGCCACGGCGTCTCGACCGCCCGGCGGAACGCTGGTCCACGACGACAAGCCGGTCCACGGGTGAACGCAGCCGGTGGGTCAGTAGAGATCGGGCAGGGCTTTGGTCACGACTTCGTTGAACTCCTTGAGGTGCGCCTCAAGGGGCTCACTCGTTCCTCGCGCTGCCGCGTGGCCGGCCGCCCAGACGGAGTCGCCGGCGCGCGTCCGGAGCTCATCGGCTCGCCTCCGCAGCTCGTCGTTGAACACGCGTGCTCTGGCGGTCTCGACGGTTCAGTGTGGCGGCTCGACGCGGTCGGTCCGTTCGAGGTCGGAGATCCACAGGGCAAGTGCCGCCCGTGCGTCGCGCAGGGTGCGTGCCGGCTCGCCGAGTCCGTGCAACGCCAGCCGTCGCTGTTCGAGCCTGGGGCTCCGGAACTTCGGGAAGGCGAGCTTGAGGCACGTGTCGATCATCTCGGCGTGGTAGTGCAGCAGTTGAGCCACCCGGAACTCCAGCGACGCGCGGTCGGCGTCGCCGATGAGGTCCATCGCCCATCCGTGCAGCCGGCAGTAGTCGGACGCGACCCGGCCGCCCTGGCGGGCCACCTGCGCCGGGGTGTCGCCAGGCTGCGCGCAGGCGCCGATGATCTGCTCGGCGGCGGGCTGGAGTGCGATCGCACGGGTGGCTACCTCCAGCAGCGACCGCAGCGCGACCAGACGCGCGGCGGCGGAGTCCTTCGCAGCTGCCACGTCCGCGCTTGGCCGCGGGCGACGCCCCGGAATCAGCATGTGATCCACCAGCCTCGATGAGCCAGCCCAGAAGCATCCAGTATGAACCGCCACGAGGCGCGCCGCGAGGTTCGGGAGTGTGGATGGGCTTCCGCCGTTCGGGGTCGCGCTAGACGGCGCCGACGGTGACCAATTGGCAGGAGTGGCTCGTTGCGACAGCATCGGGGTCTTGTGCGGCGGATCCGTTCGCTTCAGTGCCCTCGCACACTGCCGTTGGAACGACCTGGGCTGAGCGGGTACGAGATCGAACAGCCGGTGCGACACGCTGGTGGGGGAGTACGAGCGGGCGTTTCATGGTGATCAGTTCCGTGATGTTGTGTCCGGGCTGACCGTCGTCTGGTATTTCCCTGCCTCCACGACTCGTCGAGTGGATCAACGTGTTCATTCGGGAAGACGGGTAAACGGATCGCCGTCGAGGCGAGTCTTCCAAGGTGATGGCTGACTACGACGACTTCGCCCGAGCGCAACTGCCGCGGTTGCTGCGGTACGCGACGATGCTCACCGGCGAGCGGGAGCAGGCGGCTGATCTGGTGCAGGACGTGCTGGTGAAGGTGTACCGGCACTGGTCCCGGATCAGCGGTGCGGATCATCCCGACAGGTACGTGCTGCGGATGGTGACCAACGGCTACCTGTCCTGGCGACATAGCTGGTCCGCGCGTGTGATCACGTCGGGTGACCTCCCCGAGGAGGCACGTGCGGACGATTTCGCGTCGGACCACGCCGCGCGCGAGGACATGTGGCAGCGCCTGTCGCGGCTGCCCAAGCGCCAACGTGCCGTGGTGGTGCTGCGGTATTACGAGCAGTTGCCCGATTCCGAGATCGCCGGGCTGCTGGGCTGCGCCCAGGCCACCGTCCGCGCACACGCCCACAAAGCATTGGCCTCGCTGCGAAACGGCTTGGCCGTCGAGCAGATGGCGGAGGCCAGGGAGACAAGATGAACATCGAGAACCTGATCAAGGACACCTTCACGGCGCGCGAACACGACGCGCCCGACAGCGACGCGGTGCTGGCCGCGGCCCGCCGACGCATCGACAGCAGGCGCTCCGGGCTGAGCCGGCCGCTGGCGGTCGCCGCCGGGGCGACCGTGCTGACCCTCGGCGCGGTCACCGCCGTGGCACTGAACCGGCCGGACCCGGTGGACCAGTCCCAGACGGTCGCCACCGCCAACGGTTCCCAAGACAGTCAGACCTCGGCCCCCACCGCCCCGGACCCGGCGGGTCTGCGGATGCCCTACTCCCTGGGCTGGCTCCCGCCGGGCGCGATCGCCTACCGCGCACAACGGATCAACGTCGGGTCCAGCGCGGGCAACCCGGAAGCGCCTCTGTACGGCGGCGAGTACATGCTGACCGTCACGGCCGGCGGCCAGGTTCTGGAGGTCGACGTCCAGCAGTTCCGGATGGTGCCGGTGGATCAGGCGATGTTCAAGTCGGGCCCGGGCTCCCCCGTGACGATCAAGGGACAGCGCGCCGTCGAGAGCTCCGTGTCCACCGGGCCAGGTGGGTACGAGCTGTACGTGGAGCACCCCGACGGCGGTTCGATGTACGTGCACGTGTCCGCCGCGCACGGCAGCACCGCGCCCGCGCAGCAACTCGTCGACAACGGCCGCCGGATCGCGGAGAACATCCAGTTCCCGGGCACGACGACCGTCACCCCGGCGTTCGGCCTGCGCGACCTGCCCAACGGGATGCGGATCTGCGCCTTCAACGTCCAGCAGCCCGCGGACCGGCCCGGGCCACGGGCCACCACGAGCTACTCGCTCGGCACGTGCACCGTCCAGCCGACGGTCCACGTCAACAGCGCGGTCGTCGGCGAACCGGAGGGCACGCCGGGACAGCCGGTGCAGGGCCGCGCGACGCGTTACACCGACGAGAACGGCTACCACCGGCTGTGGGTCCTCGACGCGCTGGAGGGAGCCCCGGTCGTCATCGCGGGCCGGGTACCACCGGCCGACCTGTACGACATCGCCAACCGGCTCGTCCTGCCGAACTGACCGCGGGAACCGCAGCGCGGCGACCTTGCGCTCCCTCGCGTCGATCCCGGTGTACTCGTCGAAGCACCTGGTGAACTGGAAGTTCGAGAACGAGGCCGCGATGCGCTCGACCAAGATCCGGAATCCGGCCCCGCGTCGCACGAACAGCGGTCCGGACCTGTCAGGGACGCAGAAGGATCTTGCCCCGCCGGCCCGGGGCCGCGTTGCCGCGCGCGGCCTCGGCGATCTGCGCCAGCGAGTAGACGTGCTCGACTGGCAGGGTGAGCGCGCCCGAGGCGATGCCCGTGACCAGTTCGCCCAGCAGCGAGGTCCGCTTGCCGGCCGCCATCGCGGGGAAGACCTTGCTGCCCCAGAAACCGGTGACGGTGACCTGCTTGAAGATCACGTCACCCGAGCTGATCTCGAGGGTGGGGGAGGCCATCGCACCGAACACCACGAGCCGCCCGCCCTCGGCGAGCAGCGAGACGACGTCGCCTGCGGCCGTACCGCCGACCGAGTCGACCCCAGCCCTGATCGGCGCGTCGCCGACGATCTCTCGAACCCGGTCGCGCCAGCCGTCGTCGTCGGTGGCGACGACATCGCCGATGCCCTGCGCACGCAGTTCGGCCACGCCGTCGGCACGGCGGACGAGGCCGAGGACGTGGACGCCGCGGGCCGCCGCCAGCTGGGCGACGAGCCTGCCGACGGCTCCGTTGGCGGCGTTCTGGACGAACCAGTCACCCTCGGCGAGCTCCAGCGAGTCGAGCAGCGCGATGGCGCTGAAAGGCATCGACACCAGCTGGCTCGCCGCCTCGTCACCGATGGCGTCGGGAACAGGGATGAGCGTCTGGGCGGTCGCGACCACGAACTCGGCCCAGGCGCCGAAGGTGCCACCCGACGCCACGCGCTGGCCCACCACGAGGCCGTCCACGCCCTCACCGAGCGTCTCGACGACCCCGACGAACTCGGTGCCGGAGCGTGCGGGCATCTCGGGCTTGAAACCGTAGGTTCCGCGCGCGGTCCACAGGTCGTGGTTGTGGACGGGGGAGAGCAGCACCCGCACCAGGACCTCTCCGGGACCGGGCTGCGGAGCGGGCACCTCCCGCACCTCGAGGACCTCGGCGGGGTCACCGAACTTCTGCTGGACCAGCGCGCGCATGACATGCCTTTCCGTAGGTGCCGGGGAACGTGTCCCTGCCTCCGACCTCACACCATGCGAAGAGAGGTCGCACCCCAGAACAGCAGAACGACGGAGTAGGCCACGAACAACCACCCCGCCGTGGTGCGGGAGCACCGGGCCTTGCGCCGCAGCAACCGTGCGATTCCCACCCACGCCAGAGCCGGCAACCCCGCCAGCAGGGGCAGCGACAGCAGGCCCCGGGCACCCGCGAACAGGCCTGCCCAGTAGTCGAGGGGCAGCGACACGTCGAAAGCGATGCTGCTCGGCACGCCGACCATCAGCGCCACGACGCCCCAGACGGCCGACGCGATCGTCCAGCGCGACCTCGCGCCGGCCGAGAACGTGCCCCAGTTCACCAGCGTCACCCCGGTCGCCGCGATGGCGCCGCCGCAGCAGAGCCAGCCCACGACCGTCGAGACGACGGGAACGAGTCCCACCAGGTCACCTAGCCCTGGCAGCAGCAGCTCCCACATCAGGAAATGCCCGCCGATGACCGCGCCGACGGCCCCGATGACGAGCCAGGTCTGTCTGGCGCTCCCACCACGAGCGCTCCGCGTGGCCGCGGGCAGCTCGGGAGGCGAGGTCCAGCATCGCGACCCCCCGCGCCCTTCTGGGCTGGCCCGCGGACGCACGGCCCGCGCTGTTGCGCCGCCGCTGCGCCTTCGACCGCCCTGCTCGTCCCCGTGCCACGACGGCAGCCCAGTTCGAACGCGGTCACGGAGACCCGCCCGCTCTGGCGCCGTGTATCGCCGATGTATCAGCCGTGTATGCGACCTCCGGATGCTGTGGGGGCCGTACAGACATGCGAAAAGGGGATCTCATGCGGTTCACCAAAGTCACGGTCGCTGCCATCGGCCTGCTCGGCGCGGCCCTGATCGGCACCGCCGCTCCGGCCGGCGCGGCCGGCGGGCAGGCGTTCAGCCCGAACGTCGAGATCGCGCAGCCGTGGTTCGACGACACGGCCACCGCGTCCGCCGTCGAAGGCGACGTCAGCATCCAGCAGACGGCGGACGGTGCCATCAAGTGGATGGCCGACCGTCGCGGCAGCACGGCGTACGAGGGCTACTGCGAGCGCGCCGTCCGCCTGGCGTGGAACCGCTCGACGCACCACGCGTCGGCGATCGACCACTGGCGGTCCTCGGACGGCGCCCGCCACACCACCGGCACGCCACCCAGGGGAGCGTTCGTCTTCTGGAACATCAGCCAGTACGGCCACGTGGGCATCGCGGACGGCAACGGCGGCTTCTGGTCGACCAGCGTCGGCGGCAAGATCGGTCACCCTGGTTCGACCGGCTACTTCAGCAACTACCTCGGCTGGAAGTACGGCAACAGCAACTGATCCAGTGATCCCGCCGCGCGTGCGAGCGCTCGCCGCGCGGCGGGTTCGCCTTCCCGGTTTCCGGTGCGGCGGTAGGTTTCCAGCGCCTGCAGCAGGAGGGTGTGCGCCTCCTGCGGGTGGCCGTTCGAGATCAACGCCTCGGCCAGCTCGACCTGGGCGAACGCCGTGCACCGCTCGTCGGTGAGGTCCGTCAGGATCGTCACGGCCCGGCGTGCGCTGACCAGCTCCTGCTCGTGCTCGCCCGTGCTGCGGCAGAGCGCGGAAAGTCGCACCAGCACCAGGGCTTCGCGGTGTGCGTCACCGAGGTCCGCGGCGAGCCGCCGGGCGTTCGTGAGCCACTTCCGCGCCTCCTCGGGCCTGCCGAGCGAGCTGTGAACCCCGCCGATCGACGCCCGCACGTGTGCCACGGAATGCAGATCGCCCGCGAGCTCCAGCAGCCGCAGGCTTTCGCCGTAGAACTCCATCGAGCGCTCGTACTCCGCCTTCAGCCGGTACACCACGCCGATGCCCGCGAGGGAGGTGCCCTGGCCGCGGTCGTCGCGGAGCGAGCGGTAAAGCTCTTGTGCCGCAAGCAGTCCTTGCTCGGCCTCCGTGAACTCGCTGCGGTAGATGTGCACCTGGGAGATGCCGCGCAGCAACGCCGCCTCGCCAACCTCGTTGCCGGCCGCGCGGACACTCCGCAACGCCCGCGCGTGGGTGCGCGCCCAGTCCTCGTAGTGGCTGTGCAGGTCGAAGAACGGCACGCAGGCCGCCGCGAGCTGCCACGCCACCTCGTCGAGGCCCGCGTCCGCCGCGATGTCGACCGCGCCGCACAACGTGCGCCGTTCCGCCTCGAACCACGCGACGGGCTCGGCGAGCAGGTGCTCCGGTGCCGCGACCGGGGCGACGTCGGCGATGGTGGTGCCGAACGTGACGGGCAACCGCCGTGCGGCCGCGACCGCGAGCCAGAGCCACGCGCGCAACGTCCGTTCGAGCGCGGCCCGGCCGTCCGGCAGTGAGTGGTTCAGGGCGTGGCACCGCAACAGGTCGTGCAGCCGGTAGCGCGGCTGGCCGATGCCGTCCGCGCCGAAGGTCTCGAGCAGATGAGCGTCGACCAGCCCGTCCACGAGGTGCTCGGTGCCCGGTTCGCCGAGCAATGTCTCGACCACCCAGCTCGGGAAGTCGTGCGGACCGAGCAACGCCAGCCGCACGAACGCCTGGAACTCGCGCGGGGACAGCTGCCGGATGCTCAGGTCGAAGCTCGCCCGCACGGCCAGCTCACCGGAAGTGAGTTCGCGCAACCGCGTCGACTCGTCGACGAGCCGCTCGCGCAGCACCTGCATCGACCACCGCCCGCGCCCGGCCAGCCGCGCGCCCGCCACCCGGATCGCCAGCGGCAGGTGCCCGCACGCCGCCGCGATCGCCGCCGCTTCGTCGGGCTGGGCGCACACCCGGTCCTCGCCCGCGATGGCGGTGAGCAGTTCCGCCGCCTCCTCCGGGGAGAACGGGGACAGCTCCACCTGCAGCGCGCCGGGCAGCTCCGACAGCCTGCGCCGGCTGGTCACGAGGACCGCGCAGCCCGCGTCGGCCGGGAGCAGGGGCACGAGCTGGCTCACCGAGGCGGCGTCGTCGAGCACCACCAGCACCCGCCGACCGGCGAGCTTGGAGCGGAACAGCGCGGCACGCGCGGTGACCTGCGCGGGCAGGGCGGCACCCGTGATCCCCAAGGCGTGCAACAGTTCCGTGAGCACCTCACCCGGTTCGCGCGGGTGGTCGGAGGTGCCGCCGAGGTCGACGTAGAGCTGTCCGTCCGGAAAGTGTTCACCGACCTGATGCGCCACCCGGATCGCGAGTGTCGACTTGCCGACACCGGGAGGCCCGGTCACCGCGGCCGGTGCGGAGCCCTGCCGCAGTGCCGTCGTCAGCACCGCGATCTCTCCCGCGCGGCCGCAGAAGTCGAACACCGTCGGCGGTAGCTGACGCAGGGGAGCGGGCGCCGGTTCGTCGCGCAGCACCGCGAGCTGGGCCTCTCGCAGTGCGGATCCGGGCTCCAGCCCGAGCTCGTCGGTGAGCCGCACGCGCATGTCCGCGTAGACCTGCAACGCCTCAGCACGCCGGTTGTCCTGATGCAGGGCGAGCACGAGCTGCCCGCACACGCTCTCGCGGTAAGGGTGCTCCGCCAGCAACGCCCGGAGCTCAGGGATCGCCTCGGCGCACTCACCCGAGGCCACCTGCAACCCGAGCCGCTGCTCGGTAGCCGCGAGTCGAGCCTCGTCGAGCCGGGCGAGGGCAGGCGCCCACGCGTCGTGGCCCGGCAGGTCCTCCAACGGACGGCCGCGCCAGAGGGACTCCGCCCGCCGCAACAACCCCAGCGCCGCGTCGGGTCGCCGCCGGGCTTGCGCGACAAGCTCGTCGAACATCAGCGCGTCGAGTTCGTCAGCCTCGAGTTCGAGCACGTAGCCGGTGCCGTGGGTGCGCAGCTGCTCGTTGAGCAGCTGCCGGAGCCGCCAGACGTAGGTCCGGACGTTCTGCACCACCGACCGCGGCCGAGTCGCGGGCCACAGGGCCTCGATCAGCTGGTCGAGCGAGACGTCGGTGTTCGCGTGCAGCGCGAGGTGCGCGAGCAAGGCCCGCTGTTTGACGCCGCCGAGATTCTCCCTGCGGCCGTTTCGCCAGACCTCCAGAGAGCCCAGCACCCGCACGCTCGACCTGCTGATGGCTCCTCCGCTCCCCAGGACCTGCTCAGGTGTTCGTCCATCGGACGACGTCGGCGCCCGTCGCGTTCCCGCCGCACACCGCGATTCCGAACACCGGTCCCGCGCACCGCCGCCACACCCTCGCTGCAACACCCAGTCGGTGAACCGGTTTTGAGTCGATGTTGCGGGGTAACGCTGCTTTGCCGACACACGTAACGCCGACCTCGATCCTCATGTCCCAGATGAGATGGTTGGCTGCGAAGGCCACCTCGCCGTCGCGGAGGTCGAAGTCGAGTGCTTCACCTCGCTTCAATCGCGCGAAACCTGTTCAGCCTCTCGGGTGAACTGATCGACTAGGGCTCGAACAGCCTTTTCGCTCACCGCAAGCACCTGATCGGACGATCGACGCACTGCTTCGAGGTCGGATTCAATGCCCCCGCACGCCGTGCGGAAGGCTTCTGGATCTTGTCGGTCAGGGTTGCCACGGGCTAGGTGGTACGACCTAAAGCCCTTCAAGATCCTGTCGATTCCGGGATCAACTCGGCATACAGCTCAAGGCGCCGGTCATGAAGACGTTTCTCACGGTCCAAGGCCTTCTCGCGATGGAGCTCTTCATGTTGCCGTTCTAGCGCCGCTGCAACCAATACAAGTGTCGTACACGCCTCAACCTGCACGGATGTAGTTT